>BTUC01000254.1:0-10391 GCA_045863575.1 Phycisphaerae bacterium
AGAACGATTCTATCCCAGGCATCTAACTCTGCACATGTCCGTGGTGGTCGTGGGAGTTCCTGGTTTTGGAGGAGGTGTTCAAATGCTCCAATACATAACCTGGAGGAAAGCGTTCACTGGCCTGTTCCTAGCGGTCCTGTTGGTCATTCCTGCGTGTGAAAGCACGGATCGCAGTGGCGTAGAGTCGCTGACCGGCGAGCGGCAAGTGAGTCGGGCACCGCGCTTCGAGCCTCACTCCAAGGGTGGGCAGTGGGGCCGGGTCGTCTACGACCGAAGTTCCGATTGATGGCTGCTCCATCGGCCGTGCTGAAATTGCCACGAACAGGTGCCTGAAATCCCCGAATGGAGCAGTTACCGGGCTGCCCGCCGTCTTGCCGATACATTAGGCGTGAGTTGAACAACGGAGGTCAAGATGGCTTCTCAGGGAATCTGGTTAGGCAAAGCTTGGACTGCCCGTCACCCGGTGGTACGGGTCGGGCTCGTTGCTGGCTTCCTGACGATCGCAACCGGTTGTGCAACCGACCGCGTGAACCTGGCTCAGAACGGCACCGTTCGCATGGAGGTCGCGGACTGTCATCCCGTGATCCTGTCAGCCAAGGCAGAGCAGGATGGGGAAGAGACCTTAGTCTCAGGGACGGTGAAACGCCGCCCACCCCTCGACCTCGGCCGGATTCACATCGACGTGACCATTGTGACGCCCACGGGCGAGGTTATTAGCGAAACCACCGCTTTGGTGTATCCTCGGATGATTCCCATCCGGCGATCCCGCACCTCGCGTTTTGCCGTGTGGTTTCCATTCGTTCCGCCGAAAGGCTCGCGAGTTCGATTGGTGTGCCATTCTCAACCGCATGAGCCAAGCCCTAAAGCATCTGCCTCCGATCTTGCACGATGATAATCTCGTGGTCCGCGCCTCGGCCGGCTTGGCACGGGTTGCTGGGACGAAGATTCCGACAGGGCTTGGCCATCGTCCTCGATGTGCGTCCCGTGGAGGAGTATCGCAGCGCGCACATTGCGGGAGCTATGTCGATTCCGCTCAAGGAACTGGAGCAGCGCCTATCAGAACTCCGACGAGTCTTTCGATGGGGTCGTGGCCAATCTCGTCTTCTGTACGATTTCCGATCCGGTCGCCGCCCTGCGTGAGGTCTGTCGCGTCCTCCGCAAAGGTGGGTTGCTGTATGCCTATGAGCACGTGATAAGCCGGAATCGCGCCTACGGGGTGTTCCAGAACTTCACCGCGCCCCTGGTGGCCTGGTTCTGCGAGGGCTGCCACTGGAACTGGGACTTCACGAAGTACCTTCAGGGCCTGACGTTTAGGATCGAGCGGCACGAGAACCTGAAGCTTCGGGTTGGGCTGCTACCGCCGCTCCCGATCGTGCGCCGGCCTGCAATCAGAGAATGAGGCCCTCCTAGTTGACTTCTTCCATGAACCTCGTCATGTGCTCGTCGCTTTCCGGGAGCAGGCGTACCGGAGACTCGACTGCTCGATTCCCCAGCCGCGAGGCGGCTGATGCCTACGGCTGCACAGGTTAGGGTACAGCGGCCGAGCGCGCCTGACTCAAGCCACCCGCGCCATCATATGCAGGCAGGAGATAGGGAACAATCCGGGCAGGGGGACAATCCCCCGCGCCGTTCGGGCTGGCTCAGGACCATGCGGTTGATCGGCCGGAGCATCCATAAAGCCAGCTCAGGCACTGGTTTAGGGCCTGTCGGCCGGAATAGGGTAGGCTCCCCGAAGAAAATGCCTCCACGATGCATCTAATCTGGTGAGAAGCTGCGGACCAATGCAGTGCGATCCAATTGACCAATCGAGGTCAGAAAGGAAACCTCATGTCCCACAGGCTGTGGATTCTCCCTCCGGCATTCGCCCTTCTCCTGTCGTCGTGTGTTTCCGGGCCGGGCTCGCTGACCGGCGGCGACTCTAAAACCGTCTCGGCCGTTGCCGAAAAGGCCGCCCAAGTGGCTTCCCTCATCGGGGGGCCGACCGGCTTCGGCGGGATGAGTATGAGCGGGTACATGCAGGCTGCGCCGTCGCAAATGGGTTTCAACAGCTCCAGCGACCTGGCGACGCCAGGTGGCATGATGACGGTCCGCATGCACAATCAGGCCGGACAAGCCTGCACGTTTCATCTGGCCTATTCCTCCAGCCAGGCAGACCCGAGCGACCAGACCCAGGACGTGACCGTGCCAGCGGGGCAGACGGGCACCGTCCAGATCCCATGTGCCGAGATCATGGGATTAGGGTCGCTGAATGATTCTCAGGCCGTCGGTTGCACGCTGGCCGACGGGCGGACCTTCGCCAACATGATGGCTGTTCCCGGTTTTCTGAACATGGACTACGCCTGCGGTTCGGCATACGACATGTATTGCACTCCGGATACGGCCGATCTGGACGGGGACGGAGATGTGGACGAATTCATAACGATGAGCAATGCGATGCAGACCCACATGCAGTCCATGTCCGGCGCGATGATGGGGGGTGGCATGATGGGCGGCTCCACAAGTGGGAGTGGCATGATGGGTGGCAACATGATGGGCGGAAACACCCCCTGAGTTCCGCAGAGCGGAACAACCTGTAGAGGCATCATTGCGCCATGTTAGAGCTGTCGCGCCGGGAGTTGCTGAAGGATTCGGCCCTCCTGGGCATGGGTGCCGGCTTGGTTCTCGGGTCCCGCGTGGCTCGGGCCCAGCTCAAAGGCGATCGGCCGGCGCGAGCGGCCGACGTGACGGTATTGAACCCGCGCAACCGAGTGCCTCTATCCCTTCTCATTGATGATTCGACCTGCTTAGTGAACCTGAACCGCTTCGCCGTTCCTCAGTTTGCTACTGCCTGGGGAAACGGGCCGAAGTATCGGCAGCCCTGGAGGGACTGGCCGGTCGAGATCCCGGATGATTTCATCCGCAAGTTCGCGGATTTCGCTGATGAACACGGCGTCAAAGGCAAGTTCAGCATCGTGCCATACCCTGCGTGCATCGGGCGACTGGACCGTGTGTTGCCGGGTTGGACGGACCAGGCGCTGGACGACAGCCTGAAGCTGGTCCGCACGCGAATGGCGCCCAATTGGGACATTCACCCGGAAATGGTCACGCACACCCGAGTGATCGACACGAAAACAGGGCATCCGTACCCCGATCGCACTCGGAACAACATGGAGAACTGGGACTGGTCCGTCGGGCGGTCGGTTGATGAGCTGGCCGATTACATGTCGTATGCCTTGCGCATTCTCAAGAACGTTGGCTTGCCTTGTGAAGGCATAACGACTCCCGGCGTGTTCGGTTCAGGCGCTCGGCCGGAGTTGGCCCAGGCGACTCTTCAAGCCTGCCGGGACGTGTTCAACGCTCAAGTGCCGCACTACTTCCTGGACGCGATCGAGAAGGGATCTGAGAGCGTGGTCCCACGCGTCGAGTATGCATCCGGCCTGGAGGGCGCCGACCCGCGCTGCGTGGTTTCGATCGTTGCCTGCACCCGCGATTGGACTGGGGGCTGGGATTGCTCCAGCCAGGGTGAGCTTGACCGCTTCATCACCCCCGATTTGAAAGCCGGCCGGTTGGTGGAAGTAATCGATCGCGGCGAACCTGCCATCTTGCTCGCTCATTGGACTGGCATTTACTTCAACGGGCAGGAGGTGGGCTTCAAGATTCTGCGTGAGGTTGTGCGTCGGTTGGCCGAGCGTTACGAGCATCTGTCATGGATGAAACTAAGCCAGATTGCCCGGTACTGGGCGGCTCGCGAGCTGACGCGCATCGACAGACACGGCGGTGTGATCACGCTGCAGGCCCCCTTTGCCGCGGCGGATTTCACGATCCGGGTCACGGGTCCCGTACACAGAGTGCCGCAGCTTCAGGCGGACGAAAAGCAGACCGATCTTCGCGAAGTGACCCGGATGGCAGATCTGAAGACAGGGAGCTGGCTACGCGAGCCGAATGGCCTGGTGCTCTGTTTTAGCCTGCCGAGGGGGCGCTCTCGATTGAGGCTGTAACGAGCAGGCGACTCACTGAGACGTATCATTCTCAACTGAGCTCCCTCGTCGCGCTGGTCGGACATTCCCGCTACACTCGTAACCGGCCGCGCGGCGTAAGCCCGGAGCTGCCAGGGGATACTCTATCCCAAACGATCCACAATTCCTGGATCGGCCTCGAAGAACGACCCAAGCCTGGGCATCCAATTCTATAGCCGCGGAGCCGGTCGGTGAGGACATGAGCTCTCATGAGCTTCCTGGCTCATGCAATGGAGTCCAACCATGCTCAGGAAATCGAGCTTCCTTCTGGTGAGTCTGCTCGCCCTCTCGTTTTTCGTGCTTCCGGGATGTCAGGGAACGAGGGAAGGTCAGCCCAACTACCTGACGGGCCAGAGCAGCGCGGGGCCATCCAACTTGCCCGCCGGGCCTGATGTTCCGGCTCAGGCGCTCAGGCTGAAGCACCCATCGTATGGGCGGTAGTGATTTATTCAGGCCGTCGGCTGTTCACTCGTCCTGGTTGGAAAACAACAGGGTGCGAAGAGGATTCGAGAATGCGAAAGATCCCTTGGGCCTTGACCGGGCTATTGATTGTCCCGCAGGTTCTTGCTCAGGAGCATGATCACGCAAAGATGGGTGGGGCCGAAAAGCCGCCAATGGTGTCCGCATCGAAGCAAGGGACCTGTCCTGTAACCGGCAAAGCCGCTCGGGAAGACGTGTTTGTCCAAGAGGGTAGGCTCAAGGTCTATCTCTCCTCGCCCGATTGCGTCGCCAAGTTCAAGGACTCGCCGGCCAAGCACCTTCCGAACGTGTACAAGCAGATATACCCACAGACGGTTCAGGTCAAGTGCCTGGTGTCGGGTGATCCCGTTGAACCGATGAAGTCAGTTGACTTCATCGGGGCCCGCATCGACTTCTGTTGCGATCAGTGCCCAGAGGACTTCAAGGCTGATCCGGCCAAGTACCTGGTCAAGATGAAGAGCGCGTCCACGGAACAGGTGCACTGCCCGGTAACGGGCGGACCCATTGATCCGCGCGTGAGCGCTCAGTATTCAGGCAAGACGCTGTACTTCAGCTCCGCAGATGCGATGGCCAAGTTCAAGGCGGCCCCGGCGAAGTACATGGAAAGGCTTCGTCCGGAGGCTGGCGTGCTCGCTCGCGGCGCCACAGCGGACGAGGACTTGCTGCTGTGTGCCGTTGCTCCGCCCGAAAAGGCTGTGCGTGGCCGGAAGGAGGTGCAGAGTACCACCTATCGAGGCAAGACGTATTTCCTCGGCAGCGATGAGGATGTGGACACGTTCAAGGCAAGGCCAGCCGAGTACGCCGCGGCGGTGGACGAAACAATGAAAGCCCAACCGCGTGAGTCTGCCCAGTGGTTCACATGCAGCATGCATCCGGAGGTGTTACAGAAAGGCCCGGGCAAGTGCCCGAAGTGCGGGATGGATCCTTACTCCGGTCAAGAGCACTGGCGCGAAAGGCACGCGGGCAGGGCATGCAGGACATGACGGTAAGATGGGAAACCAGCAGCGCGGGGGTCGTGACAGCATGATGATGCAGGGCCAACGGAGTCGGGGACACGGAGGCATGATGGGTGGTCGAGGTGGTGGGGGCAGCGGCAGCATGATGCCAGGGCAACCAGCCGGAGATCGTGATGGCGGGGCGCAGGGCCAACAGGATGCAGGCCAGGGCGGCACGACGCGTGATCCGCAGAACGGCGGCCATCCGGGCTGCAGGCCCTTGGGACACGATCATCAATAACCGTTTGTCAGTTGGTCTGCTTACCTCTTAGCCGCTCCATGCTCGTCACTGTGCGAGGGTCTCGTCGCGACGTGGCCGGTCTTGCCTTTCGCCAGGGGCATGCCGCATATGGGGCAATTGCCCGGCTTGTCTCGCTTGACTTGTGGATGCATGGGGCAGGTCCATTGAGCGTTCGCCGCTAGGTGCTCGCGCATCATGCCCCCGTGCATCTTCTGCATCGTCTTCATCTTCTCCATGCACTTGGACATGTGTTCCTTCATCTGGGTTAGTTGAGTATGGGCCTTATCCAAGGCAGCACGCATGGCCTGCATGTCGTTGCCCTCCCTGGCGGTCTCAATGGCCCTGAGGGTCTCATCGATCGACCTCTGAGTGGCCTGGCAGTGCTCCATGCACTGCGCCATCATCCGGTCCATCGAGGGCTTCTCAGTTTCTGCGGGTTTGGTAGTGGCATTGTGCTGATGCTGGGCTTGAGCGACCAGCAATGCCGCCGCCGAAAGCAGAATCGATATCGCCAACCCGAATCGTGTCTTTGCATTCCACTTCATAATTATCTCCCTTGTACCTGAAACTCACTGCGCATCGCTGGCGGGCTCTACCACCAGTTTTCCGCGCATCATGTTCATTCCGCAGGCAAAGGTGAACTCGCCTGCCCTGTCCGGTGTGAACTCTATGCTTGTGGTCCTGAAAGCGGGCAGGTCGCGGGCGATGCCGAAGTCGCCGAAGACTACCCGCTCGCTACACGAGGCGGTCTCGTCCCGGTAGAAGTCAAGCCGCACCGGCTGGCCCGCGCGAACTACGATTACGTCGGGCGAGTAGCCGCCCTTCACCGTGACCTTGATCTCCTGGACACCCGACTGACCCACAGCGGCACTGACCGCTCGCCGTTCACCGAAGAAGTACCACAGCACGAAGCCGATCAGGCCCGCGCCGCCGATCAGAACTGACCACTCCGCCGCATCCATGTCAGGCACCTCCCGTTGTGGGGCGGAACCGCCGTAAGCGCAGGCTGTTGGCCACGACCGAGACGCTGGACAAGGACATGGCGGCACTGGCGATGATCGGCGACAGCAGCCAGCCGGTGAATGGATACAGCGCCCCGGCTGCGATCGGAATCCCCAGGATGTTGTAGATAAAGGCCCAGAAGAGGTTCTGCTTGACGGTCCGGATGGTAGCCCGCGACAGCAGGATGGCCGTCACCACCCCGCGCAAGTCCCCGCGGATCAGCGTCACGTCGGATGCCTCCATTGCCACGTCCGTGCCGGTGCCGATGGCGATACCTACGTCGGCCTGGGCTAACGCCGGGGCGTCGTTGATCCCGTCACCGACCATCCCGACCCGTTTCTTTTCCCGCTGGAGGGCCTTGATTCGGTCCACCTTGCCTTCCGGCAGGACCTCCGCGAACACCCGCTCGATGCCGAACTCGCGGGCCACGGCTTCGGCCGTCCGGCGGTTGTCGCCCGTGACCATCACTACCTCCAGGCCCAGCTTCCGCATCGCCCGGATCGCCTCTTCGGATTCGGGCTTGATCGGGTCGGCCACGGCGATGATACCGGCCAGCCGATCATCGACGGCCGCATACATGGGCGTCTTGCCCGCACCGGCCAGGGCGGCAGTCTGATCCTCGAAGCCGTCCAGATGGACCTTGCGATCCCGCATCAGCTTGAGATTGCCCAGCAGCAACCGCTGGCCGTCTACCACCGCCTCAATCCCATGCCCGGCCAGAGCATTGAACGACCTTGCCTCGGCCAGTGGGAGCTTTCGCTCGCGGGCCGTGCGCACGATGGCCTCTCCGAGGGGGTGTTCGCTGCCCTGTTCGGCCGAAGCCGCCAGACGCAGAAGATCGGCTTCGCTGGTTCCCGGAGCGGGGAGAACATCCGTGAGGGCAGGCTCGCCGCGTGTGATGGTGCCGGTCTTGTCCAGCACGATAGTCTGGAGCTTGTGGGCCGTTTCCAGGGTCTCCCCGCCCTTGATGAGCACCCCGTTTTCGGCCCCCTTGCCCGTACCGACCATGATGGCCGTAGGCGTAGCCAGACCCAGGGCGCAAGGGCAGGCGATGATGAGCACGGAGACGAAGTTGACCAAGGCCAGCCTGAAGCGCACATCCTCCGGCGCGGCGATGAACCACACCACGAACGTGGCAATGGCAATGCACAGCACCACCGGCGTGAAGATGCCGCTGATAACGTCCGCCAGCCGGGCGATGGGCGCCTTGGAGCCTTGGGCGTCCTGCACCAGCTTGACGATCTGTTGGAGGGCGGTGTTCTTGCCCACCTTGGTGGCGTGGAAACGAAAGCTTCCCGTTTTGTTAATGGTGGCCCCGAACACCTCGTCTCCGGGCCGCTTCTCCACCGGCAGACTCTCGCCTGTCAGCATGGATTCATCCACCGCCGAGGAGCCATCCTCCACCACGCCGTCCACCGGGATCTTCTCGCCCGGCCGGACCACGACCAGATCGCCGGGCACGACTTCCTCCACCGGGATGTCCTTCTCTTGTCCGTCGCGGATCACCCGTGCAGTTTTGGCCTGCAGGCCAATCAGGCGGCGGATGGCATCGCCCGTCCGGCCCTTGGCCCGCGATTCCAGCATCCGGCCGAGCAGGATCAGGGCGATGATCACGGCCGCGGCTTCGAAGTAGACCGGCACCATCGGCGTGGCTGCGTCGCTCAGCCCTTCCATCATGTGCCCGGCCGAAGCAGACGCGAAAAAGCCGGGCACCACCGTCGCCGCGATGGAATACAGGTACGCCGTCCCGGTGCCCACGGAAATGAGCGTATTCATGTCCGCGGCTCGATGCCGGAACGCCCGCCACGCGCCCCGGTAGAACTGCGCCCCGCAATACACGACGACGGGTGTGGCCAGCAGCAGTTGCAGCCAGTTCACGCCGGGGAAGTTCAGGAACGCGATCCGGCCATGCGACATGGCAATAACCAGGACCGGAAGGGAGAGCACCGCCGCGATCCAGAACTTACGCCGCAGGTCGCGGTATTCGGCGTTGCGGGCCTCCTGGTCTGAGGTTTCGGCATCGGCCTTCGGGGCGGCACGGTCCGGCGGCATGTCGGCCACCCGGTAGCCGAACTCTTCGATGGCCTTACGGATGGTGAGCAGGTCGATTTCGCCGGGCAGGTACTCCACCCGAACCTCCATCGTGCCCAAGTTGAAAGTCGCCTGAACCACGCCCCGAAGCCGGTTGAGGTGCTCCTCCAGCGGTCGGCTGCTCCCCGACGGCCGGGCTGAATCATCCACCACGAAATCGGCACGGGCGGTTCCGGCCGTGCCGTAGCCGATCTCCCGCACCAAGTCCGCCAAAGCACGAACCCCGGCCGTCTTGGGATCGTATTCGATGGTGGCCCTGGAGGTGGCGAAGTTTACGCTGGCCCGATGCACGCCCGGCACAGCAATGAGTGCTTTTTCGATGCGGCGGGCGCAGGATGCGCAAGTCATGCCGGTCAGGGGCAGATCAACCCGTTCCTGAGCGCCGTCAGAGGTGGTCGCCGTGTGGTGCGAACCATCGGTCGCCTCGCGCTGAGTGAGTCCGCAGTGGTCCTGCCGGGCAGCACTATCGGGTGCTTTAGTCTGAGGCCCGTGGTGGGTCGTGGAGGCAGCCATATGTTCCTCTCGTTCCAATACCCCCCTGTTCGCCGTCATCACTTGGAAAGCCCATTGTCAGAAAGTCGCGCCCTTTATAGAGATATTTGATGCGTGGCTACCAGGATTTCTTCGGGTGAGCATTCCTTCATGGCAATGTCTCATACGAGACCGCTTAACAACAAGAGCAGGGGGCGCATGCGACGCCCGCTGTGGACGCCGATGCGCACAACCTGCACTGGTCAGCCACATTAGTATTGACGAGACGAACCTCAGACGCCCACAGCGGCAGGAATAGCCTGAAGCAGCCGATTGCAGGCATCTTCGCACCGGCGACAGGATTCCGCGCACACCCGGCAGTGCTCGTGATGGCCCGCGTGCTTCTCGCACTCCGCCGCACAGAGACCACACATCGTCGACATCGCGCTGATTTGCTGGCTGATAAATCCCCACTCCGGCTCGGTCAGACGGGTGATGATCTTCCCGGTGGCTGAGCACACGTCGGCGCAGTCCAGGTTAAGCCGGATGCATCGGCGCAGCATCTCCACGCTCTGCTCGCTCAGGCAAGCGTCGGCGCAGGAGGTGCACGTGGCCTCGCATTCGTGACAGGCCATCAGGCAGTTGTGCAGCACCTGCATGTCCAGGTCGCCAACGCCCTTGGGATGGGTCTTGAGCATGTCTTGAACAGCACGCATGGTCCTCATCTCCTTTCTGGTCATGGACCGCTTGCTGATCTTAAGCTGGGCGTCGGGTGCCGTTTCAAGCACATCCGTGTATGGGAAAAGCGAGAATGCGAAGAGCTGCTGTATTCCTGAAGGGTTCGCATTGGTCAGCGGGATCCGCCGTGGGTGATGTCGATTTCCCTGGCCTCATCGGCATCAAAACACTGATCTTCCAACTGAACGGTGGAAAAGTAAATCCCGAACTTGTTCCTCAGGAGGCCGTGAATTGCCCGCTGGAGAACCCCCATTCTGTCCGGGGCGGACACGCACACATGCGCGGAGAAAATGTCCTTTCCGGGTGTGAGGCTCCAGGCGTGGACATGATGCACATCCTTGACGCCATCGAGCTCCTCGATGGTCTGGACCACGGCAT
>BTUC01000255.1:0-10307 GCA_045863575.1 Phycisphaerae bacterium
CGCGAGCCGGTGGCCCGGGCTGAGAATCCGCACTGGTCGAATACGGGTTGCCGCCATTGTCACCAAATGGAGGGAACTCGCGCGTTACCGATTCCGCTGCCGGCCACGGAGCGGCTCTGCCTCGGCTGCCATGACGGGATCCGTGCGTCGCAGGAACCGCACCCGGTGGGCCGTACGTTCGAGAATCCGCGCGTGACGCGGCCGGCTCAGTGGCCGGTGGTGGATGGCCGACTCACCTGCCTGACCTGCCACGAAGTGCATCCAGGCGGCAACCCGCGCGCGGATCGACCGCGCGAGAATCCGAGCTTCCTGCGCGGCGGGCAGTCCGGCGATCCGCTCGCCTTCTGTGGCCAGTGTCACACGGATGCCCGGCAGCACGGCTTGCACAACCCGCACATCATGCTGTCGGAGGAGAATCGGCCGGTGGAAGCGGCATGCCGTTTCTGCCATGCCCGGCCGCTGTCGGCCGGTGAGCAGGCTCGTCGTACCGGTGACGCGGCCCTGAACGCAGACGGAATCAGCCTCTGCCTGAGTTGCCACCCCAGGCACCCCGACTGGTTCGAGCCTGGGCATATCGGCGCAAAGGTGCCGCCGGCCATCCGGGCCTGGATGCAGTCGTTCGAGAAGCATCGATCCGTCGCTTTGCCTCTGGGTGGCCGCGACGGCGACACGATCGTCTGTGCGACCTGTCACAACCCGCACCAGGAGGGTGTCTTCCCGCCTGGTTCGCCACTGGGTACAGGAGGTACTGAACCGGGGGAATCGGGCCAGGAATTCCGCGGTCTGGGAAAGGAACTCTGTAGTGGCTGCCATGGGAAATAGATACTGTACTCTGCTCACGGCGGCGATGCTGCTGGCGGCTTCGGCATCGACGGCCTTCGCCGCCGACCCCGAGAACTGCCTGAGCTGCCACCGGTACCGCGGTCTCGGCCGCGTCAGCGAGGACGGCCGGGAGGTCCACCTGTACCACGTGGATCCCAACTACTACGACCGCGCGCTGGGACCCCACGCCCGGCTGCGCTGCACCGACTGCCACCCGCGCGAGGAGGTGGAGGTCATCCCGCATCAGCCGGTCAGCCCGGTCAACTGCACCACGGCTTGCCACCTTACCCAGGCCGGCAACGTCGAAGTGCTGTTCTCGCATGAAGCCATCGCCGGGATGCTCGAGCAATCGGTTCACAAGGCAGAGGCCCTCGACCGCACCAACGAGCTACTCGGACGGCCGCTCCGTGAGGGACAGGCGCGCTGTCTGCTCTGCCACGACGAGCCGGTCTTCCGGCGTGCCGTGGAGAACTGGGCCGCCCAGGAGGCGCCGATCTCGCGCTGCGATGTGTGTCATGGCCCGGAGTTGCCGGTGGACACGCGATTCATGTTCTGGCACGTGCACGCGCGCAGCCGCCCGGCCCGCAGCAATGCGGACATCACGCGCGGTTGCGCGGTGTGCCACAGCAACCCGCGGATCCGCGAAGCGTTTGAGATGCCGGACGCGACGGCCAGCTATCTCGCCAGCTTCCACGGCAAAGCCATGATGCTGGGCAGCGAGACGACGGCCGGCTGCCTCGATTGCCACGTCGGGCAGATGCAGAACATTCACCTGATGCAGTCGGCCGAGCAGCCGGGCTCGCCCATCGCCGGTCCGCAGCTCCCGGATACCTGTCGCAGCCCGGCCTGCCACCCGACGGCGGGAGCGGCGATCAGCAGCGCCGCCATCCACCTGGAGCTCTCCACGAGCCGCGGCATCGAGTACTTCATTGCCGCCCTGTTCATTGTGCTCATCCTGTTTACCTTTGGCCCGTCGGTCGTGCTACAGGCGCTGGAGATGCTCCAAATCGTGCTCGGCCGTCACGACCCCGACCAGCACCGCAACGAAGCCCTGGCCGCCCGGATGCTCAAGGACCCGCGCGGGCGTGCGGCCTTGAAGCGATTCACGCCGCATCAGCGCGTCCAGCACTGGTGCCTGGCCATCGGGTTCACCGTGCTGGTGCTCACCGGGTTCCCCATCAAGTTCGCCGACCGGGAGTGGGCCCGCGTGCTGGTGGACGCCATGGGCGGCCTGACCGTGGCCCGCCTGCTGCATCGCTGGGCGGGAGCGCTGCTGATCTTCGGGCTGTTCTATCACCTCACGTACGCACTGGTGTCTGCGATCCGGATGAAGCGGGCGACGGGTCAAAGCTGGTTCCGAACGATCATGGACCTGCCCATGCTCACCAACCCGCGCGACCTCCGAGAGCTGTTCCATCTGCTGGGCTACCTGCTGTTCATCCGGCGGACGCGCCCGGCCCTGGGGCGTTTCAGCCTCAAGGAGAAGTTCGAGTACTTCGGCGTGTTCTGGGGAACGGTGCTCCTGGGCGTGACCGGCATTCTCATGTGGGCCAACGCCTGGACGACGACCTACCTGCCCGGCCGGGTACTGACCATCGCGGCGCTGGTGCACACGTTTGAGGCATTCCTGGCGTTGCTCCACGTGGGGGTGATTCACATGATCGGCGTCATCTTCTCGCCGCTGGTGTTTCCTCTGTCCCGGGCCATGACCGGCGGCGACACGCCGCCGGCGGAGATGGCCGAAGCCCACGCCGGCATGCTCAATGAAAAAGCTGCCGAACTGGGCATCAAGCCCGCCGGGGAGGTGAGCCATGGCTGATCATCCCAAGCCAGCCGCAGCCCATGAGCCGCCGCATGGCAACAACAAGGTCGTTGCTGCGTTGAAGAATCTGGGCGTTCGGCTGTGGGCGCTGGCCATCCTGCTCGTCGTTATCTGGACGGGTTACACGGCCGTCGCCTACCTGGTCCGCAGCGTCTTCATGGCCTCGCGCGTGCCGCCGCAGTATCTGGCCTGGCAGGCGGCGCTCGACCGGGACACGCTCCTGCCCGAGAAGGAACAGGCGGCCCTGCTGGCGGCGCTGCGTGCCCCGGCGGCCCACTACCACGCCGTCGGCAATCCACTGCCGCCGGATCCGCACAGCGGCTGCACCACCAGTGGATGCCACTCGCCTCTTCCGCACACGAAGCGTAAGGAGCTTCGCGCCTTTGCGAACCTGCACGCCACCTTTATGACCTGCTGGATGTGCCACCAGGAGCCTTCCGCCCTGCCGGTGGCGAGTGCGTGGGTCAGCACCCAGACGGGTGAGCGCGTCGAGGCGCCGGCGATTCTGCGGTTGATGAAGACGCTGGGAGATGATGCCTCGCCAATCGCCACCGGGCCGGCGGCCGTTCATCCGGTGATCGTGTCACTGCTGAGCGAGGCGATGCAGAACCTCGACGATCCGCTGCTCAACTACCTGCTGGTCCAGATCAACACATCGGAGCCGGGCAGTCCGGTGTGGCGCCATGCCGTGGAGCAACTGAGGCAGGAGCTGCCCAATCACGCCCGCGGTGAGTACGCCGCCCGACTGGCCCCGATGCCCATCGCGCAGGACTATCGCGCGGTCAACCGCCAACTGGCCGAGCTGGCGAAGCGATACCAGACGGCCGCCAGTGGTGAACGCGCGCAGATCGAACAGACGATCCACGCCAACGTGGTGGCTCGGCCCTCGGCCTGTGTGGCCTGCCATGGCGGCGAACCGGCCCGCCTGGATCTTGAATCCCTGGGTTACTCCTCCCAGCGGGCCGGAGAGCTCCGTGACTCTCCTATCGCGCGTCTGATGCAGCAGATCCAGCAGGGCGAGCCGTTCCGGCTGCCTCGACTTCTGGAGGGAGGCCATGAACGGTAGGAAGTTTCCATCGCGAACCAGGGTCGTTGCGGCAGTGTTTATCGGTATGGCCGCGCTGGCGGGTCCGCTGACGGCCCAGTCGGCGACGCAGCCATCGGAACCGCCGACCAGCTACCTCTCGCTTCAGACCGACCCGGAGAACTGCCTCTCCTGCCACCGGTTCCGCGGGCTGAGCCGCCTCGAGCCGGACACCGGAAATCTGCGCCTCTTCTTCTGCAGCGCCGAGTACTATACACAGCGGCAGGGTCCGCATGCCCGGCTGCGCTGCACGGCCTGCCATGAAGCCGAAGAAGTGATGGTCATCCCGCACCAGGTGCAGACCCCCGTGGACTGCACGCGCACCTGCCACATCGTGCCCTCCAGCGGAATTGAGATCCGCTTCAGCCATCAACCCATCCAGGAGAGCCTCGAACGCAGCGCCCATGCGTCCGCCGCACTGGAGGCGCTCGAGTTCGATCCGCCGCTGCTGCGTCCGGATCAGTCCACCTGCCTCTACTGCCACGACCAGCCCGCCTTCCGTACACTCGGGGACCTGCCGCGCCCCATCGGCCACGCGGACGTCACCACGCGCTGCGACATGTGCCACGGCGAGCAGATGCCGGCCGACGTGGACTACTACGCCCATCATGTCGCCGGCCGTCTCCAGCCGGCGCGGCCCGTCCGGCAGCTTGCCCAGGTCTGCGCCGTCTGTCACAGCGATCCCAAGATCATCGCCCAGATGAACAGCCACGACACGGTGGCCAGCTACCTGCACAGCTTCCACGGCAAGGCCAACCTGCTGGGCAGCCGCCAGACCGCGACCTGCCTCGATTGCCACGCCTCCGAGTCCGGCGACGTGCACGCCATGATGGCCAAGACCGACCCGGAGTCGTCAATCTTCGAGGCCCGGCTGCCCACCACCTGTCGCACCACCCAGTGCCACCCGGGCGCCCCCCCGGGCATGAGCCGGGCGGCCGTGCACCTGGATCTCGATCCGCACGCGCGGACACTGGAGTTCTATGTCGCTGCCATGTTCGTCGCACTCACGGCGGCGGTCATGATCGTCTTCTTCATCCTGATCATCCTCGATCTGCTGAACACGGTGATCCGTCCGCCTGATCCCCATCATCGCAAACTCGTCCGACTGGCGAAGAGAATCCAGGCTCATCCGGAAGGCCGTCTGCTGCTGGAGCGCATGAGTCCGCACCAGCGAGCCCAGCACTGGATACTGGCCATCACCTTCATCCTGCTGGTGGCCACGGGGATGCCTATCAAGTTTGCCGACGCCGGTTGGGCGTCCTGGCTCATCACCGTGTTCGGCGGGCTGCCTCTGGCCCGATGGCTGCACCGCGTGTGCGGCGTACTGCTGATGGCCGCCTTCGTCTATCACGTCGGTTACCTGGCCATGGCGTTCCAGAATCGGGTCCGGCAGGCCCGCCGCGAGGGCAACCGGACGCCCAGGTGGCGAATGCTCCTGAACTCGCCCATGGTCATCAATCTCCAGGACGTGCGGCAGTTCGGGCAGCTCTTCGCCTACCTGCTGTTCCTGCGCCGCGAACGCCCGCGCTTCGGCCATTTCAACTTCATGCAGAAGTTCGAATACTGGGCCGTGTTCTGGGGGGTGCCCATCATGGGCGTCAGCGGGCTGGCCCTCTGGGGCGCAGCGGGCGTTTCGGAGTACATCACCGGGCGCGTGCTCAACTTCGCCTTCATCATCCACTCCGACGAGGCTTTCCTCGCGTTCATCTACATCGCGGTGGTGCACATCTTCTCGGTCATCCTGGCCCCGGCCATTTTTCCGGTTTCACCCGGCACGTTGACCGGGCAGGTGCCAGCCGAAGAACTCGTGGAGGGCCATCTGGGTCAGGTCGAGGAGGTCGCTCGCCGGCTCGGCATCACCGTTGACGAGCCTGCTCCGCGCAGATCCTGGCCGAGTGAGATGGCCCGCCAGACAGCCCGACGAACCTATGCCCTGGGACTGATGGTGGTCTGCGCCGTCATCGGCTTCACCTCCATCCGCTTCCTCTACACGCTCCTGCTGACGCGTCAGACCGCCCCGGTGGAGATCGTGGAGATCCCCAAGCGGCTCGACGCCTCCATGCTGATGGCTTCCGCCCTACCCTCCACGGAAGCACGTTCGCCGGAGGAAGTCCCCCCGCGCGGCCCGCTGGCCCACTTCCACCGCGTGCCCGGGTGGTTCCAAGCCGATCCGGGCAATCACTGCTCAACCGCAGGCTGTCATGCCCCGCTACCGCACGCCGAGCGCATCGAAGTCCGCGCGTTTTTGAACATGCATGCTACCTTTGTGGATTGCGGCGTCTGTCACGCGGCCAATGCAGACAAGGGCCAGGCAAGATGGTTCCGCCTGCCTGATCGCCAGCCGCAGGGCACACCAGCCGTCCTCGAGCTGGCCACTCTGCTCGAGCAGGCGGACGGCCGGGAGCGGACACCCTCGCTGACCACACCGCAGTTGGCTCCACTCCTTCGCGCCGCCCTGGCCGAATCCGGCGGCGATGCGCAGTTGCGCGAGTGGCTTTTACGGTTGGAGACCAACTATCCCGGCAGCGAGCCGTGGCGACAGCTCATCGAAGAAATGCGCCGGGGCATCCGCGCCCACGTGCATGGCGAATACAGCGCCAAGATCGGGATGTACCTCGAAGATCATCGCATCGGCTCGCCGACCCCGCAGCAGCAGAAGGCGGCCGAGGAATACCTCACGGCCGGGGGCTCCCGCGTCGACCCGAAGATGAAGGCGCTGCTGGCCACCATACACGAGGACGTCGTGCCGGCCGGGGCCATGTGCACGCCGTGTCACACGCAGTCGCCCATTCGCATCGACTTCGCGGCGTTGGGCTATCCCCCCGCGCGAATACAATCTCTGAAAAACAGTGCCATCGTGCGCCAGGTGCTGACCATCGAAGAGGGCAAGCCGTTCCATCTGCCCCGAATCGTGGAGGAAAAGTGATCGCCTGCTGCCGACTACCCGCTGTTGTTATGGCCCTCGCCTGCGGGATCACGCCGTCGATGCGTGTGGGTCTGGCTGCTCCCGTCCCGGCCGGAAATCGCATTCAGGCGGAGATCGTGGGCACGCTGACGGCCCCGGAACCGCAGCCCATGCATATGCCCACCGACGTCGCCATCGGACCGACCGGTCAGGTGTACGTCGCGGACGGCGTCAACCATCGCGTAGTGCGATTCGCGCCCGGCGGGCAGGTCGACGGCGTCATCACCGAGGCCGGTGGGCAGCAGCTCAATACCCCCGTGGGTCTCACGGTGGACACGGCCGGCCGTCTCTGGATCGCCGACACCCGAAACCACCGGCTGATCATCCTGAGTCGCGAAGGCCAACCGGCCGAGGTCATCGATCTGCCGAAGCCTGAAGAGGGCCGGCCTTTCGATCCCACCGACCTGGCTGTTACGGATGACGGACAGCGGACCTATATCGTGGACAACGACAACCATCGGTTTGTGATCCGCGATAACGACTCGGGCGCCCTGACGCCGATGGGGCGTTTCGGCGAGGGGCTGGGCCAGTTTCGCTGGCCGTTCGCCGTGGCCATCGGCCCCGAGGGCTACGTTTACATCAGCGAGGCGATCGGCGCCCGGGTCCAGCGCGTCAGTGCCGCCGACCGCTGGGCCGGCCAGGTCGGCCGTTGGGGAGTCGAACTCGGGCAGCTCTACCGTCCCAAGGGTGTGGCCGTCGATCCAGCCGGGCGTCTCTATGTGAGCGATTCGACCATGGGTGTGATCCAGGTGTTCGGGCCACGTGGCGGCATCGAGGGTGTCCTCACCGACGCGCAGGGCGAGATCCTGCGGCTTCGTCATCCGATGGGCATGACCTTTGACACCGCGGGTCAACTCTACGTCGTGGAACTCAGAGCGGATCGTGTCACCCGGATCGCTCTGCCGGCCGGCTACGTCCCCACCACTCGTCCGGCCAACGCCGGAGAGGAGGGAGGGAGATGAACACCAGCGGTCAGAGATCCGCAGTCAACGTGCAGCCCGGGCTGGGTTCTCAGTTCTCAGTTTTCAGTTCTCAGTATGGGCTATGGTTCCGCTCGTTGCTCAGCTGCTTGATACTGTTTTTCGCTTCGCGCGCGGCAGCCCAGATCCCCGGTTTGCAGGCCAATGCCGCGCGGGATTGTGCGACCTGTCATTTGAGCTGGGTCGAGGCGTTTCGCCGTCCGCAGGCGGTGCTGCTCATGGCCCCTCCGACGGAGCCGGTGGTGGCGGAAAGTGACACCTGCCTGGGCTGCCACGACGGCGCGGTGGACGACTCGCGCCGGAGGGTCTGGCTCGAGCATGGTCATCTCACCGGTGTCGAGCCGCCGCCGGGGATGACGGTGCCGGCGAATCTGCCGCTCAAGAACGGCCAGCTCGCCTGCCGGACCTGTCATACCGCACATTCAGGAGAAGGGCCGGAGACACTCGCGACGGCCGTCTTTGTCCGTATGCGCAACGATGCCAGCCAGTTGTGCCTCGCCTGCCATACCGCAGACGCGTACACCGGCGGCGTCTCGCATGGCGCTCACCCGCTAGGCGCGATGCCCGTCCAGTTGCCGCCCGCGCTCGCTGAGGCCGGGGCCCATGCCGGACCGGACGGCAAGACGCTGACCTGCCAGACATGCCACGAGCCGCACGGCTCACAGGAAGATCACCTGCTGGTCATGAGCACGCAGACCAGTGCACTGTGCGTCACCTGCCACGTGGAGATCGAACCGGCGCTGTGGCGGCCGGACGTGCCGCGCGATCATCCTCAGAACCCGCCGCTGACCAGCCAGGTGCAAGTCCAGGCCATCAAGGACATGGGCACGCGGATCGGGCCCGACAACACGCTGATCTGCCTGTCGTGCCACCAGATGCACAAAGCGCCGCAGCCCAGCTATCTGCTGGCGGATACGCTGGCCGACAGTCAGCTCTGCCTGCGCTGCCACCCTGATAACCGGACGATGTTCGGCACAGATCACGATCTGCGCACCAGCGCACCGGAATCACGCAACGCCATGGGCCAGACGCCGCAGGAATCCGGCCCGTGCGGGGCTTGCCACACGTTCCACCATTTCGCGCGGACGCGCAGTCCGATGCCACTAGACCCCAGCGGGCTGTGTGCCACCTGTCACCAGGAAGGAGAACCCGCGGCGGAGGCCACCGGACTGCCCTTCAGCCATCCGCCCACGGTGCGGGCTGACAGCATCGGCGAGCAGATCAAACTGGCCCTCTACAGGGTCGAGGGCGACCCGGCCCGGCGCGCCTTTACGTGCCTGACCTGTCACGAACCGCACGACACGAAGCACCGCTCGTTCCTCCGCGCCGAGCCTGCCACGATCTGCGCCACGTGCCATGGCGACAAAGTCGCATCGCTGGCGGATGCCCACGACTTTACCGACCGCCCCGAGCTCAAGAACGCCCGCGGCCTGACCGCCGCCCAGGCGGGCCAATGCGGGTTCTGTCATGGTGTGCACAACGCCGAAGCGGCGGCGATGTGGGTAGCCACGGTCAAGCCGCCGGAGATGCCCAACGGCTGGTGCCTTTCGTGCCATTCCGAGAACGGCACGGCCGCCCATGCTGGGCAAGGCACGGCCACCCATCCCGAGCAGGGCACGGCCGCCCAATCTGGGCAAGGCACGGCGGCCGCCCGGAACTCCCCGCCGCTGCGCCACCCCGCCGGCCCCACAACCACCATGCCCGCGCCTCCTCCCCCCCTCACAAAGGGAAGGCCAGGAGGAATCGAAGCCTCTCCCCCGCTTGCAAAGGGGGGGCCGGGGCGGGTCGAAGCATCTCCCCCCCTTACAAAGGGGGGGCCCCCCCCCCCCCCCCCTCCCGGCCGCCTCGCCCACCCACACCCCCACCGGCCCACTGCCGCTCTACGACCACCAGGGCCGCCGCAGCCCCACCGGCTTCATCGCCTGCTCCTCCTGCCACGACCCACACGGCAGCGCGGCCGACGCCATGCTACGCCTGGCCGCCGACCAACCGGACGAAGCGCTCTGTGCTGCCTGCCACACCCAAGCACACAGCCTGCCCGCCGGCCTGCACAGCGACCGCTTCCTGGCCAGTCACTTCGAGGACGTGCGCTTCTGCGCCCCCTGCCACGTGGCCCACGAGAAGCCCGGCATGCCCCCCACCGGCATGTGGGCGGCCCCGGTGGGATCACAGGATCAGCACCCGGCCATGCGCCAGTGCGCCGGCTGCCACGGCCCCGCAGGCACGGCCACGACCATCACTCCGACCATCCACCCGGCCGTCCCCATGCACAACGTGGCGGCCCAGGGCGAGCCGGGCTGGATGCCGCTGTTCAACGACCGGGGTGAAGAATCCGCCGGCGGCCAGATCGCCTGCGGCACATGCCACCTGCCGCACGGCCCAACCGAGGCAACCGGCCTGCCTGAAATGGACATCGACGAGATGCCCGCAGCCCGCCTGCGCGGCCTGCGCCCGATGGTCCGCCCCTACATCGCCCCCAACGTCTGCAGCGCCTGCCACGGCTTCGACGGCCTGCGCCGCTATCTCTACTACCACCAACCCGACAAGCGGCGACCGCGCGCAACTTCGGCATCCAACGGAAACCGATGATGACCCGGTGTTCGCAGGGCAAAATAGATGGCGGCCGGGCTGGGC
>BTUC01000256.1:0-10303 GCA_045863575.1 Phycisphaerae bacterium
GGGGGAGGGAGAGTTGGGCATCCCCTCTCGGGAGCACCGGCCCCACATGGAGAGGGTTGTCAGGCTTCGCTGTTCAAGCCGATGGTGAACTGCTTGCCCGCGGGTGTTTCTATCTTCTGCCCGCCACGGAGGCGGTTGCCGGTAATGATGGCGGACTCGACCGCGGAACCGAGCCGGATCTGGCGGCGGTCGGCGTCCACGAAGTCGCAGCCCCGGATGGCCAGGGCCTTGCAGTTCGCGTCGATGGCCGGGGCGCCTTTCTTCTCGATGTCCCACATGGTGAAGTGGCAGCCGTCGAAGCTCACCGGCCCGCTCCCGGCCAGCATGGCGTGCGATGAACAGAAGATGCCCCGCTCCTGCACGCCCCAGAAGCCCGAGGCGGTGAACTTCACCGGGCCGGTGTTGGCTTCCGAGACCTCCACGCCGCTCATGAACTGGCCATTCACGAAGCTCACGCCCGAGTGGCCCTGCACCTGGTCCACCTGGACAGCCACCGGGCCGATGTCCGAGCCGCTGTTGGTGACCAGCACGTTGCCCGGGCCGTGCTTGTTGGCCACGAAGTGGAAGCCCACGCGGTACCAGATGCAGAAGCACGAGTCGATGAACTGCCAATCAGTGCGGCCGATGATGAAGGCTTCACCCTTGGTCTCCATAAACCCGCGGGCCTTCTCCTGGTTCCAGAACGGCCAGAAGTGCACATTACGTACGCGGCCGACGTCGAAACAGGTGTCGATGTACAACCCCCGATAGAGCGGCTGGCCATAGAGACCGTCAATGTAGTGCCGCCCGCCGGTGACGGTGCCGAAATCGACGGCCATGTAGGGATTGACCAGCAGGCAATTGACGATGGAGGCGTTGTCGGCTACGCCGCGCACGCACCAGGGGAACGGCTTGATGGCCCCGGGATCGTTCTGCTGCGAGTAGAGAACACTCAAGCCGGCCAGCGTGCTGTGATTGTGCAGTGTCAGGAAGGGTTTACCATTCTCGTCGCCAGGCGGCACATCAGCCAACAGGACAGAACCGCTCGCGGTGTTCGGCGGCGAACTGCGGTGAACGCCTTCCAGCGTGACGTTGTTATGAACCTCCAGTGGAGTTGTGAGCCGAAAGCGTCCCGGAGGCACCAGCACAACCGCCCCGCCGGCCTGGCCGGCCGCCTCGAGGGCTTTCTTGAAAGCCGGTGCGTCGTCGGTCTGGCCGTCGCCCTTGGCGCCGAACCCGGTCACGCTGACGCTGAACGCCGATCGCCGCGGACTCACTGGTGCGGCATTCTGGGCGGCGGCCAGGCCGGCCAGGCCCAGGCCGCCGAACGCACCGGCCAGGCCCGAAAGAGCTTCTCTGCGGGTGGGAATCATGGGTTGATACTCCTGTCCATTCACTCGCTGGTCAACTCAAACCTGCATGCACCTGCCGGCAGTTTGATGCGGCAGGAACGCTCGTCAGATTCCAGGATCTTGGCCGGTGGTGAACCGGTTATCGTGCCGAGCCGGCGCGGCTGCTTCCAGCGGAGGGTGACGGTGCGCTCGGCCCCGTCGCTGAAGCCCTGAATCCGGTCACCGGAGGTTCTAATCAGCATCGGTCCGACAGAGGAGAGCGTCCATTCTCCTGAGCGGATCTCGCTGCCTTCGGCGATGAACATCATCGTGTCGGCGGCGGAACGGCGAATCAGACCGACGCGTCCGTCGAAGGACCAGTCCTGGCCGGAGAGCTTGACCGGCTCGCGGGCGAACACGACGAGGTCATCGCCCTCTTCGTGCACCACGCGGACCATGCCCTCGCCAGCCTGCTCCAGTTTCGGCGTCGGCCGGCCGCGAACGTAGGGGGCCATCACCGTCAGGTAGTCTCCGCTGGGGGCGGCCTCGGCATGCAGGGCGACCTGCCGCTCGGACATGGGCGGCATGAGCTTGGAGGCCACCCATTCGGGTGCCGGCTTGCCCTCGTAGCCCCACGCACTGGTGGTCAGTTTCGCGTCCGGCGGCCAGGCCACCAGCACCGCCAGGTCCACGCCGTGCGGGCCGGTGAAGTGGGCCTGCTGACCTTCGACCGCGGAGCCCGAAGCGAGCACCTGCAAGTGCCAGCCCGTCTTCATCTGGTTGTCTGCGTCCTCCACGTCATCGCGTAGCACAACGTAGTCCGGGCCTTTCACGAACAGCACCTGCCGGCGCCAGTCCACGCAAGGCGCCCGGCCTCGGATCGAGCCGGGCGGGCCGGTCTCGGGCTCGTCGGGGATGCGCTGGAAATGCTTCGCGCACAGCCGTCCGGCGCAGTAGTCGAGCGCCGGAAAGGAGGCAAAATCCGTGATGTCCCCCTGCGTCCAGATGCGCTGGCGGTCGAAGTCCAGGGTGTTGTGCAGCCACGGCTGCTCGATGCTGGGCACGTACATGCAGCCGAAATCCATCGACAGCGGCATGCCCAGGGCATACCAGTGGAAGCTGCCTTCGTCCGAGTCGAAGTGCTGATCGATCGGCCCCATCTTGAAGAGAAAATACGTCTCCCGCGGCGTGCCATAGTTGTTGCGCAGCAATGCCCCGTAGCCAGCCAGGCGCTCGCTTTCCAGCGGCTGATCGGGGGCAACTTCGGGGAGGCTCGGGTCCACCAGCAGCAGCGGCTGCGTCCAGCCAGCGCCCGGACCCAGGCCGTGGGCCCCGAAAAGCATCGATCCCCCGCGCCGCCAGGCATGCATCATCCGGCCGGCCAGGGCGGGATCGTCCTGGAACAGAGCCGCCGCCCAGGCGAAGACATTTTGAAGGCTCTGGCTGTGGTAATGGGCGGTCGTGTCGCCGACAGTGGGCAGCATGTGAATGCCCGAGCGCACGTCCCACGGCGTCTGTGTCCGGAACATGTAGTCCATGGTGGCCCGGAAGCGTGGCTCGCTGACGAACTGACCAAAGCCGTTGAGCTGCATCATGCGCATGGCAATCATCAGGTAGTGCATGGTGAAGCCCTGGTAATTGGGCGCCTCGCACCACGCGCCGCCCGGTGAGACGCACTTGTCGAACTCCAGCCGCATCTCGCGCTCGACGTAATCCATCCACTTCTGCTGATCCGGGTGGCCGGGCAGCAGGGCCGCGACGGCGGCCAGGCAGGTGTAGTCGTCGCTGTGGAAGTTCACGTTGCCGCGGTGGAAGCCCTGGTTGCGGGGCGGCCAGCGGTTCTCGTCGGCCAGGACGTGAGCAAGGAATGCAAACGCGCGCAGGCACCAGTCGCGTTCGTCGGGCGTCATGCTGGCACTGCCGGCCACCGAGTCAAAGATGATTGTCGCCTGGCGCAACGGCCGGGTGAACGGAATGGCCACCAGATCGCCGCACAGATAGCCGTCGCCGCTGAGCGCCTCCTCGACCCAGCCGCGGAGTTGCTCCTTGAGACCATCGATGGCCGATCGGGCGTGAGTCTCTTCGCCGGTAGCAAGATACAAGCCGGAAGGGTCCTCGGGTGCTTCGGGATAGTGCTGGAGGACACGTGCCAACGGTGCATACGTCCGGGCCTTCTCGCGAATGACCGGCAGATCGGCCGGCCGGCAGAGCAGGTGCGGGTACTCGATTTGTTCGCAGCCGGGCCAGCGCAGGGGCAGCTCTTTGACCCGGTCGAGGGGGTTTTCGGAGAGCCGGATCATCATCCGTTGAATGAGATTGCCACCGGCCGGCGAGACCTCACGGGCCTGGCTTTCATCCGCCACCAGGATGCCCCACCGTCGCGTGCCATTCTGAAGCGGCAGATAGGCCTGCACGCCGTGCTCGGGACCGGTGCGAATTTGAATTCGGTTGGGCGCAGGATGCAGCCACTCTCGCGGCTGGGTGGTAAAGATACCGACGTAGTCGGCGTCCGGACGAAATGCCCCCCACCAGATGGAGTAATCCGGCCACCAGGCATAGAACGGCTGGAGCAGGCAGCCGTCGGCCACGGCCGGATCGAGCGGGTAACTATCGCCCTCACGCTTGAGCTTCAGCCCTGTCGGCCGGTGGAAGCGGCCCTGCGCCCGCGTGGGATTGAGTCCCTCACCAGAATCCAGCAGCCATCCTTCCGCGGAGATGCCGCGAAACTCCTCCTCGATCAGAACGACCGGCTCGTGGGCAATGAGACGAAGCCGGCAGACGTACTCCTTGCCGTCGATGAGGCCGTAGCGTATCTCATAAAGCAGCTCGTGAGGCGGCGCGGGCAGCAGCTTCGCTTCAAACGTCTGCACCTTGCCGATTTTGGTGGATCGGGATTTCACAAGTAAAGGCGTTTGCCGCCGGTACACCGCCCGAATCGGCCAGACATCGATGGTGCTCGGTGGATAGAAGGCGGCTGGACCTGCCAGCGACTGCGAATCGTGAGCAGCCAGGACGGAGATGAGTCCGTTCGACAACCGCGCGGATCGATGCGGGTCAGCCGGCGATCTGAAGACGGGGAAATGAGCGGGACGCCGCTTGCCGCGCGGTGATGACCCGCTGGGTTCGTCCGGCAGCACGCGGAACGTTTTCGTCTCGTTGCGACCGAGTGGCGTATAGACCCACACGGTTCCCTGCTTGGCGGTCCCATCCTCGTGGCGATCTTCGATTGAGAGGCTGGCGTCTACCGGCTTTCCTTCGGCATTCACCACGCGCGGATAGTTCCCCTTGATCTGACCGGCGGGCAATTCGACCGAGAACGAAACCCACGAGGGCGCCCAGTCCCGGTCCAGCGGCTCGCGAAGCGTTAGCGTTACGCCGACATCGCCGGACTGCAAACCAACGGCGCGGCCTGCCCCTGACAGAACTAGGAACCCAGCAATCAGAAAATGCATCCGCATGCGACACCTCTGGTTGCGGATGCTAAGCGGTGGCCGGTGCGGGCCGCAAGCGGTGAATCGCCGCTATGGATGCGGGGCGTGTGCCCGGTCGGCTCAAGAGGCCGGGGATACGACGGCCTCAAGGTATTTCATCGATGAACAGATGGGAGAAACTCGCACGGTTCGTTGCCTGCCCGGCCCCCACCCTGGACCTCCCCCGGAGTACCGGGGGAGGGAACTGGTACAGGCTTACCCCCTCACTCCTTCTCCGCTTTTGTGGTCGTGGGTCCCCTTGTCCCCCCGTCTGCTTATCGGGTCTCCTTGTCCCCGGGTCTCCTTGTCCCTTTGTCGCTGCTTCTCTCCGTCTCTCCTTCGCTCCGTCTCTCGGTCGTTCCTTCTCACCTTCGCCCTGTCTCTCTGTGTTCAATCCGCCCGGTCTCGCGGGCGTGGAATCGGCTCGCCGTGCGGATCAACTTCCGGATGCCCGAGTTCGTGCGCCACCTCCTCGGCGACGTCATGAGCGTGCTCGAGCTGCTCCGCGATGTCGTGCAGCCGGTCTTCTGGAATGTTGTGCTCGGCCAGGTAGGTCTCCCAGAGCCGGTGGCTGCGCACGAGTCGCTCAGCGCGTTCGCGGCCGGCCTCGCTGAGCGTGGATCGCCCTTGTTCGCGCGTCAGCAGCCCGCGACGATCGAGATCCGCCAAAGTCGCCTCGACGTGGGACTGTGGGATGGGCCGTCCAATTGCTTCCTGGATGGCCAAGGGCTCCGCCCCCGGCTCAAGCCGCGTGAGGGACTTAAGCACGTCCTCTTCGAGGATGTGCCGGCGTACGCGGTGGCGGCGCAGAGCGCGCGCGATCACGCCGTATTCGGGTGCGAACGCCATAGTCATCCCGAACAGCACGGTAGCCACCAGGACCATGGCCGGCCCGGGAGGCCAATTGAGCGCGAAGGCCAACACGATGCCCACCATGGCCGAAATGGCCCCCATGGCGGCACTCAGCACCAACATGACGCCGAGCCGGTTGGTAAGCTGGTAAGCGATCGCCGCCGGCGTGATCAGCATGGCCACGGACATGATGACGCCGACGCTTTGCAGCGCCGTCACCACGGTGGCCGACAGCATGGCCATGAGCAGGTAATGCACGAACTGAACCGGCAGGCCGGCGGCCGCGGCCATCTGGGCGTCGAAACTGACCAGCTTGAGCGGCCGGTAGAACAGGAGGATCAAACCCAGCACCGCCGGCGAAACCACCAATGCCGCGTAGAGGTCGTTGAGTTGGATGGCCAGCGGTTCGCCAAAGAGAAAGCACTTGAGATCAAAGTGGGTCCCCCGCGGGAAGCTGCTGACCAGGATCACGCCAATGGCAAACATGGCCGTAAACACGATCCCGATGGCCGTGTCTTCCTTGACCCGGCTGTACCGAACCACGAGGTTGATCCCCAGCGTGGTCAGTAGCCCGGCCAGCAGCGCTCCCGTGAACAACCCCCAGATTTCCCCACCCTCGTCGATACCTCCGGCGCCGGCAACCATGGCACTCAGGATCATGAAGGCCAAAGCCACGCCGGGCAGCACCGCATGGGACAGCGCATCGCCCAGCAACGCCATCCTCCGCAAAACCACGAATGTACCCACCAGGCCCAGGGTAGCCCCCATGATTGTGCTGACGGTCAGTGGTACACGGTAGACGTCGTATCGGAACGGCTCGAGCAGCCGGTCGGTGAAGGTGATCAGATCGGCCGCATCAGCGGCTGCCAGGACGGTCGCTAACATCGGATAGCCCCCGGTGTAATTCAAGGTCCGCCTGCTCCAGCAGCGTCAGCCGTCCCCCGTACGTGCGCCGCAGGTTGGCCGGCGTCAGCGTGCTGGCCACCGGCCCGTGGGCCACAAGCGTGCGGTTGAGCATGACCACGCTGTCGAAGCGCTTCAACTCATTCAAGTCGTGGATCACCACGATCAATGTCTTGCCGCGTCCCGTCAGCTCATCCATGAGCTTGAAGATGGTTTCCTCCGTGCGCGCGTCCACGCCCACGAACGGCTCATCCAGCAACAGGATATCGGCTTCCTGGGCCAGGGCCCGGGCGATGAAGATGCGCTGCTGCTGCCCGCCGGAGAGCTGCCGGATGTGTCGTCGGGCAAAGGCGGTCATGCCGACCATATCCAGGCACTCTGCGACTACCTGCCGGTCCTTCGCACGCGGGCGGCGAAACAGTCCCAGCCGCGGATCACGGCCCATCATGACCACTTCGCCGGCGGTAATGGGGAAGTCCCAGTCCACCGTTTCGGTCTGTGGTACATAAGCGACCCGGTGGCGAGCATGCCCGATGGGCTCGCCGAAGACCCGAACCGTGCCCGCGTCCACCGGGATCAGCTCCAACACGGCCTTGAGCAGCGTGCTCTTGCCGGCCCCGTTGGGCCCGATGATGGCGACAAGCTGTCGCGGAGCAATAGAGACGGTGACATCGCGCAGCACCGGCTGATCGTGGTAGGAAACGGTCAGGCCGGCAACGGCCAAGGCGGGCTGCCGGCCTGGAACCGGTGTATGCGCTCCTCGCATATCGGCACGTTCAGCCTCGCTCGGCGGCCGCTGGCTCGCAGTCAGCTCGTATGCCTGCGGCGGCTCAGCGGACAGTTGCCGGGGGAGCGTCTCGCCATCCGAGTTATTTCTCACCTTAGCACCTTCTCACCTGCTCGCTTGCGTCGAGTTACACGTCCGGAGACCGTGCCGTTGTCGGCTGCGTGGCCGTGGCGCTCGCCGCCATCACCGACGTCACGTCGGAGACCTGCCCGCCCAGTCCGGCCACAATCATGCGGGTGTTGGCGATGACCGCGTTGACATAGGTGTCGGCCCGACTGGCGGCATCTCCGAGGCTGTCGCTGTACAGCGACCCCGCGACCAGGAGGTCATGGCCGTATTTCTCCTTCGCCAGCCGGCGGATCCCGTCGACCAGTTCGTTCTGCGCGGCCGAAACCGAGGTCTCATGAAAGATGGCCGGGATCTTCCGCTCAGCCACGATCCGCGCCAGCCGGTCCTGCTCGCCCGCGCGGGCCTGCGCATCCGTGCTGATGCCCAGTACGGCATCCACCTCCAATCCGTAAGCCTCGCCGAAGTAGTAGAACGCGTCATGGCTGGTGATCATGTAACGGGAACGCTCGGGGATGGTGTGGACGCTGTCCCGGACCCACGCATCGAGAGCAGCGAGCTGCCCGATGTAGGTGGCCGCCCGTCGATCGAAGACTTCGGCGTGCTCCGGTGCAATCTGCTTCAGTGCATCGCGCGCCTGCTCGGCGAAGATGATAAAATTACCTACATTCCACCATACGTGTGGATCTGGGGCACCGGCGGCAGCACTCTCACGTAGATGGATCTTCGGGTGCTGCCCCAGCGGACTCACCTTGGTCCCGGCCGACTCGATCATGTCCAGCATTCGACCCTCCAGATGAAGCCCGTTCACCAGCACCAGGTCGGCTTTGCGAAACAGGATGCTGTCTTCCGGAGTGGGCTCATAGATATGCGGGTCCGTCCCCGGCCGCATGATACAGACCACGCGCACGTGCTCGCCGCCGATTTGCCTGGCCAGATCGGCAATCATGGTGGTGGTGGCCACGACCAGCTTACGCCCATCCGGTTCACTGCCGGCGCGACCCTCGCCGCAACCGGCCAGCGCGACGAACAACAGCATCCCTGCGCTGATCGATATGCCCAGCGAGAAACGAATACCTGCGTTCGCCATCTGCCCGCTGCCTCCTGAACAAGAAACCGGGGTCGGGCCGGCCGTGCCCGACCGCCCAGAGAGCATAGAATGACTTCGGCTTTCAGTCAACCTAAAATTCGGAACGCCTAATTTGCTGCGCGCGTACGCGTGATAAGCCTTTGATGAACAGTGGTTTGCCGCTGTCAGCAGACTTGCAACCGAAACGGCGTTCTGCCACCATGGGTAGCGCCTGAGCGGCAAGGAACCTGCACGGGTGTGAAGACGGAGCGGTTGATGCGCAGCGTATCCATTGAGGATTACATCAAAACGATTTATCGGCTGGAAGTGGACCACGAACGGGCTACCACGCAGCGCATCGCACAGCAACTCAACGTGCGCATGGCCAGCGTAACCGGCATGATCAAGCACCTGGCGGCCGAAGGCTACCTGCGGCACAAGCCGTATTACGGAGTCAAGCTGACCGAGAAAGGGCGCAAGGTGGCCCTCACTATGATCCGCCGCCACCGCCTGATCGAGTTGTTTCTGCATCGCACGCTGGGACTCGACTGGGCCGAGGTACACGAGGATGCCGAGCACCTCGAGCACGCGGTGAGCGATCATCTCGTCGAGCGGATCTACGCATTCCTGGGTCAGCCCGAATTCGATCCCCATGGCGCTCCCATCCCGCGCGTGGATGGCAGCTTCGAGCCGCTCTCGGGCGTGGCCATGAGCGCGCTGGGCGTGGACGAGCGCGGGCGGGTGATGCATGTATCCGACAGCGACCCGGCCTTTCTACGTTATCTCACCAGCATCGGCCTGAAGCTGGGCAGCGCGTTCCGGGTGGCGGATAAGGCTCCCTTTGACGGTCCGCTGACCTTGCGCGTGAAACACCGGAAAGTGATCATCGGGCACGAAGCGGCCCGCCGCATCCTCGTGGCCAGGACTGGCGCCGGCCGGGCGAATCAGTAAACCAAGCGAATCCTACACATAAAACAGGCGGGCATCCTCGCAGATGCCCGCCTGTAAACCGCTTGTTTCAGCAGTTCGCCGCTTACTTCTTCTTACGGGTAGCCTTCTTGGCTCCCGCGCTCTTGGCGGCTTTCTTCCCGGCTTTCTTCTTAGCCATGGCACAACCTCCCTTAAATGGAGTTGACGATCCCGCGTGACGCGTACGGGATACGAAGGAAAATGTACACCCCCTACGAGGGGGAGTCAACACTTTCTTGTATTGTTGGTTCAATTTTGCAGCGCGTCAAGCCCCTGCACTCCGTTCCTCGACGCCCGCACGGCGGCGCCATGACCGCTCTCGGCTCGATTCGCTGCCGATGGCGAGGAGGTCAACGACGCACCGAAGATGCAGAAAGTCGAACTTCCGTCAGACCTGGAGCACTCTGCGGGACGCATTTGATCAACAGCCACGACATCCCTCGAATCGTCCGTGGGGGAGTATTCGCCCCAGATGCAGAGGTTGTTCGCACTCGCTTGTCCATGCAGCAACCGTGATAGCGGGATCACTCATCTTCGCGGGGAGGCTCGTCCTGTCGCGGCGCCGGGGGCATTTCGATCTCCACAATACCCGGCACATTGGCCAGACGTGGCAGAAACGCCCGGTGCTCGCGATGGAAGTGGCAGTATCGGATCTCCATGGCCTCGTAATCGCCTTCTGCCGGTCCCAGGCGCCAGGCGGAGTCGGGCACATGATATCGATCCAGCACGCGAAGGATGTTCAGCCGCGTCTTGCCGCTTTCCGGGCGGTAGACCACCCGGGCACGGACAAACCGGCAAGGATCGGCGTACCGTTTCTCGACGATGCGGACACCCAGCAACAATCCGACGATGATCATCGAAAGCACCAGGCCGGCGG
>BTUC01000257.1:0-10220 GCA_045863575.1 Phycisphaerae bacterium
GGCGAGCTGGCCCAGAATGCCGAGCACGAGGAGCGTGACCACGATGCCGGCGATCAGCAGCCACTTGGGGCTGTCCTTGACCACGTCCAGCCCGAAGGCGGCTCCGATGAACACGGCCACGCCGGTTCGCGGAGACATGCCCACGAGGGTGCCGATTACAAACGCGAGCGGATGCACGCGCGTGGCCGCCAACGTCAGGTTGGTCAGGGCAAACGGCGAGTTCGGCGGAACCCGCAGCAGCGTAACGATGAGCAGTGTCTTGGGTAGCCCGCTGCGCAAGAGGGCATCGTAGACCGCCCGCCACTTGGGGCGCTCCTCGATCATCTCCACCACGCGGTCACCGGAGGCGCGGCGGGCGATGGCATAGGCGACAATCGATGCACCGACAAAGCTGGCCATGGCCAGAGCCAATCCCGCGGGCCAGCCGAACGTGTATCCACCCAGGACCGCGTAGGCGTAAGTCGGCAGGAAACCCAGCCCACCGACCAGGGTGTAGCTGCCCACGTAAAGCACCGCACCCAACGCCTGGTGCGACTGTAGCCACGGAGCCAGCCAGGGAATGGAGGCCAGGAGCGCAAAACCTCCGAGCGCCGGCGCGCTGGCCGCGATGATGGCCAGCGGCCCGGCCGGACCCAGCCGACGGAAAAACGTACCCAACCGCAGCGGCGGCCTGGCGGACTCGCTGGCGACCGAGGGTTCAATCGATGGCCCCGTATCTTCCTGGACTGAATTCATAGCATGAGGTTAGGTGGGCCGCGGGTAGTGGTCAAACGGGGCGGAGGGCCAGTGCCGGGCAAGCCGGTGACACCCGCGGGGTAAAGACAGAGAGATGGAGAGACGGAGAGAGGGGGTGCCAGCGCGAGGTATACACAGGGGGAGTCGGCGGGCATAATCCGATCTGGCCGTGGAGCTGAGGAGGTTAATTCATGTGGATCAACTGGATCGCTTCCGCCTCTCACCTGGTTTTGGTGTGTGCCCTCGCGGGGTTGACCCCTCCTGTCTGGGGGGCCCAGCCGCCGGAAGGGTTCGTGGTGATTCGTGGCGACCAGTTCGTGCTGGACGGCGAGGTGTTCCAGCTCAAGGGCACGAACTACTACCCGCGCGACGGCATGTGGGCAGGCTTGTGGGACAAGTGGGACCCGAAGGCGATCAATGGTGAAATCCGCATGATCCGCGGGTTGGGGATGAATGCGGTGCGCATCCTGGTTCCCTACCGCAACGGCGGTTGGGGCGGCTCCAAGGGTCCGCCGCCCGATCGGCTCAAGATGCTGGAAGAGCTGGTCAACAGCTTCGGGGCCGAGGGCATCCGCTCCTGCGTCACGCTTTTTGACTGGGAGACCTCCTACCCGGAGGGGGGCAGCAAGACCGAGGCCGAGCACCTGCGCTACCTCCAGGCGATTGTGCCGCGCTTGCAGCATAACCCCTACGTACTCTTCTGGGATGTCAAGAACGAGCCGGATCACCCCAGCGCCCTGGAGGGCAAGGACGACTGGTCGTGCTGCCCGCAGCAGAAGGCCAAAATCACCAGTTGGCTCGAACGGATGTGCAACGCCGTGCGTAAGCTGGATCCGAACCACCCGGTCAGTGTAGGCCTGCGCTGGTGGGCCAACTTCGATGAGGTGGTTGGCTTTGTCGATGTGGCCGTATTTCACTCCTACTGGCCCAACATCGGCACCGAGCAGATCCCCTTTGTCCGAAAAACGCTCGGCGGGAAGAAGATGCCCATCGTCGTGCAGGAGTTCGGCTGGCCGTCCAACCCGAACCCCTGCGAGCGCGATGGGCGAACCATCAGGGAATACTCCGAGGAGAAACAGCTCGCGTTCTACCAGTTGCACCTGAAGGCCTTCGAGGAGCACAAAATCGCCGGCTACCTTCAGTGGATGACCTTCGACGCGAAGGCGTACCGGGACAATCCGAAGGAAAGCTTCGAGCAGTACTTCGGCTTGTGGCGGTATGACTACACGCTCAAACCCGCGGGGGAGTTTTTCCGGGAGCACACGAAGGTCAAGCCGTTCCCACCCAGGCGAGACTCCGCGCCGTAGGTGCTGCAGATTTCCGCCCCTGGGGACCAGTGCACGCGGGGACGGGGGAAGAAAGACAGAGCGACAGAAAGCAAGGAGAGACGGAGAGCGAGAAGACAAACGACAAGGCGATCTAGCGTGGGTGTGAGACCGGTATCCTATCGGCCACTGACAAGGAGACCGGGAGACAAGGTGACAAGGAGAGTGGTCCCCGTGTCCGCACGTCGCCGAGCCTCTCCCCTCTCCATCTCCCCGGCACCGCCATCTGCCCGCTGTTTCACAGCGATTCTGATACCGCCATCTCCCCGCGGTTTCACAGCGATTCTGGTGCCGCCATCTCCCTCCCCCGGCACTCCGGGGGAAGGCCGGGGGGGGCTTGGCAGGCCACGGCCGTACGTCATTTATCCGCGGTTCGTTGCTGGTTCAGTTCCGGGCACGCGAGTTGTGGCGCCGGTGGCTTGCAGCCCCGCAAGGTGGCGGCCGCCTACTAATTTTATAGAGATTGCGCTTGACGGAGGAGCACGCCCTGGGTATGTTGCTAATAAATTAGTAGTCAACCCGTGTGGAGGCTCACCTCATGGCCCGGCCGACATCGAAGCACCCCACCGAACTCGAGCTCGAGATTCTCAAGATCCTCTGGCGCGACGGGCCGGCATCCGTGCGGCAGGTGCGTGACGCACTCGTCGGTTTTCGCGACCTGGCCTACACGTCGGTGATGACGGTCATGACCATCATGACGAAGAAAGGTTACCTGCGGCGCAGCAAGGTGGAGGGCGGGTACGTCTATCGGTCAAGGATCAGCGAGCAAGTGACCACCCGGCGGATGCTGCGTGACCTGGTCGAGCGGGTATTTGGCGGCTCGGCGTCCGCGGTCATGCTCAACCTGCTCAAGACCCAGGACCTCGATGCCAACGAGCTGAAGAGGATTCGTGAATTGATCGACAAGGCCGAGGAGCAATCCCGATGAACCTCCACGACGTCATCGATCCGGCGTTGGCCATACGGCTGGTGCTCACCTTCGGTCATTTCCTGTGGCAGGGAATGCTGATCCTGCTCCTGGCGGGTGCGGCCGCGTGGCTGCTGCGCTGTGGGTCGGCGCAGACGCGGTACGGACTCTGGATGTCGGCGCTGCTGGTGATGGCCGTCTGCCCCGTGGCCACGTTCATGTGGATGGGTGAACGTGGGACGGTAGAGACGGTGTTGTCGGCCGCCGATTCCGATGTTCCCCAGTCACCGTCCCAAGCGCCCCAACCAACGGTCACCCTGGAAGCACCGGTCTCCACCGAAACACCCGCCCCAACCCAGTCGGTCGGATCGGCGGAACCTCCTCCTACTGGGACACAAGGAACATCTGGACCCTTGATGACTGCCCATGAGGACACCGGCGATCGCCTGAGGCAACCCCCAGCTCGCAGTTCCATGTCTGGCCGTGAAGAACCTGCGCCAACCGCCCGTTCCGGCGGCTTCGACTGGAGGCGGTACGCCCCGCATGTTCTGCTTGCGTATCTGCTCGGTGCGGGCCTCCTGCTGGCGCGGCTGGTCGCGGGTCTGCACGGCGGGCAACGGCTGCGTCGGCTCTCTGAGCCAGTCGAGGAAGCCGCGATCCTGACGGCATTGGCCCGGCAGGCCCGGGCACTCGGGCTGCGCTTCACGCCGGCGGTGGCCCGTTGCGGGCGGATCGCCGTACCGGCCGTCGTGGGCGTGCTGCGGCCGATGATCCTGCTGCCCCTGTCGCTGGCCACCAGCTTCACGCCGGAACAGATCGAGGTGCTGCTGGCCCACGAGCTGGCTCACATCCGGCGCTACGATCACCTGTGGAATCTGCTCCAGCGGCTGATCGAGGCGCTGCTGTTCTTCCATCCGGCCGTGTGGATCGTGTCGGGGCGCATCCGGGCGGAACGAGAGCACTGCTGCGACGACTACGTGCTGGCAGCCGGCGGCAAGCGGCTGGTGTATGCCGAGTCGCTGGTGCGCGTGGCGGAGTTGAGCCTCGTGGGTGACGGTGCCCGCCCGGCCGTCGCCGTAGCGGCATTGGGCGCACAGGGACGCCCGTCCGAGCTGCGCGGGCGAATCACGCGGCTCCTCGGCGGCGCCGCACACGAGCGCGTCCACTTGCGGCGGACGTGGGCGCTGGCCATCGGGCTGCTGGGCGCGGCGGCGCTGACCATCAACTGTCTGCGACCAGCGCATGCCCCGAGTGAGCCAGGAGCATTGACAAGCACGAGGCCCACCGAGGATTCGCGGTCTGAGCAGATCAACGAAAGCGTTGCCGACTCACCCGCTCCCGTGCCCCCGGTCTGGGTTTCTCTCCTCGTCACCAGCCCCGTCGCGAGCTTCGATGAGTTGCGCTATACGCTCCACATCGAGCCCGTAGCCGGCGGTGATGCCTTCACCGAGGTGAAGACCTGTGAACTGGAGATCCGATCGACGACCTATATGGACTATCGGCCCCGCAGGTTTCCCCTGAAGGGTTTGAGAACTTCTATCGCGCAGGCCATCGGCAGGCCGGACAACGCGAGAACCCTGTTCACCAGTTTCGGGCTTCCGCTGGCCAGAATCGGTGTCACGCGGGAGGCCATGGCCGAACCGAAACGACTGATAGACACCGCTCATGCGATGGTTTCCGACGGCGGCTATGAGATGTGCGTGTACGTCAACGACGTTCGTTGCTCCAACCTGGCACCGTTTACGGTTGATGCCCAGCTCGAGACCCGCTCTGTCCCGGTGCTGCAACTGAGCCTCCTGAGCTCAAAGCCCGGGGCCGAGCTTCCAGACCTTGGGCTCCAGGTCCTGGCTCCCACGCCCGCGGATCCTGCACTGAACGTGATCTCTGTCCTGAGCGCGCCGCTGATGGTAGATGACGTAGAGCACAAGGTGCTGGGTCTCGGGGGCAACCTGGACCCGTCGCCCTTGCCCGCCGGCCAGCGGCGGCTGTTCATTATCGACCCGGAGGTGTATCACCCCCAGATGGATCCGGATCGGCCGCACAAGCTCCAGTTCAAGGCAGGCACGTACGCATCCGAGCTGGTCACGCTGGCACGTCGGGCGCCTCGATCGCCGCTCCGCAGCGCGCAGGCAGCGACATCCAGCGCCGCCGATGATGCTGAGGCCGCGCGGCTTGATCCGCCGTCGAAAGCAGGCTTTGCCGGTGAGGTAGCAGAGCGGATCGAGAGGATGCTGCGCGACAAGCCGGTGGCCTTCTTGACTGAGCAGGACGTCCGCGCCCTCGTGGCGAGCTTCCGCGAATTCGTGACTGCACATCCACCGAAGCCGATGTCCTCACCGCGCCGCGAAACGCTGCTGGCGGCCGTCGAAAACGAGGTCCGGTGGTGGGGCCAGACGAATCCGGAACATATCTACCTCCAGTTTGATCAGAAGGTGGATTCGCTGAAGATGAACCTCTGGCTAGCCATGAACAGAGGCGAACTCGATGCCGGCCAGCTCGCCCGGATGCAGGAACAGCGGCAATGGATGCGCGATTTCATAGGCGACCTGCCGGAGGATCCGAGGTTCGCGCGCGATCCCGTGCTCGCTGAACTGGCGAACGCTTTCCAGAATCCGTTTTGCGTCTTCTTCGACCGGTCCATGAAAGATGACGAATGGGCACGGTTCACGCGGTCAGTCGAAGCGGATCCGGAAACGAAGCGCTTCCCACACATACCCATCCGGCTGGCACAAGCCGCGGGGAATGTGCAGTACAGCCGGGAAATGCTCAGTGATTTTCCCTCGCCATTTGACGATCGCGTGTATGCCGGCGGGCCATGGATCGATGGCTTTCAGTTCTCCTTCCGCTCGGTCGGCAGCGGTTTGCGTTCGAATGTTATCAGCGACATCGATCTCAAACGGCGCGCTATCCTGAGCATGGACAGCAACCACCTGCAGAGCGTGCCGGATGACGTCCAGGGGAGCGACGCGCTGAAGGAGTGGATCAGCACGTTGCAGGAGGGTGATCTGTACTACGATGACGCCGATGGAGGCGCGCTTGTGGCAGTCCGCGGCACCCGGCTGGCACTGCTCGGTTTGGATGGATGGCTGGCCTCCGATCAACTGACCGATGACGCGCTGCGCGAGCTGGTCACACGACATGGAAGATCCATGATTCACCTGAAGGAGATGACGGAGCTCGAGCGTGCCATGAAGTCGATGTCGATGCGGCTTGCGGCATTGACTTCCGCGGGGCAGCTTGCTGTGTTGAACGCGAGATTCATCGGGCCGGTTTTCGACCGGCTGGAAGTCACCATCCGTCCACGCCCGTTGCCGAAAATGAAGTACGTGACTGTCGGTGCGGCTCCCAGGGTGAACCTGGCGGCGAAGACGGAAGCCGTGGCGCCTCCTCCATCCGCGGCAGCCGCCACCTCGACACCGGAGGGTGACCTATCGAGCAAAGCGCCGGAGGAGCGGCTCGGAGCGCTCATGCGGGCGATCACCGAGGGCAAGGCTTCGCGAGTTCGGGCCATTCTGGACCGTTATCCCGAGTTGCTGAATCCGGCCCAGAGTAAGTATCCGCCGTTGTTCGAAGCCGCCATGCGGAACAATCTCCCGCTCGCTCAAATGCTGATCGATCGGGGCGCGGAAGTTGAGGTGGCGGACAGCCAGGGCTACACGGCGCTGGACCGATGCGGCAACTACGGTTATGCACAGATGGCGGAGCTGCTGATCAAGGCGGGGGCGAACGTCAACGCGGTCAATGCCCAGCGCAAGGAAGGAACTCCTCTCCATACCGCTGCCAGCGAAGGGCAGAACAACGTCATCGAAGTGCTGATCAAGCATGGCGCCGATCTGAATGCCAACGCCTTTGGCGGATTCACACCTCTGACGGTGGCCGTGCTGACCGGCCATGCCGATTCGGCGCAACTGCTGGCGAAGCACGGAGCGGAACTCGATCTGCTGGGGGCGGCCGGCGTGGGTCGGCTCGATGTGGTTCAGAGAATAGTTGAGGCTGATCCTCAAAAAGCTAAATCGGCAGTGGCCGCCGGCATGACCGTGCTGCACACAGCCGCCTTAGGCGGATACGTCGAGGTCATTCAGTATCTTCTGGATAAAGGCGCCGATCCGAATGCCAAGGGTATGCAGAACATCACGCCACTGACTGGCGCGGCCCGCTACGGCCATGCCGCTGCCGTCGAGATACTCATCAAAGCGGGCGCTGACGTCAACGGACCGGGGCAGAACGGCACGCGACCACTGAGCGCGGCCGTGTTCCCCAACCCACATCTGGATGTGTTCAAGGTTCTCCTCGCGCATGGCGCCGAGGTCAAGTCCATGGACGAGGGCGGCAGCACACCACTGCACAGTGTAGCCATGCGGGGTTCCCCCGAGATGGTCCAGATGCTGCTGGAGCGCGGCGCCGACGTCAACGCCCGGAACAACGGCTCCACGCCACTGCACAATGCATCGGACCGTGCCAACCTGCCCGTCATGGAAGCGCTGCTGAACGCGGGTGCGGACATCGAGGCCGTCAATGAGCGGGGGGCAACGCCGCTGCACGCTGCTGTCGAGCACTCCGGCGATTCGACAGCGGCCATGGCGGCCGATCTGCTGCTGGCGTATGGCGCCAACGTGAACGCTCGCAACAACCAGGGCCAAACGTGCCTGCATCACGCGGCCCGATCGGGTTTCATGAATGCCACCATCGAGTTGTTGTTGGCCGCGGGTGCAGATCCGGGTATCCGCGACCAGAACGGCCAATCCCCGCTGGACGTAGCCATTGGATCCGCTCCTGATGTCATCCGGCGGTACAAGGAGAATGCCACCCGACGAGAGGAAAGCCTGGTGAACGCCGTCGCCGTCAACCTCCTGGGCGCCGTTCGGTCAGAAGGGTGGGAGCACATGCTCCGCAGCCTGGTGATCGAGTCGCCGCCGCGATTGACATACGAGCAGTGGCTCAAGTCGGCGGCGGAGATCCGGAAGGTCTACACCAAGGATAAGGAGCGGCTGACCGCCATCCGCGAGACGCTGGTGGAGGGCGACCGGGCGGCCGTCCGCGTGGACGGGCCGGAAGGCAGCGGGCGGTATCTCTTCCTGATCCTGGGCAAAACGCGCGGCGGCTGGCGGGTGACGGCGATGGACGATTCGTCCGAGGGCATCCCGCTCAAGACGCATCTCCTGAACGCGGCCACCCAACCGGCGGAAGGCGGATGACGACCTGAATGATTGCGCACGATAGGTAAAGTGCCGTTCTTCGAGTTCGAGAGGCCGCGCGGGCTGAAGCCCGCGGCTCGTTACCTTCGGTTTTCGGTGGACATACTCAGCAGCAGACAAATGGCACCTCCCGAGCCAGCGAAGCCCGCCCGAAAGCCCCTGGAAGGGGCGTCAGATGGTAGCCCCGGGCGTGAGCCCGGGGGAAGTGCCGAACGCAGCGCCGGCACGAGCCCCGGAGGGGCGACAGAAACTTCGCATTCGTATCCAAGGGTGTGGGGCGACGGTGCGCCATCGGTCCCGCGCCGTTCTTTCGCCCCTACGGGGCTCTCCTGGGAGGTGGTGCACCTCGGGTCCCGGGGCTGCGGCGGGCGAACCGCCCGCCTTCGCCCCGGGCTACCGTCTGTCGCCCCTCCGGGGCTCCATCATCAATACGGTTCCGGGTCGGCGTTGAGGCGGTGGATTTCCTTGAGCGTGGGCGCTTCGGTCTGAACGGTGATCTGATCGTCGGGGTAGAGAACTGTTTCGCCGCTGGGGAAGAACGTCGAGTTCCCATCGCGTACGTGCGTGAGGACGAAGACGTGGTGTCCCTGGCCCAATTCCCGGATGGGCGTGCCGGCCAGCTCCGAACCGGCCCGGACCGTCAGCCGCGAGACGGTCAGCAGCCGGCCCTCCACGTAGAAGGAATTGATCACCGAGCGGTCGCTCGAGCTGGTGGCAAACAGCGGCGCGGCCAGCTCGGAGGTGCTGAAGCTCAGCTCCATGCCCAGCGAGTCGCGCAGCTTGGCGGCCAGCTCCTGATCGAAAATACGCAGAATCACCCGGATTTCCGGGCGGATCTTGCGGGCGTCGAGGGCCATCTCCAGGTTGGCCAGGTCGTCGTTGGTGGCCAGGATGATCGACTTGGCCTGGCACACGTTGAGGTCATCGAACACGCCCTCCTCGCGGCTATGGCCGACGCGAACGGGCACGCCGTGCTTGCGAGCGTAGGCCAGGTTCGGGCATTGCGGGTCTTTTTCCAGGACGGCCACCTGCTCGCCCATAGCCAAAAGCTGCTGCAGCGTCCGCAGGCCCAGCTTGCCCAGGCCGCACAGGACCACGTGGTTGGACATCGTGTGACACATGGCGCGAATCCACTCGGCCGCGGTCTCGTCGCGGCGAAGAACGTGGTAACTGAAACGCACGATCCCGTCGAGGATCACGATCAGCCCCAGCGGCGGAAGAAGAAAAAAGAACGCCCGCAGCAGCGGGTGGTGTGGGAAGTCGACTGCCGGCTCGCCGGACACCAGACACCAGGTCACGAAGAGCGCCTCGGCGTAGCCGAGCTCCCGCTCCCGGTAGAGAAAGTGAAAGCAGACGCTGCCGGCAAACAGCAGCACCAGCAGACCGATCAGCAGCGGCAGGAACTTCCGCAGCGGGCTTCTCAGATAGTACACCCAGGGGCTCAAGCGATGCCGAGATCGTCGCGGTGCAGGCGCCGGAAGGCAAGGTGGTGCATGAGGCATCAGTATGCCCAGAAGTCAATCGAATGGATTGACCAGTTCAAGCCCCTCAGGCGCCGATCTGCCCGGAAAATCTTCTGTATACAGCCGATCTACGCCGCCCTCGATGCAGGGTATCAAAGGTGACGATCACGCTCGTGCAGCTCCTCGCGCGTCGGAAGAGGACCGCCGTATGAAAGGCGGCTTCGCCCCAGCCGGCTGATGAGCCGCTGGAGAGCAGCCGCCCTTTCCGCCTCATCCGGCTCGGACGTTTCTATAGTGATGCGGACGCGCTGCTGCTCATGCAATATATCAGAAGAACAGTGACAAGGCCATCACGTTCTCAACCCGTCCAAGTCCGCCTCGAGCCGCTCGGCCGTGCTCATCATCTCGCTCCAGGTGACCGGGCGCTTTTCGTAACCGGCGGTCCGGCCCAGGATGGCCGTCAGGTTGCTGCGCACGGAGGCGGGGACCGTGCGGTTCTCGCACTTGCTGCCGGTCACGGCCTCGTGGAACTCGGCGATATTAACGGCCGTCCCGCTGGCGTACATGTCGTTGTACTTGCCTTCCATGTCACGCT
>BTUC01000258.1:0-10201 GCA_045863575.1 Phycisphaerae bacterium
CCCCGCATGCAGAGCGGCGGCCAGCATCGGGTTGACCTTCCCCATGGCGCTGAATGTCAGCAGAACGACGATGAAGAGCACGCCTCCCAGCAGATTCTGCCAGATGATGGTGGCGGTCTTGCGGGATAGACGGATCAGGAAGGGCAGGCGGCGCAGGTCATTATTCATGAGGGCGACGCTGGCGGAATTGATGGCCACATCACTGCCGGCGGCCCCCATGGCGATGCCCAGGTCTCCGGCGGCCAGTGCCGGGGCATCATTCACACCGTCGCCCACGACGGCCACGCGATGACGTTTGCTCTTGAGCCGATCCACGATCTCGAGCTTCTGAGCCGGGAGCACTTCGGCATGCACATCGGTGGCCCCCATCTCGGCGGCCACGCGGCGAGCCACCGACCACTTGTCGCCGGTGACCATGATCAGACTGCGAACGCCCAGTTCGCGCAGCTCATCGAGCGCTTCGCGGGCCTCTGAACGGGTCCGATCTTCCAGGCCGATCCAGCCAATGAGCTTGTTGTCGCGGGCCACATAAAGAACGCTGACACCCTCGGGCTCCTGGAATTCAGCATCCTGAAGCAGGCTCATGTCCACGCCCCGGTCCGCGAGGAACGTGTTGCGGCCCACGAGAACTTCACGCCCATCAACCGTGGCAGCAACGCCCTTGCCCGCGATCTCCTCGAACTTCTCCGGCCGCTGCAGCCGCAGCTTGGCCCGGTGAGCGACCGAAACCAGCGCCTGGGCATTGGGATGCCGCGACATCTGGTCCGCCGAGGCGGCGGTATTCAGCAAGTCCGAACCATCCACGCCGGGCGCGGGCCGCATCTGCGTCACCGACAGCTCGCCCGTGGTCAGCGTACCCGTCTTGTCAAACACGACCGAGGTGAGATTGCGGGCACCTTCGAGGTTGACCACGTTCTTGACCAGAATGCCCAGCCGCGCAGCGCAGGACAGCGCCGCGACCATGGCCGTCGGCGTGGCCAGCACAAGGGCACACGGGCAGGCCACCACCAGCATGGTAATCGCCCGGGTGATCCCGTCGGGACCGTCCTGCGCCCCCTGCGTGAAAAACATGACGATGCCGGCCAGCATCAGAATGGTCGGCGTATACCAGGAGCTGTACTGATCGATCAGCCGCATCAGCGGAATGCGCGTGCGTTCGGCATCCAGAATCAGCTTCTGAACGCGCCCGAGGGTCGTCTCCGCGCCAGCCTTGGTGACGCGGACATCAAGCGCGCCGGTCAGGTTGGTGGTTCCATTAAACACCTCGTCGCCCTCGACTTTGTCCACGGGCAACGACTCACCGGTGATGTTGGCCTGGTTGACGGTGGACTCGCCCCGCACCACGACGCCGTCGGCGGCGATGTTGTCGCCCGGACGGACGCGGATGACCTCGCCCGGCTGGACGGTCCGCGCCTCGACCTCCTCCTCGGTGCCGTCCGGTTTCACGCGACGGGCGCGGGTGGGCGTCAGGCGAATGAGCCCTTCGATCGAGGCCCGGGCACCCAGCGCCGTACGCGTCTCGATCAGCGTGGAGATAATCATGAAGAAGGCGATGACGCCGGCTTCCTGGTACTTTTCAATCGCCACCGCCGCGATGACGGCCATGGCCACCAGCTCGTCCATGTGCATGTGGCCGTGCATCAGGTGCTTGAGGGCATGAACCACCAGCGGCGTTCCCAGCAGAATCGCACTGGCCAAGGCAAAGGCCGAGGAGATTTCCTGCGCCTCGAAGACCCACTCCGCGATAAACGAGTTGAGGACGAGAATGCCGCCCATGAACGTGGCGATCAGCAGGAGGCTGGATCGGCCGGTCTGGGCTTCAATGGATTCCTTCAAATGGTCATGTGCCATACCTGGTCTCTCGAGACGGGTTCCACACTGCGGGACCGCAGACGCAAATCTGCACCTAAGTGCTTGTCGGAAATTAAATTATGACCAGAACGCCATTGCTTCAGCAGCGTGCTGGACACGGTTAGTACGCCCGATGTTACTCGCAGGTTCCTGCCGAGCCAAGGACTACTGTAACCGCCGCCGGCCGCGTTTCAGAACCCCGAGCGCAAGCGAGGGGGCCGGATCGCCAGGGGCCCTCCGCAACCACTCCCCCCTCGCTCGCGCTCAGGGCTCAGCTAACTCGCCGATCACCGACAGATTCCGCCGCCGGATGAGCAAACTTAACTACGGGGACAAGTGTCTGGCCTGATGAGGCCGCTGAGCTGCCCGGAAGGGCGACAGGCAGGCCCAGCCAGGAGCGAGAAAGGTTACCTGACAACCCGGAAGGAGCCGCAACGTGGACCGCTCGCAGGGGACATCAAGGGGCGTGCTGGGACCGGTGGGAGTTGTACTGGTTGTCGTCCTCTGGCTCATGGCCGTTCTCGGTGCTCCCGGGACGGCCGCCCACAACCCGGCCACCCGTCCTGCGCCGATTGACGAAGAGACAATCGATGCCGTGGCCGCCGCCCGGCGTCTGACGCCGCCCAGCCCGGCGCCATGGACGCCCATCATCACGTTTGGCCGTGGAGCCTGAGGCGCCCCGACCCAGAGCAATAGAAACGAATGCCCGGAATCGCGGCTGACGTGGGCCAGATCCGCGGCCTGTTCAGCGTGAAGGGTCACCGGCGCTCTCTACGTTAGCCGCGGGCGCTTTCATCTTCCAGCGACTCAGCAGCTTGTCCAGCTCTTCCCCTGTCGGCGGAGTGAAGCCGGCGTCCGCTGGAGTCTCAACGATCAGGGGCGTCGAGTCGCCCAGCCGCCGCTGCCACCCTTTGAGCTCGGACATCAAGGCTGCAATCCGCTCGACCTGTTCTGGCCGGCCGCTGAGATCCCGCATCTCGTGGGGGTCGCTTCGCAAATCGAAGAGTTGAATCCGATCGATATGCGGGTAGCGAATCAGCTTCCAGCGAGCATCGCGCACCGCCCGCTGGACGTCGCGATAGGCGAGGAACAGCGTGTCGCGAACGCGTTTCTGTTCGTTCCTCATCACCGGCGCGACACTTTTGCCATCCAGGTTGTCCGGGAGGGCTATTCCCGCGAGTTCACAGAGCGTGGGGAAAATGTCCAGGAGGTACACGAGCGCGTCGCTGCGCCCCGGCTTGACGCCGGGACCGGTAAAGATGAGCGGCACCTGCGCGCTGTGATCGTACAGGCTTTGCTTGCCCATCAGACCGTGGCCGCCAAGCGCCAGCCCGTTATCCGAAGAGAAGACCACAATGGTATTCTCGCGAAGCCGGAGGTCATCCAACGTCTTCAGCAGCCGACCGATCTGCTGGTCAAGGCCGGTAATAACCGCGTAGTACTCGTGCAGGTGGCGACGGATCTCGTCGGATGTCCGCGGCCAGGGCGCCAACAGCTCATCGCGAACCAGTTGTTCGCCGTTATCGAACGGATGCAGCGGCATGAGACTGGGGGGCAGCGGGATCTGCTCGCGCCGGTACAGCTCCAGATACCTGGGCGCGGCCACGCGCGGATCATGAGGGTTGGAGAAGCCCAGGTACATGCAGAACGGCCGGTCGGTCGGCCGGCGCTTCAGGAATTCGATGGCGTCATCCACAATGGTCTTACCCGGCGCGCCGCCGGCACGGCGATCCAGGTCATCCCGAAGGTACTTGTTGGTGTTGAACTTTTCCTGGATCAACAGGGCGGAATTGCCGCGTTTGCCGTGGTGGTAGGTTTCATAACCGGCTGCATTAAACGACACGGGCAGGTTCGGCTGGTCAGCCGGGGCCTGCGGGCCACTCCAGCGGAAGTAGGCACGGCCGCTCAGCAGCATGTTGCGACTCGGCAGACAAACGGCGGGCACATTGCTCCCCAGGCAATACGCGTTGTCGAAGACGAAGCCGCTACGGGCCAGAGAATCCAGCGCCGGTGTCTGAATCACCGGATTGCCCAATGCACCAATGGTGTCGGCCCTCTGATCATCGGTCAGCAGAATGAGCACGTTGGGCCGGGTGGTCTCCGCGGCGATCGAGAGACCCGCGGCCATCCAGCCCACGCCCGCGGTCACACACGTCATCACGCGAAATAGCGACATCTCGCCTCCTCATCTGGAGTCTGATCCGAACGGTGAGGGCCATTATACGAAAACCTCGCGCGAACACCCCACCGCGGGCACGGCGGCGAACCGGCCTCCCACGCAGCGCATGACCAGGGCGGGCCCGATGGCGTCGGACCCGCCCTGCCTGTCAATGCACCACGGCTAAGCAGGAACGCAGATTAGTCATGGTGTGGGACCGGCATCTTGCCGGTCAATGACGGGCTGCAAGCCCCATCCCACACGGTAAGCCGCTCCGCGGTTCCACTCAGTTCCGCAGGCGGGCAGACTGCCCCCCCGCGGCTCAAAACTCACTGAATCCTCAGCGTGTCCCACTTGATCGTCGGAGCCGTGCCGGACGCGTTGCCGGCCTTGAAGCCCACGCTGATCTGCGTGTTGGATCCGCTGTTGAACGTCTTGCTGTACTGCACCCAGGTATCGCCGTTGCCGTTGGCGCCTGTGTTGGAGAACTTCTTGATCTCCGTCCAGGTTCCGCCGTTCTGGTCGTAGTCCTGGGCGCCGTAACTACCCAGTTTGTAGAAGCACTCCCGCCAGTAGGAATCACCCGAGCTCGGGCAACGCATGTAAATCGAGATGGTGTAACTCTGGTTGGCGGTAATGTTGTACACCTTCACCTTGGCCGACGAGCCGGCATTGGATCGGGTGGCCTGGAGGCAATTACCCGCCTGGCCGCCGGATACGCTCGACCAGCTCGCCGCCCCGCCCCACCCCGCATCGAAACTGCTCGTCCAGCTCGGCACCGAGTTGAAGTCCTCGGCCACCGTGAGCTTGGAGGGATTGACCGTCAGCGTGACCGCAATGGTCTGCGGGTTGTTGGTCGCGTTCGGATCGGAGATGGTAATGGTGGCGTTGTGCGTTCCCGCCGAGAGCCCGCTGGTCGTGTATGAGACCGTGATGGTGTCCGCTTCCCCCGTGCTGGTGCCGCTGCTTGGACTGCACGAGAGCCAGGCCTGGTTATCGCTGATCGCGTAGCTCAGTGTGCCACCACCGGTGTTCTGAACCGTGAACGTCTGGTTCGACGCATTGGATCCCTGCGTGCAGGAGGGAGCCAGTGTGGCCGGCGACCGCTCAATATTCGGGGGCGGCGGATTCACCGTCAGGGTCACCGCGATGGTCTGCGGGTTATTGGTCGCATTCGGATCGGAGATGGTGATGGTGCCGTTGTAAGTGCCGGCCGTCAAGCCGCTGCTCGTGTAGGACACGGTGATGGTATCCTGTTCGCCGGTGCTGGTGCCGCTGGTCGGTGTGCACGACAGCCAGCTCACGTTGTCGCTGACGGAATAACTCAGCGTGCCGGCACCGCTGTTGGCGACCGTGAACGTCTGGTTGGTGGCGTTCACGCCCTGCGTACAGGACGGCGAGAGTGTGGTCGGGGAACGGTTGATGGTCGGCGACCCGCCCGCGGACGTGACCCGCAGCGTATCCCATTTCACCGTGGGCGCCGTGCCGCCGGAGCGGCCCAGCTTGTAGCCCACGCTGATCTGGCTGTTGCCGCCGCTGTTGAAGGACAACTGATACTGCGTCCAGACGTCGCCGTTGCCGTTGACGCCGGCGTTGTCGAACTTCTTGATCATGGTCCAGGTGCCGCCATTCTGATCGAAGTCCTGGGCCGTGTAGCTGCCCAGCTTGTAGGCGCACTCGGCCCAGTACGTAGCCGTTCCGCTCGGACACCGGATGTACACGGAAATGGTGTAATCGGTGTTCGTGCTGAGGTTGTAGACCTTGGCCTTTACCGAGGAGCCGTTATTGCTGCGGTTGACCTGCAGGCAATTGCCGCTCTGGCCGCCCGACACGATCGACCAGGAGGCCTGGCCGCCCCACGAGGCGTCGAAAGTCGACGTCCACGATGGCATGCTCTCGAAATCCTCCGACACGACCGCTCCGCCGACGGGGTTGATGTTCAGCGTCACCGCGATGGTCTGCGGGTTGTTGGTCGCGTTGGGATCGGAGACGGTGATGGTGGCATTGTGGGTTCCCACGGCCAGGCTGCTGGTCGAGTAGGTCACATTGATCGTGTCCGCCTCACCCGTGCTGGTGCCACTGGTCGGGCTGCACGACAGCCAGCTCACGTTGTCGCTGATCGAATAACTCAGCGTTACGCTGCCGGAGTTCTGTACCGTAAAGGAATCGGCCGGCGCGTTGCTGCCCTGGGTCGCCGTGGGATTCAGGGTTGACTTGGAAAGGGCGATGGTCGGCTGCGGTACTGTTGGCCTCACCTTCAATGCAATGTCACCCGAGATCGCCGGGGAACTGAACGTGAGAACCCCGCCCTGCCGCGTGACGGTCGTGGTTTGGATCACCGTTCCGTTGCCCGTGTTCCACCACTCGGCCTGGACGGAGTTCACGGTGACCTGGGGGAGGTTGAACGAAAGATCGGTGACCTGGCCGCCGGTGAGGTTATGGATCCACAGAATCGCATGATCAGTGGTCGCTGAGCCGTAATACTTCATGTTGGTCGGGCCGGTCAGCCGGGTGACCTGAATGGGAGCCATGTTCAGCGGGGCCCAGTCCTCGCCCTGGGCAAACGCCACCACACCGTCCCATCGATGATAGAGATTGTCGTCATGGATATAGCCGTCCCACCACCAGGACATGACGGTTCCGGCCTCCATGACCAGGCCGGCCCAGTTCTGGGTATGAAGCGTTCCTCCGCCAGGGTCCATGCTCTCCTGGTTCTGCCCGACGGGACTCATGTTGCCTTCGCCGAAGATGATCGGCTTGTTGAACTGCCGGGCTGCCAGGATCATGTCGGAGTGGCTGACCGGCACGTTGATGTCATACTGGTGCAGGTTGACGAGATCCATTTCCGGCAGGTTCCAGATTTCGGGATACAGATCCGCCTCCTGGAAGGGGTAGACGAACGAGGTGGTAATCAGGTGCTGGTAAGGATCGATGGACTTGATGTACGCGCCCATCTCGGCGTGCCAGGCGGCCGCCACCGTCCGATTCTGGTGGTAGGTGTATTCCCACGGGCCGCCGGAGCCGATGGCATCGGCCTCGTTCCAGAACTCCCAGGCCAGAACGCCAGGGTGCCAGGCGAAGCGGGCCACCAGGTACCGATAGCGCTGCTTGTACAGCTCCTTGGCGGCCGCATTGCTGAAGACGGCAATGGGTATGCTGCACATGCCGCCGTTGGCCGTGTTGTACTTGTTCACGTCCCAGCTCGCGAAGGTGTCATGGTTCCAGGCGGTGAACGAATCCAGGCACAACTGGTAGTAAATGCCTCTCTGGAGAGCGTAGTCGAGCATCCATTCGAGCTGCACGCAGTTGGATTGCGAGTAGGTACCCAGGCCCATGTACTCCGGCTCCTGATCGTGTCCCCACTCGATGCCCTGGCCGAAGTCGCACAACCAGAGACGCGACCAGTTCTCGCCGTGCAGGCCCATATTGGTCAGGTAATCGTCGTAAAAGCCGCTCCGGAACTGCCAGCAGAGATTATGCCCGATGGGCGTGTAAGGCGACCCGTTGCTAAACGCGAGGTAGTACGGATTCCTCGTATCCCGCTTGATGAAGCCCTTGCTTGAAGACGTTGTGGCCGTAAAGTTGACCGTGTGCGTATCGCTGCGTCCGAGACTGTCCGAGGCGTAGATCACGCAGGTGTGAGCGCCGGTTTCCAGCGGTGCGATCCTGGCCCGCCAGGCCGGGCTCTGGTTCGTCCAGTAGCAGGGAATCTGCCGCTGAACGGCCGAGGGGCCCGTAAACGTCATCACCACGTCGATTTGATCAGGGTCAAACTCGTTGGCGTAGTCCTGGTTGAGATTGAACCGCACCTCGAAGAGTTCGTAGAGGCCCACCGTGGAGGAATTGACCGAGACCGACGTAATCTCGAGCTGTCCCCAGGCACCACCGGCCGACAGCGCGATGGCCGCGATTGAAGTTAAACATACCGTCCTGATTCTCACCACGTCCTGCTCCTTCCTGCATTACAGATAAAACCAAGCGGATCTCCAAGTCCGGGCACCAGCCTGAGGGACCCGGGGTGTCGAGTCGGCTCGCTTCGAACGGACGGACGGCGGCGGGTAAGCGCACCCGCCGCCATCCGCGTGTGCCTACTGGATCCTCAGCGTGTCCCATCTGATCGTCGGGGCCGTACCGGAGCCGTTGCCGGTCTTGAAGCCCACGCTGATCTGCGTGTTGGACCCGCTGTTGAAAGTCTTGGTGTATTGCACCCAGGTGTCGCCGTTGCCGTTGGTGCCCGTGTTGGAGAACTTCTTGATCTCCGTCCACGTGCCGCCGTTGGCATCGAAGTCCTGGGCCGTGTGGCTGCCCAGCTTGTAGTAGCACTCCCGCCAGTAGGAGCTGCTCGAGCTCGGGCAACGCATGTAAATCGAAATCGTGTAGCTGCTGTTGGCGGAAATGTTGTACACCTTCACCTTGGCCGACGAGCCGGTGTTGGAGCGCGTCGCCTGCAGGCAGTTGCCTGACTGGCCGCCGGTAACGGCCGACCAGCTGGCCGCCCCGCCCCAGGCCGCGTCGAAGCTGCTCGTCCAGCTCGGCACTGAGCCGAAGTCCTCGGCCACCGTAATCTTCGAGGACGTCACCGTCAGCGTGACCGCGATAGTCTGCGGGTTATTGCTCGCGTTCGGGTCGGTGATGGTGATGGTGGCGTTGTGCGTCCCGACCCCCAGACCGCTCGTTGAGTAGTTGACGGTGATGGTGTCCACCTCGCCGGTGCTGGTACCGCTGGTCGGCGTAACGGAAAGCCAGCTCACATTGTCGCTGATCGAGTAGCTCAGCGTCCCTGTGCCGGAATTCGAGACGGTGAACGTCTGGTTCGCCGCATTGGTGCCCTGGGCACAGGAAGGCGACAGCGTGGACGGCGAGCGGCTGATCGTCGGCGTGGCGGCAGACGGCGTGATGCGCAGCGTGTCCCAGCGGACCGTGGGGCCAGTCCCGCTGGAGGAACCGAGCTTGAACCCCACGCTGACCTGCGTGTTGGCTCCGCTGTAGAACGAGGCGCTGTATTGCGTCCAGGAGTCGCCGTTGCCATTGGTTCCGTCGCTGGCGAACTTCTTGATCATCGTCCAGGCGGCGACGTTGGTGTCGAAGTCCTGGGCGGTGTGGCTGCCCAGCCGATAGCCGGTCTCCGCCCAGTAGGAAGAGCCGCTGGGACAACGGATGTAAACCGAGACGGTGTAGCTTGTGCTGGCCGCGATGGTATAGACCTTCGCCCGAGCGGAGGAACCGGGGCTGCTGCGCGCAGCCTGGAGGCAATTACCTGATTGTCCGCCGCTGACGATTGACCAGGTGGCTGCCGAACCCCAGGTGGCGTTGAAAGTGGACGACCAGGAAGGCATGGTCGTGAAGTCCTCGGCGATGGTGCCCGAGGCAGTGACGGTCAGAGTTACGCCGATTGTTTGGGGGCTGTTGGACGCGTTCGGATCGGTAACGGTAATGGTGGCATTATGCGTCCCGGCCGAAAGACCGCTGGTGGTATACGAGACGGTAATCGTATCGGCTTCACCGGTGCTGGTACCGCTCGAGGGACTACAGGAAAGCCAGGACACATTGTCGGAGATACTGTAACTGAGCGTTCCCGTCCCGGTGTTGGTGACGGTGAAGGTCTGGTTCGGGGCATTTGAGCCCTGGACCACGCTGGGGGTCAACGTGGTCGGGTTGAGGCCAATGGTGGGCCCAGGAGGCACGGCCGTGATGAGGCGGTTGGAGATCCACCCGGCCACCGGCTCGAGCTCGAACGAGAACCAGCCCCCGAAATCGCCGCTCTGGAAGAGTGTGCACCCGATGACGTAGGGATCTTCCAGCATGCGCTGGTCGAACCAGAGGAGCCAGCTCTCATACTGGCTCTGGCTGTAGGCCTTCCAGCCCGGTCCGCCCGGCACTGCCTGGCCGTCAACGCCTCCCTCCGTGAGAATCAGCGGCAGATCCGCCAGATCCGGATAGAGCTGGGCGAAGCGGGCATAGTACTGCCGGTAACGCAGCGAGTACCAGATTTCCGTGTTCAGATCCTGCGTGTACTGGATGGTGTAGGAGTGATAGCTCCAGCCGCCGTTGTGCTGGTCGCAGGCGCGCAGTGCGGGCACGATGGTGTCGATCATCAGGTTCATGTAGGTCGGATCGCCCGGTGGGTTACCCACTGAGATGCTGAACGCGCAGGGCTTGAAGCCGGCATTGCCGATGAGCGGAGCGAGATTG
>BTUC01000259.1:0-10150 GCA_045863575.1 Phycisphaerae bacterium
GGCGTCCAGGCCTCTTCGATCGCACCGAAGGCCGACCCGGTCATCAAAAGGAACAACGCACCCAGCCGCAAAGCCGCCCCTGCACAGCCATTCATGATTTCACCTCGTCATCAGAATCCAAGAAGCGCCTTGTTCTAAGCTGGGCTGGCCGACAAGGCAATGGGCCAGGCAGAATTGTCCATGATCAACTCCGGGCGAGTGCCCCTTCCAGTTCGCCAGTTCCGCGACGTCTGGGCTCTCCCCCCGCTTCCAAAAGGAGGTGCGGGGGTATGGGGCGCGAACGAGCCAGCGTTCGACGTCGATACTCCGCGCGCCGAACGGCTGGCCTGGCGTGCCGGCCGTTCAGCGCACGGATCACCGGCCGTGAACGCGAGCTCCGTGTCGTGTAGTACCCCCCCGTGCCCCCCCTTCACAAGGGGGGGAGGCCGGCCGCTACAGGCGCGGAAGTCGCCAACAAGAACGGGCACTAGAATCAGCAGCTTGACTGAGCTGCGCAGAACGGGCCAATGCCGCCGAGGAGCCGAATGACGCGAATTCACCATCTATGCTGTGGGTCGATGCAGGTCCCGCCGGACCCTAAGGCTATCTGCCATTGTCTGCTGCTGGAAGACGGAAACGGTCTGGCCCTCGTGGACACCGGACTCGGCCTGCTGGACGTGCGGCAACCGGTGGAACGACTCGGTCAGCCGCTCATCGACGCAGTCGGTTTTCACTTCGACGAGCGGCAAACGGCCGTCCGGCAGGTCGAGCAACTGGGATTCTCCGCCGCTGACGTGAAGCATATCATCCTCACCCACTGCGACCCCGACCACACCGGCGGGCTGGCCGACTTCCCACACGCCCAGGTGCATGTCTCGCAGGAAGAGCATGCCGCCGCCCTGAGCGGCCACTGGCGATACGTGCCCGTGCATTTTGCCCACGGACCTCTGTGGAAGACCTATTCGCCCTCTTCACAGCAATGGTTTGGGCTGGAGGCGCGCAAACTTGATGTCGGACTCGAGTCGGAGATCCTGCTGATTCCCCTGTTCGGTCACACGCACGGCCACTGCGGCGTGGCCATCCGGCAGGGCGCGCGATGGATGCTGCACATCGGCGATGCGTACTACCTCAAGATTGAACTGACCTCCGAGGACCACCCGGTCTGCCAACTGGCCGCGCAACGCGCCGACCACGACGCGCAGCGAAGGGCGAGCCTCGAGCAGATCAGACGTCTCGTCCGCGATCACGCGACCGAAATCGACCTGTTCGGTTATCATGATCCCGCTGAATTCCCTGCATAGAATGGGCGATGCTGGTCAGATGGCGCAGCTCGGCTCGGCCGGACGATCGGCACCGCTGTAGCAGCGTTGGAAAACACCGAAATCGGCCTGGTCGACGTCATTGTCTTCATCGAAGTCCCTCGCTTCACAGCCGGCCGCCAGCGGGATGGCCGGGCCTGAGGCGCAGGTCTCGAACAGCTCCAGATCATCAATGTCCACGTCACCATCGCAGTCAAAGTCCGCTGGAGCAGATGCCGGCAGCGTCTGCGACGTGTAGGCGAAGGTCGTATTGCCAATCCGGCTGCTGGTGGTGATCGGCAAACCCAATTCGGCATAGCCGGGGTTCGTCTTGGCCATCTGGGTGACCAGGAGGTAAGTCGCCTCGCCGGGAAGACGCGGCGCGATCTCGTCTAGTAGATACTGCTCGAAATCACCGGGAAAAAAGCCGGCGGGATCGATGAGGTTTACCTCGGCCAAGCCTTCCGGCGTCAGCCGGTCCACCGGGATCAGGTACCCGATCTGCGCCGCGTCGTTGAACGTCGCATCGATGTCCTCCTGGGAATCGTTGCCGTCGGCATTAGTCGCGAAGTAAAAATCCAACCGAAAGCTCAACGCCCAATTGCCCACGGCCAGCGGCGACCAGAGGCCGTTGTTGCCCAAACCATCGATCTGATAGGCAGGATCTTGAGCAGCCGGACCGTCGGGGGTTACCAGGAGCTGATTCATGTTCGCCAACGGAGTCGCCTGACCGGCGTAATGCAGCTGGGTAACCTGAACCGCCCATGACGCACACCCGTGGTGCGACAACTCGAGCACGATGGTCCCGGATAGAGAGGGGGCCATGTTGAACGCCGATCCCGACGTGCCGGTGATGTCCGCAAGATTATGGCTGATCCCGCCGCGGGGATTGTAAGCCGCGGGCAGTTGGGCATCGTCGGCAGTGAACACCAGCCAGTCACCGTGCGTGGGGAATGCGGCCGAAGGTTTCCGCCCCACGGCAGACGGCAGCGTCGGGACGGCCTGGGCGTCATCCCACGTGAGCAAGTCGAAGGGCAGCACCACGGCCGGAACCGATTCCGCCTGGATCAGCAACCCGACAACGAACAGCGACTTGCGCATGCAGATCACTCCTTTTGGATTTACGACAATCCATCAGTCACCCGACTTGGTGGCTTTCAGTACGATGTAATGGAATCCTTCCCGATGGAGCCGGAAGAACCGCGCCATGCTCTTGAAGCGGGTCCTCGCACCGGGCGTCCGCAGGATGTTCCACAGGATACGGACAACGCCACCGACGCCCTCGTCGCGCAGCAGCCCGGTCGGCGACATGAGCGACATCTCCCCCGTACGCGAGTCAGCGAATGACAGCCCCGCCTGAGCCAGGATGCTGCGCCACTCGTCGTCCGTCATGGGCCAGGCGGCGTGCTGAATGGTCTTGACCAAATCCGCCCGGATCGCCTTGTCGGATTGCGACCACGCCAGTTCATGGATGACCAGGCATCCGCCGGGCCGGAGAACCCTTGCCGCCTCTCGAAGCGTGGCCAGCTTCTGTTCGGGCGGCAGCATGGTCACGACGGCCTCGGCAGTGACACGATCGAAGGTGTTGTCTTCGAAGGGCAATTCGTGGCCCTTGCCGACGTGCACCTGAATCCGGTCCGCGAGCGCGTGCGCGGCGATATTGTCTCTCGCCAGGGCCAGGAACTCAGGGCTGGCATCCACGCCGTCCACCCGCACGCCGAAGCGTTCCGCGAGTTCGATGGCCGTCACGGCTCGATTGGTCGCGATCTCGCACACGCGCTGGCCCGGCTCCAGACCGGCCAGCTCGAACAACTGCTCCGTGGCTCGTCGACCGCCGGGCCGGAGAAGCTTCTTACCCATCCGGGCAAGGAATACGTGTCCCGCCAGCTTCTCGACCGAGACGCCGGCGTCCAGAGAGCATTGCGCTGCATTCATATGATCACTCCTTCCAGCTCACCACCGCAGGCTCGATGGTGACCTTTATCTGGCCTCGGGCTGACTTGGCTGGAACCACGGTCTCGAATCCCCTGCTGCCCTGCGGGGGAATGTTCAGCACATTGATCAGCGGATTGGTTCCCAGCAGCATGCCCGATTCATCCAGAACTCTGGCGATCAGTACCACCGAGCTCGCCCATCGCTGATCGCGATTGGTGAGCACGGCCGCAACCCGGTAACCGTTGGGGACCGGTCGCCAGCTCACCTCCCGAACTTCCAGACCGGAGACATCACGAAGAGCTTGCTCATCAAAACCGCGCGGGCGGTTGAGCCAGATCACGCCCGCGATCAGCAGCATCCCCGCGACTATCGACCACAACCATGTTTTTCCGGGTAGCGCCATCATCAGTAATATGGATTCCCCGGATCCGGCGAAGTACTGGTGCCCTGATACCTCGTACCGTCGTACGGAAACACCTTCACGAATTCCGCATGCCCGTCGAGAAAAGCCGCGTTGGCCCACAAATCACGGGCGTCCTGCCGGTGCCACTGGGCGCGCCGATTGGGGGCGATGACCCCGGGCATGGTGCGGTAGATAGGAACATCGCCGACGACCACTTTCTTGGCCGGCCGCGGATAAAAGGACACTTTCACCGACTCACCGTTCGGGAGCATGCTCGCCTGGAATCGCTTATAGGCGAATTCCACCCCGACGAGCTTGGCCAGCCCCATCGGTTCGATCACGCCAATCATGCGGTTGTACCCGGACGCATAGAAGTAGCTGCTGCCGTATAGATCAAAAGCCGTAGACGTGGCCTGGTAGCCTTCCGTGTCGAACCACCAAAGCGGCTCACCCTTGTCGGCCGGGCAACGAAACAGGTCATAGGCCTTGCCGATCTCGCGGTTCAAGGGCCGCTGGTCGGCCGGCAGCCCGCCTCCAAACATCATCGCCGGCAGCCAGGGATCGACGAGTCCGACGCGCCCGGTCTTGCCACCCAGCTCGTGACCGGCCGCCCGGGGTACATATTCGCCGAGCCGGCTGGTGTAGCCGAAGAAGCCGATCATGACCTGATGGAGATTGCTCTGGCAGGCCGCCTTCCGCGCCTGCTCCCTCGCCTTGCTCAGGGAGGGGATCAGAATACTCACCAGCAAGCCGATGATCGCGACTACCACCAACACTTCGATGAGCGTGAAGCCTCTCCCGAATACCAAGCTTGTCTTTCTCATGGTCCATTCCATTCAATGGCCCTCCCAACGTGGGCGGAAGGGAAGCACACCGGACCACCGTGCCAATCTCACCCCTGCCTCCCGCGGCCCGGCACCCGCCGGCGCAACAGGGTCACGCCGACGACCAGGAGCAGAGCTGATGCGGGCTCGGGAATCACCTGAGTCGTGTAGGCAAACGTGATGTTGCCGATGAGGCTGGCGCTCGTGAGGGGCAACCCCGCTTCTGCGTACTGCGGGTTGACCTTAGCCATCTGAGTGACCAGCAGATAAGTGGCATCGGCCGGTAGCCGCGGCGCAATCTCGTCGAGCAGGTACTGCTCGAAATCCCCAGGATAGAAGCCGGCGGAATCGTCGAGGTTCACCGATGCCATGCCTGCCGGATTCAACTGATCCACGGGGATGAGATAGCCCTCTTGCGCCTGATCGTTGAAAGTCGCGTCAACGTCTGCCGGGGAGGGATTGCCGTCGGCGTTGGTCGCGAAGTAGAAGTCGAGCTGGGTGCTGAACGCCCAGTTGCCGGCGGAGGACGAGGACCAGGTGCCTTGGTTCCCGAGACCATCCACGTTGAAAACCGGACTCTGGGTTGGGGTGCTGCCCGGCGTGACCAGGAACTGGTTCATCAGGATCAGGGGAGAGGCCTGTCCCGTGTACGCCTGGCTGGTCACGGCCACATGCCAGGAACTGGGGCCACTCCCGGTGAATTCCACAATGAGATTTCCGGAAAGTGAAGGTGCCTGGTTGAAGCCCGGCCCGCCAGCCCCCGCCAGGTCCGCGAAGTTGTGGCTGAGCGCCCCGGCCGGATTCGAACCGAGCGGGAAGGCGACATCATCCGGCGTGAATATCAACCAGTCGCCTGTGCCAGGCAAGATGGGCGAGGGTTTCAGGTTCGCCGCGGATGGCAGCTGAGGGGCTGCCTGCAGATCGTTCCAGGTCAGTAGGTCGAAGGTGACCTCCACACCTAAGCCGGAAGAAGCGAGGCATAACCAGGCGCTCAGGAAGGCCGGCGATATAATACTTTTCGATATTGAACTCACGAAACGCCTCCGAAAAAACAACAGTTCTGCTAAGACTCCCGCTGTCTGCTGGGTACCCGCTCGCCCAACTGCAACTGAGACTCGGTCTCAACTGGGCCCCATTCTAACCTCCAGCGTCAGCCTGTCAACCAGTTTTTCCAATGCAGCGTAATGGTCAGATGTGGCCGGCAATCGGGCAATATAGAATGCCAATTGCCAGCACATAAGTGTCGGAGACTTGGACAGTTGCAGAAAGACACGAACAGTTTCGGAAGGAACGCCTATGCGATGTCGGCTCCGACGCCGGCGAATGTCGCGAAGTAAAACAGGATCGAGCCCGCCCGATGCGGCAACCCGGAAGGTTGAACCGCATCAGACGGGCTCGTGGTTTCAGCGTGTCCGGCCGGCTATCTCCTGGCCCGTCCGCCCCACCAGGCAAAGACCGCCAGGCTCAGCAGCATGGCCGGCATGACGCCCAGACCGCAGAGTGGCCCCGCCGGTGGCTGTCCAGTGGCGCCCCCTGCCGCTTCGGCCACGTATGCGTGGTCGGAGTTCTCGACGAAGAGGTAGAAGTCCTGTTCAAGGCTGTGCTTACCGCCGACCAGGGCTCTCAATCGCACCCACGCGCTCTCGGCATCGGCAGGGACTTCCCAGGAAAGCTGGCCGGTGGCCGGATCGACCCACATGCCCTCGGGGCCGGTCAGCAGTTCGTAATAGAAGTTGCTGTCGGGTCCCCAGATGTGCGGTTCGTACCCATAGGTCGTACCGGCCCGCGCGTCGTGGTTCGGATGCGAGAGCCAGAAGTAGGCATGCTGCTCCAGTCCGTGAGCGTAGTCGGCCGGGTACACATGGAGCCGGAACGCCTGAACCGTCGCCACCTGCATCTCGCCGCCGACTTCGCTGAGGCGCACGATCACATCGTGGTAGCCGACCTGGTCCGCGCTCGGGGTCCATTGAATCAACCCGCTGGCGACATCGATGGACATGCCCACGGGAGCGAGCTCCAGTGTCCACCCGTATGACTCGGCCGGATCGAAGTCCGAGAACGATGGTACGTAGAGGTACGCATAGCCGACGGTCGCATCACCATCCGGTGTGGAGGTGATCTCAGGAACACTGGGCACGCCGTCGACATGCGGTGTCACCCGCACCATCTCGGAAGGCGCCGAACGGTGCATGTCAGCTCCCACGGCCAGCACCCGGACCAGCAGCGCCATTCCATTGGTCAGGCCGCTGATTTCCGCGGTCAGCTCCGACTGTCCCTCGGCCGGTACGAAAACCTCCGCGTCGAAGCTTCCGATGTCCTCGTGATCGTGGGTGTACTGCACCAGATAACCGACGACGTCTGTCGTGGGGCTGGGCAGCCAGCGGATAACCACACGGCCGTCGTCGGCGAGATACTGTATGCCGGAAACGGGTTCCGGGCCTCCCTGGGGTTCGACCAGGATGACCTGATCCGACGCGCAGTGCTGCGGCGGGTTGACGCCGTCCTCGGCGGTGAGGGCAACAAAGTAGTGGCCGTCCGGAACGGCCAAGGCCGTCGTATCGATGACCGCGCTGCCGGTATTCGCTGCTGCTTCTATCGTGGCCACCAGGAATCCATCGTGGCCGCCGCGCTCGGGGTCCAGGTAGATGCCGACGGCGCCGGAGGTGGGATTGGCCCAGGTGACCAGGTATTGACCTTCGGTAGCTCCCGGTGCAACGGACACCGGCCCGCATAGTGGCGGCGCATCCTGAACCAGGGCCTGGATGGAGACCTCACCGAGAGCATCAGCGTTTTCAACTGTGACCTGGTAGGCGCCCGGAGCGGGGTCCACCAGCATGATGACCTGCTCGAGGGCATCCGGGTTGAACCGGCTGTAACCATAATGGTTCGGGAACCCTGCCGGCAAAGCGCCATCCTGGGAAGCAAGCGTCATTCCACCGGGCGTGACCACTTTCATGGATACTTCCGTCGCCTGTGCGTTGGTGTAGGCCGCGCGGAAGATGACACCAGGGGCCGCTCGGTCCAGTGTAAAGACCTGCGCGGACGCAGCCGCGGGAATCGCCTGAGCGGAATCGGCCGCCGACGGCGCGAGTGGCTGCCAGTTCGTCAGGAACGTGAACCCTGGCGCATCCAGGGGCAACTCGGAGCCATCGCCCACCGGTTTGCTGACGCTGAAGTCGAAGTGCCCCGAACTCGCATCAAAGGTGAAACCGAAAGAGGCCTTGACGGCGGGGACGGCCGGAGTGCACACCTCCGGCGTGCAGACCCGCGGGCCGCAGATCTCTTTGGTGTAACAGTCGCAGGGTCGAATGCGAGGACCGCACACACCCAGGACACAGTCCCGACACAGATCCCAGCAACCCCACGTGGAGAAACAGGGCGGAACGTTTCCACAGACCGCCGGAATACACACCTCCGGAATCGCGGGGGTGATCTGGACGGACGCGGTGCCGTGGAAGGCCAGATTATTGAGCGTGGCCCCCACATCGGCGAGACTGAATCCACCGACCACGGGGATGTTCTTGGGAATACCCAGATGTCCTTTCAGGCTCCCGGTGAACGAACTGTTGGCCTGGTGCAGCTTTATGCTTCCGGTATAGATCCCTGCATCGAAGTTGCCTTCGGCGGAAATGTCGAACGGCGGAGCGTAATGAGCGCGCAGACTGGTGGTCTGAATGACGTCGAACAGCTTGCCGGTGCCGGTCAGGTCGAACGCGCCGCTGTGAACACTCCAGTTCCCCTGGCCGCTGATGACGTAGGCGTCGACGGTCTTGGGCCCGAGCTTGAACGATGGCCCCAGGGTGATCTCGTACTCGCCGGTGAAGGTTGAATGACCCCAGTTCTCAGGGTCGCTGAGCCCGGCGCTGTTCTCCACGATGCCGGACAGGTATTGAAGATAGGCACCGGTGGTGCCAATGGGAATACCGAGGCTGCCGGCGCCGGCGCCGAATTTGGTCACGTCCACCCGCTGACCCGCAATTTCAGGCCCGATGCCCGCGCGGAAGTCGATCCACCCGCCGAAGGTTTTCTCCATCGGCTCAAAGGCAAACAGGCCCCCGCCACCGACTTTGCCCTGTTCGGGCAGTATCTCCAGGTAAGCCTTCTCGATGGTGAACGCTTCTCGCTTGATCGTCCCGGGAATGTCGATCCTGAGACCAACGGGTGCGATTCGGCCGTCGGCGATGACAAACTGCATCTCGGCGGACATGCCGCCCAGCATTTGAGGGACCCGGAAATTGACGGTGAGGCGCAGCGTGGCTCCATTCGAGCTTCCGGCCTTGATCGTGAACACGCGGCCGATCAGTTCGGCCATTGGTCCGGCGTACTCGAGCGTTCCACCGCCGACTTGGGTAATCACCGAGTCGGCGACAACCACATCGGTCAGGGTAAGGCGCGAGGCACCCGCGACCCCTTGAACACCCAGCGTGGCATAACGTCCATCCTCCAACCCGAAGAGAGACGTTGGATCCACCTGCTGTTGCGGCGCTGGCGGGGTACAGCCGGGAAGCCAAGGTAACAGACCGCAGCCATACTCAAACTGCCCGGACGCAGATGAGGCTGGGTACAACGACCCCAGGACCAGCAGGCAGATCCCCAGGCCGTATCGCGATTGAACACCTGTCAACATCCGGCTTCTCCTTAAACCACAGTGGACTCGAGAGTTGAGACGCAACTCCCGTAGAACTGGGCTGCAAGCTGTGCCTACAATCGGAGAATTTCGGACCTCAAATGAGGTACAAGTGTACTTCTATGTAGAATGATCGTTCGGACTCGAAGCGCTGAGCTCGATCGCTGGCAGGCCCCCGATTGCTGCAGCCGACGCTCCAGCGCCCCCTTCCAGTTCGTCGGTTCCGTAGCGGACGGCCTCCGTGCCGGCCGTTCGCTGGCCAGAACGGCCGGCACGGTGGCCGACCGCCACAGACCCGGGAGTCGCCAACAGGAAGCAGTTCAGTTGAGGCTGTATTTGATGAGAAAGCGCCGGAATTGATCAGCGTCCATGACTCCGATGTGTGCTCCGGCGATGGAGGTGTCCGGGCGGATGATGAAGAATGCCGGCGTGCTCTGGACGTTGAGCTGGTCGGCGAGACGCTTGTTCACCACGACATCCAGTCGAATGGGCACGAAGCGCCGCATGAGCTCCTGCACGTGCTTGTCCTCGAACGCTTCGGCGTCCATGGCAGCGCTGCCGGAATCGAAGGCGGAGGTGAACAGAAGCACGGCTCGCTGGCGGGTCTCAATACTGCGTTGCAGGCCCGTCTGATAGTCACGTTCCCAGTTGATGGGACTGCAACCGGCGGTCAGCGCCGAGAGTATGAAAACGCCCGCAAATGCCTGAGAAACTCGTGATCGGGGGGCGGTGTGCATAAGGCTTTGAACCTCGGTTAAAGCGGGTGGGTCCTGTCCGGCATGCATTCTGACATATCCGCTCAATCCTTCAAGACCTCGGCTGCGCTCAACAGGCTGGCCAGGCCGTGTTGCACGTGGTCAATACGGAGCGTCGGGTCGATGGGCGAGTTGCGCATCGCACCGACGACGTCGCGGGGCGATTGAACGTAGAAGGCTTCCTCCTCCTTGAAGCGGAGTTGGAGCACGAAACGGGCCGCGTGGCGCGTGGCTGCCCGGTATCGTTCGGCCCGCCCCTGCTCGCCGAAGGCTTCGGCAGTCAGAGCGGCGTCGGCGATGCCCTCGAGATAGACGGCCGTGCTGATTCC
>BTUC01000260.1:0-10149 GCA_045863575.1 Phycisphaerae bacterium
GAAGCTGGCGATGGAGCCCGACGCCTCGGCGACCCCTTCATTGAGCCATGCACGGTAAGTGCCGTTGCTGCGCAAGACGACGCGAAGCACGAAGAACTCGCCCTCCTGCGGTCCCCAGACGCCCTGCTCGGGGAGGGCGACCTGCACGGTGTGGCCATCGAAGATGCGGGTGTCCGCGTCTTCCTTGCCGTAGCCGAACTTGCCCAGATCTTCGCTGTCCATCTCACCGTTCACGCCGAAGGAAAGGCGATAGCCCAGGCCACGAAGCTGAATCATTTCGTGGCCCTGATCGCGTCCACCCGCGGCCAGCTTGGCAACGAGAGTCACGGCACTCACCCCGCCAGGCAGGGCGTAGCTCTTGCGGGTCTTGGTGCTGCCTTTATCGCGATTGCTGCTGGACTCCGCCGGCAGCACGCCGACCAGCCCCGTCCCGCTGCCATTCGACAGCCGCAGCGGGAAATAGCCCTCGGGCGCATTGATGAAGAACGGCGCGCCGAACGGTGGGCTGTTGTGGTTTCCCCAGTTGTTCTGCACCTGGCAGCCGCCCGGCGGATCGGGGCAATGGGTGGGGATGGTGATGGGGCGTCCAGGAGGGTCTTCCGGGAAAATATGGTCATTGCCGTCGTCAAACGCCACCCATTCGGTGTAGGTACAGGCGCCCGCCGGTGGCGCGGTTGTCGGTGAGTTGTAGTGCTCGGCCGGATCGGAAGAACGGCGACAACCCTTTCCGAATTCGCAATCATTGGCGAACCCGTTCTGCGCCCCCTGGAAGTGGCATTGCAGGCCGGTCCCTCCAGCCGGACAGTAGTGCCGCAGGCACTCGGCCTCCACCTCCCAACCCTGGTCCAGCAGCAACTGGCCCGAGGCGGCTTCGTATGCGAGCAGAACGTCGCCCACTGCCGCCCAGGACGGCGTCGAGATCAGTGCAATGCCCAGCATTGCGGCGACGATGTTGGCCTTCGACTTCATTCCGGATCCTCCAAATGCGGCCTGAAATCACGGCGCCTCGACCTGGAGACTGCTATCCACGTTCGATGGCACCGATGTGAAATTCATTGACCGTTTATGTTCTATTTGTCCAGAAAGGCCTCTGCGTTGTCATTGCAGAGGTCTGCAATGCGACTCTGCATCCACGGTACCAAGTCGGCAAGACATGTCAAGAGGAAAAGCAGAAATCCATGTTTTTTTGTTCGGTCTAAACGCTTATTTGTGGCGGGCAACATACAAAAAACTGTGCCCGCGGCACTGACGAGCGCCACGGGCACACCTGAAGCCCCGGTCAATTCGAAGCTTAGAATTAGTCGCAACCGGGATCGGCCGGCTGTAGCGAGCCGGAGAAGCATCGTTGGAACAGCCCGAAGTCCTCCTGATCGACGGCCTGATCCTTGTTCACATCCATGCAGCGGCAGGTCTGCGAGAGGGCCTCAAAGACGCTCGGCGCCGGCGCCGGGCCGGTGGCACAATCCTGGAAGGCCAGGAAATCCTGCTGGTCCACATAGGAGTCGTCGTTCGCGTCGAAGACGATCGGCCGCAACAGAGCGCACTCGTCGATCTCGCCGACGTTGCCCGCCACGACATAGGCAACCAGATCGTGGAAGCCCGGGTCGGTGGTGAGCGTAACTCCATCTCTGGAAACGAACCGCTGCCCGCCGGCGTAGTAATCCGACGTGGTGCCGAAACTGTTGAAGTCCGGATATCCCACCCCGCCGGTATCCACCCGGACCACCTTGAGGAAATAGATCTCGCCGACTTCCAGTTCCACCGCGCCGGCGCCCGTGAGCGGCCAGACGATCATCTGCTTCCACCACTCGGATTCGATCATGTTGGCCGGCCCCACTCCCGAGGCGAGTTCCGGACCAATGTCCGCGAGGGTGGCCGGCGGAGTGCTGGTCACCGGCCCATGGATCGAAAGGCGGTACTGCAACAGGTTGGTGAAACCATTGGTCACCTCTGCTCGGGCGCTGACCAGGCGATTGCCGGTGGCCACGAAGGTCTGACCCATGATCCGGCCGCCGTCAGGCGGCAGATTCGAAAGGTCCTGGTCCAGAGTGTCGTTGGGATTGGGAGGCGTGTTCATCTCCACCGCATCGAACTTGTACGTCGGCTGATCCGCGTTGAACGTGATGGGGGTATCCGCGCGGCTCTTGCGCATGAACTCAAACTGCCAGGAGTAAATGCCGCTGGGGCCTCCGTTGGGACGCGGCAGCTCCGCGTGCATGGCCGGGGTGATTTCGCTGTTGACCGCGCCGGCGCCCTGATCGTTGACCACGTAGAACTGGTACACCTTGGAGCCCAGTGAGTTATTCGGCACGCTGCTCAGTCGGCCATGGCCGCCCTGCTGATCAAACGGGCCGTCGGGATCCGACGTGGTGATGTCGATGCAATTGTAGGGGTCTCGGAGCACGACGCCGTTGAGCGGGTTACCTTCCTCGTCGTAGACGCTACAGTAGATCTGTGCGGTGGTACTACTCTGCCAGTTGCCGACTTGCCGGATCATGGTCAGAACGTACTGCGCCGCGTCCTCGGCACAGAAGGATACCGCCGCGCAATCCGGATCAGCGCAGTCGATAAGCCCGTCGCCGTCGTCATCGACGCCGTCGCTGCAAGCGGCCGAGGAAGTCTCCGAGACCAGCTCGCAGTCGCACGCCGGATCCGCACAATCCGCCAGCCCGTCGCCGTCATCGTCCATGCCGTTCGCGCACAGCTCCGGCGTGCCTGCGGCCACCGGTTTGATCTCGTTTGCGCCGCCCTCAACCTCCTGGCCCCAGGCGAGATAGTTGGTCCAGTACTGCGTGTTGGCGGTCGCCTCCTGCTCGCTGCTGCGCCGTCCGATTTCGATGTACTCGCCCGAGCCCGTCTTGTTGGCCGTGGCGCTGATGTGGCGGACGTCGCTGAGCCCTTCGTCTTCGTCGATCCAGGCCTCGAAGTGGCCGTTCGCGAAAACCTCCACGCGAATCGTGTGCCAGGCATCCATGGACATGGGCAGATATCGCCCGCCCGAGGGCCGGGCCACGCCGCCCGAATCGATGGTCACATCCTCAGCGTCCACCCAGCCGGAGCGCGGCGGGGCCCCCGGAACGTCACAACCCTGGACCGCATTGGGATGGAAGTCCAAGTGATGGCGGCGATTGTGAGTCCGGATCTGGATCGAAGGGAATTTGTCGATCGACGGCGAGGACGGGAGGTACACCCGCCAGAAAAGCGCCGTCCGCGTGCTGGCCGTGCCATTGAATGTCCACTGGTAGGGCAGACCGGTCTTGTTGGTCAGGTGCTTTTCCTTGGCCCCCGTCTTGCCGTCTCCCGGATCGCTGGTGATGCGGATGAAGTTGCCCTCCCGCCCGGCGATCCCGCCTGGACGAGCGCTGGGCGGATCGTTGGTGACGATGCCCTGGCTGTCGTTGATGCGCCAGCCGGGGAAATTAGTGCCGTTGTCGTCGGTGTACCGGCGGCTGCTGGGCGACCCCAGCGCACCCGCGTCGTAGACCTTTCCGGGATTCCAATCCTGAGCAAGAACCGGAGCGCCGCAGACCAGGGCCAGCCATCCGACGTGCCTGAGACGTACTGTCATGTCATCCCTCCGAAATCGAGTTCTACAGCCATCCGCGCAAGCCTCGGTCGGCTACGCGGAAGCCGCAGTGCCCACCGAGCGTTCATGTTTATTCCAATCACAATAGGGTCTACAGAGCCCTTGTCCCGCCTCCGCTCCGCGATCAGAAAAGCTCACTTCGATTGATAGTTTACAATTATGTTCAAATCAGTCAAGAGTCCAGAAATGGCGGCCGGCAACGGCGTCCAGCGCCGGACAGGAGAAGCGGACGGCCGACGGAGAACAGCCGCTTGTTGCGGGTCGACTCCACCGCTAGAGTGCCAGCCGTGTCGACTCAGATGTTACGTTCGGCCCGGCTGATCAGCTTTCTGACGCTGATTTCGCGCGTTCTTGGACTCGCTCGCGACATCGCCCTGGCCAACACATTTGGGCTGGGTTCCGTTGCTTCCGCTTTTGGCACCGCTTTTCAGGTACCCAACCTTTTCAGACGCTTGTTCGGCGAGGGGGCATTATCGGCCGCCAGCATCCCGGTGCTGACGGAGAAACTGGCCCGCGAGGGCGAGCCGGCCGCGGACCAGCTCGCCGGGCGCATTTTGAGTCTGCTGGTGCTGCTGCTGGCGGTGCTGACCATCGTCGGCGAGCTGGTGGTGGCGGGTCTGTACCTGCTGTACGGGGAGCAGCGCGACAACGCCCTGGTTTTGACCCTCACCGCGCTGATGCTCCCGTACATGATCTTCATCTGCACGGCCGCCCTGCTGGGGGGTGTGCAGAACGTTTTCGGCCGCTTCGCCTCGGCCGCCGCGGCACCCATTATCTTGAACCTGTTCATGATCGCTGCCTTGGTGGCCGCTCCTCGTCTGTATCCGGCCGGCGCCAGCGGAGAGACCAGCTCCGATGGGCGGCTCTGGTCGATGAGCCGCCAAGCCGCGCTGGTGGCACTGGCGGTCGTCGTGTCCGGGGTGTTTCAGATGGCCTGGCAGTGGGCGGCGGCTCGAAGAATCGGCCTGAGGCTGCCGCTGAGCCTCTCGACACGAGACGCGGCCGTCCGCAGGATCGGCATCACCATGTTGCCCATGGTGGCGGGACTGGCAGCAGTACAAATCAACACGCTGCTGGACACGCTGATTGCGTGGTGGTTCGTTCCCCGAGAGGTGGTCCGTTCGGCCGTCGGTCCCGAGCGGGTCGGGCCGGATATCCTGGCGTATGCTCAGCGGCTGTACCAGTTTCCGCTGGGCGTCTTCGCCACCGCTCTGGCCACGGCCATTTTCCCCGCACTCAGCCGCCACGCGGCCGAGAACGATCTGCCCGGCCTGGGACGAACCCTGTCACGGGGGCTGCGTATCGCCAGCTTCGAGGGGATTCCCAGCCTGGTGGGGCTTATTCTGATCCGCGAGCCGCTGGTCCGGCTGCTTTTCGGGCACGGTGAATTCGGGCGCTGGCCGGAAGCGGTGGACCGCGTTTCGACCGCGCTTTTCATGTATGCACTGGGTATTTGGGCGTTTGGGGTCAACCAGATCGTGGTTCGCGCGTTTTACTCTATAGGAGATGCGCGAACGCCGCTGTGGATCTCGGTCCGCAATGTCGGGCTGAATCTGGTGCTCAACCTGGTGCTCGTCCAGACGGCCTTACGGGAGGCGGGATTGGCCTTGGCCACCTCGATCTGTGCGGTGCTTCAGGTAGTCCTGCTGTTGCGGCGGTTTTCCGCTCAGACCGGGCACTTTGACTGGGCATCGATCCGCGTCAGCGTGGCCCGGACGTTGGCGGCGACGGCGATCATGGCGGTCAGCGTACTGCTGACCGACCGGATGCTGGGCGATGCCCCCGCCGTTCTCCAGGTCGGCGTCCTGGTCGGCGTCGGGGCGGCGGCGTTTGCAACTGCCGCCTGGGCGCTGCGATCTGAGGAGCTGCGCGAGATGCTGCGGCGCGGCTGAGGCTGGCCAGGACGCGGGCCCGTGACACGGTCCGCGGGTGATCTGAGCCCTGAGCGCAAGCGAGGGGGGATCCGTGGCTGCAGGGCCCCCGGCAAATCGGCCCCTCGCTTGCGCTCGGGGCTCTGAAGCGCCTTATCGCCCCAAGCTCTCATGCACCCCATCACGCTGTCGAGCCTGATGGGCCGGGCGGGACTGCCGTTTGGGGTGGCAAATGATTATGCTGTGGGCTGGCGATGCGTCTCATGATGAACGGAGATGAGCTTGAGAACCGCTTTCTGCATATTGGCATTGATGGGTGCCCTGACGGCGCTGGGCGGCTGTAACGAGCAGGTGGCCCGCGAGCGCATCGCCCATCGCGAGGCCAACATGGCCGCCACCGCCCGTATTTTTGAGGAGCAGGAGGCTTCCCGCCCCGAGCGGCTCCGCGGAACATTGGAGCTGATCCGCGAGCAGCACGCGCGCGATGTGCGGCTGGCCCGCGAGAACGTGGACCGGATCGACGAAGCCATCCGCGAGGACTTCCGCGACTGGGAGCAGCGGCAGCCTGCCATCCGTGAGGAAATCGCTGAGCAGCTCCGCGGCGATCCCGAAAACATCGCGCGAACGGCGCCGGAAATCGCCTACTGAGTACCGACTGCCGCCAGGCAGGAGACCGTCATGATCCAATGCAGCGAATGCGAACACTTTGTGCGCGGCCCCGGCGGGCAGGTGGGCTTTACCTGCGATCCGTTCAGCACCATCAAGGAGCCGGAGTGCCTGACCAAGTGGCAGCTCATCAAACTGGACACGATGGTGCGGGCCTATCAGGCCACCATCGACATGTACCGGCGGCTCGCTCCCCTTCAGGAAAAGATGTTCCGCCAGATGCAGCGCGAGCTGGATGAGCAGGAGGAGGCGGATAGCTGGAAGTACGACGATCAGGACGAAGAGCACGACGATACCCCTCAGACCTGAAGAACCGTGTCGGACGATGTTGACGAGACACGAGGGAGAACCACCACATTCGCCGGTCGAGGCAATCGCCAGCTCCACAATGGGGCTTTTACCCCTATTGAATTAAAGGCCTGAGGCAACTAGTTAGTGCAAGCATTCGCAGGAAATAGAGCTAGTGAGAGCACACCTTCACTAGTGGGGAGACCCTGCCAGTCAAATAGTCACTTGATCCGCTTGGGCGCCCCTGTAGGTAGCTGGCCAAGCTAGGCGCGGGTAAGAGAAGCGCGCTCATCGCCAGCGGGCGCAGAGCGACTCCGTGTGCACCTTTGGCCTTGACACGGAGTAGCGCTGTCGGTGCGCATGTATGCGACGAGAATCGGTACGATCCCCTTCGGGGGGAGAAAGGAGGTAGTTCGGCAATCATTCTGTTTCAGCGCACCACCCCATTAACCACCGACACCATGATTGGACTGGCGGGAATAAAAGAAAGGACGAGCAATGCAGAACAACACGAGCATCCCAACCGGACTCGCGACAACTGGCCAAGGGGCCTTGTGTGCCCTGCTTTGGAGCACATGTGCATTTGGCCAGACGTATCTCTACAGGGTCGTAGCGCCGACCCCTCTTCCGGGCGATACTTATGTTATCCTCAGCGCAATGAGTAAGAACGGACCAGAAGAATACATCACCGGTGTGAGTGCCCCAAGCGGAGTTGATGTCCGCTGGCGGTACGTTCCCGGAACCACCCCGGGCGTAAGCAGCCCCGAGGTGATAGACAACTTGGCCCCCTTGGCAGCAAGCCAGACAGTCAATGATTCCGGGGCCATGCTGGGTTACCCCATGACCACATCGTGCAACGGCTACGTGTCGTCGCCCACTGCCCTCGCAACCATTCTGTACGGTGCTTGCGCCTCACAAGAGAGCAGCGTCATGGCGCTGACTAATGGCACGCCCCCACTCATTGTCGGGAGTGCTTATGCTGCAAACCGCGTGGAGGATGAGGACAGCATGCCATGCGTGAGTCGGGGCGCAATCTGGGAAACTCTGACCTCGCCTGCCGTGGATTTGGGGATCCTTGCCCCGGACGCCGATGTGCCGGATCCCGATCCCAACTACAACGCCATATACCCAGCTGCCATCAACGAGAACGGCATCATAACTGGCCGTGCAAGGCCGAAAGCTCGATATACTGGGCTTGAACCGAAGACCTGTGCGTTCCGAGGCAGCGCAGGCGATCTTCACTCCTTGGAATCGCTCCAGTGGCCGGAGGAATTTGCGGAAGGCTGGCCGGAATGGCCACATGACCACGTTGCATATGGACGAGACATCAACATAAACAACGTGGTTGTAGGTGACAGTAGCGACCTGTACATCCCTGCTCCAACATCCCTAGGCGCAGGCAGGGCTTGCCTTTGGCCCGGTGATAGTAGTGCCGCACAGATGCTTGAGCGCCCACCTGCAATGCCCGCTATTGACGAGGTCTCCAGTGGTTACATGGCCGTGGGCCTTAATGACTACTCGACCCCCGAAATCGTCGGCATGTACAACGACCAGCACGGCGAGGGCTTCCCTGCTTTGTGGCTCGGCACGGCGTATGTTAGTGATCTGGACGACCTCATCGCAGATCCCGATTGCATGGGAAAAATCACTGACGTGTATGACATCAACAACAACAGCAAGATCCTGGCCCATCAAGGGGCTGACGTATACAGGGGTGTCCTGCTGGTCCCGACCACGAGTGACGCCGATCCGTTCCTGGTTTCCGCCGTCTCTCGCAAGACCCACGGTTCGGCAGGAGACTTCGACGTCAATCTGATGCCCGGTACTGGTACGCCGGCTGAGGACCGCGTGAATGGGCCGACTCGTCTCGTTTTCACGTTTAATGAGGCAGTGACCCCCTCCGATGGTACACTGGACGATGAGGTGCTTGTCTCGAGCGGAACGATTCTGAACATGAATCTGAGCTGCAAGACCTTGACGGTGAACCTCTACGGAGTTCCGGACCAAAGCTGCTTATGCATCTCATTATCGGGGCTGGTAGACAACCGCGGTAAGTCACTGACCGGAACGACGACACTGGATCTCGCTGTCCTCTACTGTGACGTGAATGGCGACATGCAGGTCGCCAGCGGGGACGTGACCCAAGTGAAATCGCGTTCAGGGCAGACGACCTCCGAAAGCAACTTCCGATGTGATGTCAACGCGGACGGACAGATTGCCAGTGGGGATATCACAGCAGTGAAGGCTGCCAGCGGAAATTCCGTGGTGTGTCCGTAGCGGGTAAACAGATGGGGATGCGATTCGGGATCATCCTACTCCGCTCTGGCGACACTCGCGGGAAAAAGAAGCGCCCGGGCATCACCGGCCCGGGCGCTTTGTCGGTGAATGTCGCGGCTCACTTCGCCGCTTACGGGATCAGGATGGAATCGGTCAGCCAGTTGGACCTTGAACGCATCTTGCCGTAGTCCTGCCCTGTCTTCGGCTCGATATCGACCTGCGGAGGCAAATCGCCCCGGTCCTCCATGGTCCCCCAGATGCAGTCGTCGTCGGCGCCGACCTTGGCGTTGTTCTGCCACTTGGCGCTGCCGTCCAGCCGGAGGACGTTCTGTCCGTCCTGCTTGTGGTTGCGAGAGTTGGCCTCCCGCATCGTGCGCATGGCCTGCATATAATCCGCGCCGGTCTTCCCGGTCGGCGGCGCGGGCATACCACCCACCGACTTGCCTGACTGGTACTGGTACAAGACGGCAGTGGGATCGCCCATGGCGTTGGCCGTCGCGTGATTGGAATACGGGTTACGATCCGCGGAGACGGCCTTGCGCGGATCCTGCGTGTTGGTGAGCGGAATGCCCATCACCATATCGTTCTCGCCAAGATTCTGCATATTTACCTGGAAGGAATAGCTGAACACGGGAACCTCTGCCGCTTGCATCCGGATGTCTTTAGTGTCGACGTTGAAATCGTAGATCCTCAGCTCCAACGGCGGCGGAGTGGGATTCTTGATGACCGCTTCAACACCCTCGGGCCGGTGGTCGACCGACTTGGTCGCGCTCGGGCAGATCATCTGCTTGGGCGTCAGGTAGGCCTTGTTGCCACCCATCATGAGCTTGAAATAACCGCGCATATTGCTGCCGTTGGGCAAGAACGTGGGCGAAGGATTGGCGCCCATCTGACCGTCCTTGTAGAGCCGCCGGACACCGATGGCCGTCGCGGTTGAACCGGGGGTGGTTTGGCGGACGGCAGCCGTCAACTGAACATACGGCTGGGGCAGAGGGCCCTTGTGGATTTCGGCGTAGGTCAGGCACGCCTTGCCCACGCCGTTCATGTTCGCCGCGCAGCTCGTACGCTTGGCCAGTTCCCGGGCCCGGGACAGCGACGGCAGCAGGATGCTGATGAGCAAGGCGATGATGGCGATCACCACCAGCAACTCGATCAGCGTGAAGCCGCCTCGGTGAAGCCGGGCCGCACTTGCACGTTGACTCCTCATGATCGGATCTCCTCTGTGAGACAACCACTCCGCAACACCGCGTACTCTAACCGCCGCCACTCCTGCCGCCAAGCTCATCCACCTCGAGTAGGCGAGCCTGATCGCCGAAAGGGCTGGCGACATTCTGCCCTGAACCGCCATTCGGGTTCGTTACCGCCGGCCTGTAGCGGCCGGCCGTTCCCTGACCCATCTTGTAGCGGCCGGCCTCTGTGCCGGCCGTTTGCCCTGACGGCCGGCCCGGCGGCCGGCCGCTC
>BTUC01000261.1:0-10144 GCA_045863575.1 Phycisphaerae bacterium
TGCGGAACAGAGGTTCGCGGGCATCGTCTGCTGGGGCAGAGGGGCGGGCCGCGCTGTGGCATGCTGATTGCTAAGGTCAACTGTGCGGGAAGTTGTTGCCCCGAAGCCAGCGGGGGCACTACTTCGGATACGGATTCTGCGGGCATGAGGCGGGCGACGATGCAATAAGGCCCTGAAGGGGCTAAAGTCAGTAGCCGGGGGTGTAAGCCCCCGGCAGGTGGTCTCGCATCGAAGGGCACCGGCCCTGAAGGGGCGGCAGAGGGCGCGACAGATGGTTGATTCACGCCGCCGTACTGGTTCTCTCCCCGGTACCTGCCGTACCGTTTCCCTCCCCCGGTACTCCGGGGGAGGGTCAGGGTGGGGGCTTGGCGGGTGGGGTGCCGGAGGAGAAAGCGGGCTTACGGTAGGCTTTCGGCGTTCGGCCCCCTCGCTCGCGCTCGGGGCTCTGACCCGCGCTACGGTACCTGCGGTTCCAATACGAGGTGCGGCTATGCGCGAACCTGCTGGTTGGGAATACGCGATCCGCTCAGGGAAAAATCGTTTGTACGGGTTGCGCACCGCTGCGGTCCTGTTTGGGCTGGCCTGCATCGGCTCCATTGTTTTGCCGTTTTTGTCGAACGTCCGCAGAGGCCACGGCCCCACGGCTTGCGGCGCCAACCTCAGGGCCATCGGTGCGGCTTGCCTGGTCTACGCGCAGTTCCATGCCGGGGCGTTGCCCCCTAATCTGGCGACGCTCGCACAGGGAACGACTCCGCTGCTCAAGCCAGAGCAACTTGTATGCCGGCAGAGCGGACGGCCGTATGTCTACATCGGCGCAGGCCAGTCAAACTGGAACGATCCGCGGAACGTCATTGCCTACGAACCCGCGGCCAACCATGGTGGCCGGGGAGCCAACATGCTGCGTCTGGATGGCTCCTCCAAGTGGCAGAACTGGGAATGCATCGTCGATGAATGGGCCGCGACACGCAGACGAATGGCTTTGCAGGCCGTAAAGCCACCGGCGCCGAACGGGGCGAAAGGTCGTCAGACGGAGGAGGACAGGCCATGCACGGACACGAGCCCGTAGACCTGCAGTATGCATCTCACCGCGAGTTAAGCAGGTCCCGCGGCGCACGATGCGTCCCATGGCTCATTGCATTCTGCGGGTTGATGATCCTCCTGCCTTTTGTGAGTACGCTTTTGGAGCGTCCGTACGACTGTACCTACAGATCACCGTGCAGAGCCAATCTCTGCGGAGTTGGCAAGGCATGGAGGACATACATGGAGGTTCACCGCGACTTCGCGCCCCCTAATCTGTACGTGCTGACGCTGGGAGGTCGGCGCGCTTACCTTCCAGCGCAGCAACTTCTCTGTCCGGTGAGCCAGTTTCCGTACATCTATGTCACGGGTTGGCCGTTCTCCTGCAAGCCTGCGGACATTATTGCCTATGAGCCGCTGTGGTATCACCACGGCCAGGGCGGAAACGTCCTCCGCGCCGACGGCTCGGTGCGATGGTACAGCGCGGATGCTTATCCCCAGATCCTGGCGGAAGCCGAGGCTTACAGGGTTGTTCCGGCAACCTGGCCGTCCCCACCCGAAAGCCGGAGTTGAGGGGAGAAGTGAGGACTCGAGCGGCTGGAAGCCGGTCCCACATTGAACTGGATAAGCGGTAACCTGAAACAGGTAACTGGAAACTGGTAACTGGAAACCTGAGAACCATGCCCGTAAACTCGTAACCGGTGACCGACAACTGAGAACCCATGCCCGACAAGTTCAGGACCGCTGTTGCCGGCCGTGCAGCCCTCCAACCCGGGAGGAGGTGCCCCCTTGGACGAGCAGAAACCGATCCCTTTGACTTATGCAAGCCAGGAGTCGGCTGGACGATCCACCGGTTTTCCGTGGTTTAGCGCGTTTTGCCTGGCCGGTTGCCTGGTGCTGATGTTCCTGATCCTGTGGCCGTCCGGAAGGCGTGATAACATCCGCCCTTCGGCAGTGTGCGGCACCAACCTGCACGCCATTGGCCGGGCGTGTGCCTTTTACAGCATGGAGTCTCGCGAGCAGCTCCCGCCCGATCTTCAATTCCTGGTAACACCGGTCGGGCCGGGCGTATATCAGCCTCTCGTAGAGGCGGAACAGCTGATCTGTCCGGTCAGCAAGCAACCATACTTCTACCTGACCGGCCTGTCGCCCCGCGGGCGCCCGACCGACGTCATCGCCTACGAGCCGCTCTGGTATCATCAGGGTAAGGGCGGCAACGTGCTGCTTCGAGACGGCTCCGTGCGCTGGCTGTCGCCGGAAAGGTACAAAGCGGTGCTCGCGGGCATCGAGTTTTACCGGTCCGTCCCGTCCACAAGACCGTGGTAAGGGCGGGTTCATTCCTGTAGCGGTATTGCGTCGTTCGCGGGCGGCAAAAAGTGGGGCGGCCTGAAAATCATCGAGCGGATCGCCGGGCTTGTCACCGCCCGGCGCATCCGCTCGATGCGTGAAAATCACCCCGCCGGCTCAACACGGACTTTGCCCGCGGGGCCACGATCTGATCACGGCCGGAGCCGCCGGCCAAAATCTGTCAATGGCCGCTACGCCCCTCTTCCTGCTCCACGTCCTCGATGAACTCCTCATCGCTGACCGGCTGGACTTCGATCTCGACGTCGTCCTGCGGCTCCATCCGGTCGAAATCATTTTCCTGGTCTTCGCGGCCACCGCCGATCATCCGGTCACGATCGCTCTGATTGTTACGGTCTGGCATGGGCACTCCTCCATCTGGGGAGAATGAGATTTCGGTAATCAAACGCTGGAAGCCGACGTGAATCGCATCGTTGCGACCAGAAAACTGTAGGGCTCGCGGGCGCGCAAAGTCAACGTGGCTGCGCCTGTGCGGCAGCACTTGATGAGCGCGTTCTCAGCGGAAGAGTCATACACGCAGAATGCAAAAGGGGCACGGTGTTTGCGTGCACCGTGCCCCTGATGAAACGCGTTAAACCGCGTGCGGGCTTACTTCTGATAGTATTTTGGTAGCGGTCGCCCAAGTTTCTCCCACTGCTGGAGCACCGCTTCCGCCTTGCCGGCGCTGTTCAGTACGTGCAGCTTGCGGCGCACCATGCTCACAATGGCCTCACGGCCGGGACCCAGGTAGTTGCGCGGATCGAACTCCGCCGGCTTCGTGCAGAATACCTCGCGGATCTTGGCCGTCAGCGCCAGTCGCAGGTCGGTGTCGATGTTGATCTTGCAGACGCCATACTTGGTCGATGCGAGGTTCAGTTGCTCCTCGGGCACGCCCTTGGCATTAGGCATCTGGCCGCCGTACTTGTTCACCAGGTCGATGAACTCCTGCGGCACCGACGAGCTGCCATGCATGACCAGCGGCAGACCCGGGCAGGTCTTCATGATCTGCTCGACGCGGTTGAAGGCGAGCTTGGCTTCGTTCTTGAACTTAAACGCGCCGTGGCTCGTGCCGATGGCCACCGCCAGGCTGTCGATGCCGGTGCGCTTCCAGAAGTCGCGGGCCTGCTCCGGGTCGGTGAGAAACTTCTCGACGTTCTTTTCATACTCCTCGGCGTCCAGGCCGACGACGTCCTCCTCGATGCCGCCCAGCATGCCCAGCTCGGCCTCGACGGTCACGCCCCCCGCGTGGGCCACGTCCACCACGGCCTTGGTGACCTTGATGTTGTCCTCGTACGGATGATGCGAACCGTCGATCATCACGCTGGTAAAGCCATCCTTGAGGCAGGTCTGGACCAGATCGACGGTGTCGCCGTGGTCGAGATGGATGGCAATGGGCAGCTCCGGGTGCTCCTCGACGGCCGCGGCGATGATGTGCCGCAGGTAGCGCATGTTGGCGTACTTGCGGGCGCCCTTGGAGATCTGCAGGATCAGCGGGCTCTTCTCGGCCGCGCAGGCTTCGATGATGCCCTGGGTGATCTCCATGTTGTTGACGTTGAACGCGCCCACGGCGAAACCGCCGTCGTAGGCCAGGTCGAACATCGGCTTGGTAGTCATCAATGGCATGGAGGCAGCGTTCCTTTCTCTGTTGGATCTCCCCCGCGATGCGCGGGTGAAATCGCGCATCCTCTTGGCGGAGGGCTGTTGCACGCGGCGTTTATACTGGCCGTCCGGGCACCGCTAAACCCTGATGGCAGCATGGGATACAGTGCGTCGAAGACCGCATCCTCACGCGCACTGCCGTGGGTGCGCTTCTAGGCGTCATCCACGTTGCTGGCCATAATTATGCAATCGGCGTGCCGCAACGCAAGCGCCTCCCCTCCCGCGCCCCGTGCCAGGCAAAGTACCGATCTCCCAGTCCGAGCGGCCGCGCGGGCTGAAGCCCGCCGCTCGTCGCTTTCGGTGGACCTCTTCAGGGATTCCGGTCGCAGTCACCCGTGTAGGGAAATCGCTGCCCGGCGTGGACCATTTCGAAGTCGATCACCTGCAAAGGGCGCAGGTCATGCGGGCCAAGCAGGCCGGCCCATTTATGCGTGGTGAACCGGTCGCTCTGGGCAGTCAGGGCGACGTTGCCTCCATCGGCCAGGAACATGCCGTAACGCTGCAACCCGCGAGCCACCACGCGGGCGGCCTCATTGGGCAAGGTCTCCAGCGGGAAGTCGGCTCGAAGCCGCAGCCGTGTGCCGTAGGGTGGAGCGTAAGGACCGCCGCTGGCGGCGCTGGTGGAATGCGTGGCCGGATGGACGTAGACGCCGTTGCGAATGCGGCTGTTGGGCAGGATGAAGCGGATGGCGTGATCGACCCATCCGGCCGCCACCTCGTCGGCGGTAAACAGCAACGGCGCAATCGGGTAGCCCGCGGCGTCCGCGCTGGTGCAATGCTCGCCCCGGCCGGAAGGGGGATAGACAAGTGTCATGTCCCAGACAGCCAGACAGCCCCCGTAGAACGTATCGCCCACGATGTTGGCCCGCCACATCTCGAAAAGTTGCCGGGTCGGTTCATGGATGACAATGAGATGGCAGTCGCCGTCGCTGGTACACGCATAGCCCTCTTCGCCTTCAAGGGCTCCGCCGGGCGGAACCGGAACCGGCGTGTAGTCGCAATCCGGTGTGTAAAAATCATCGGTCCGAATGAACGTTCTCAGGGGTGCCTTGTCGTCGGCGGTCAGGACCTCGATGGAGAAGTCGATCTGCATGCGCCCGTAACCCCAACCGCCGGCATTGGCGAGCCACGTGATGACCTGGTCGGACTGCGGGTCCAGGGCCGCCTGGGAGATGTCCTGATACCAGATTGCGTCACGCGGAAAATAGCGCACCGCTTGTGGTGTGCATGACGGGGCTGCTGGAAGATGGGGCCCGCTGAAACACGTTTGCAGCCGGCCGAAGTCATCCTGGTCGACGTCGAGGTCGGCATCCAGGCGTGCCGCCTGGCACTCCGGATTCTGCTGCGCGACATCCGGACCGGAGAAACACACCTGGAAAAGCCCGAAATCCACCTGGTCCACGTCGCCGTCACGGTCTAGGTCCGGAGGAGCTTGAGCGGCCCCGAACGGGGCGAGGCAGAGCACGAGGAAGGATGCTGTTGACCAGCGGTTCATGGAGCGCCTCCGTACGATACCACCGGCACTATTGGCTCCACCAGGAGTCCAGCGGCAGCGGCGCGAAAAACGAGAGGGTACCGGGAACCATTTCCCGGCACCCTCTCATCCTTGATTTGGTCGGCCGTACCGGTCCCGGACCGTGACCACCAGCCCGGGTCAGGAAGCGGGTCGCCCGCCATGACCTTAAATCCCCGGATGGGGCTCATTGGGGCCGGTGTAACCCGGCCGTTCAGGCGTGTCGCTGGCCAGTGCACTCCATCCTGCCAGGAGGATCACGAGGATACCCACGATGACGTTGTTGGTCATTGATTCAGGTACCCACGAGAACCCGAGGATCCACGGGCTGAGCAGCACCCAGATTCCCAGCACCACGTTGATCCAACTGATCCACGAAGCGCTATACGCTCCCGAGAACCGTATGGCGGCCAGGACGCCGATGGCGATTCCCAGGATCACGTTGTTGGTGGTTGCCTGGGAGGTTTCAAAGCCCAGAACGAAAGGACTGATGAGCAGCCAGATGCCGGCGAGGATGTCCAGCCCGCTGGCGGTCCTGACCTGCTCCCGGTGATAAGCCAGATGTGCCATGATTGATCTCCTTTCTGGAAGAGAAAACCCTCGGTACGGCCACCAGAATATTGTACGGGGCCGTTGGTGGCTTTTCATCATGAAATAGTTCGAATAGCCGGCGAGGCGTCGTGGTTTGAGTGTGGGTCAGCCGCTGAGACTGCGCTTATGTCTGCGCCGCCGCGGTCAGCCCCCCGGGAGGAGCGCTGAAGCATGAATCAATCGGCGCAGTGGGGATCCGGAGGCATTCCCGGACCGCTCAGGCACCGCTGCAGCAAACCGAAGTCGCTGAGGTCCACATCGTCGTCTTCGTCGACATCGGCGCGGGCGCAGCCGGTCCGAGGGTCGTTGTTGGCCCCTGACAGGCACGACTGAAGGAAGGAAACATCCACAGGGTCGCAATCGCCGTCGCGGTCCAGATCGCCCGCGCGATGAACAGTCACCGCGACATCATCGGAGCCGAAGCGGCTGCCGTCGTATGCGCTCAGTCGCAGCACGTACGTGCCTGGTGATGGGAACTGTACGGAGGTTTCCGGGGAGGCTGGATCATCGATCACCGCCGGGGCGGGACCGCTTTCCTGGCGCCACTGGATCGTCAGGGCGCCGGGTGGGTTTGGCAGCCCATCATCCGTGAGTATCGAAGTGATTACGGTCGATGGGTTGCGCGTAGTCAGCTCCTGGTCCGGACCGGCGTCAACGGCCGGCGGTGAATTGGGGTCCGGCAGCCAACGTGCCCCCCGCACCTGCATGGACAGGCTGTAAACTTTCTGGTCGCAGGTCAGATAGAGCGTGCGCCCGTCCGCTCCGCCGAACGTCACATTCGAGCAGAACCGTGGAACGGGCACCATCTGCTGGAGGCTGCCCCCCGGCGAGACGATCCACAGGCCGCCACGGCCGGTACAGTAAACATTGCCCAGCTCGTCGATGGTCATGCCGTCCGGGTCGCTGGTGTCGGGCGTGGAGGGATTGAAGAACAGGGTTCCCGCCCCGACGGTGCCATCGGCGGCAACCGGATACGACCGCCACCACTTTTCTGCGCTGTCGGCCACATACAAAGTGCGGCCGTCGATGGAAGCGATGATCCCGTTCGGCAGTGTCATGTCCGTGACCACGGTAGTGACCTGGCCGAAGGGGGCGATGCGGTACACGCGGCTGGCCGAGTGGCTCGCGAAATCGGGCGTGGTGAAGTAGATGTCGCCCGAATAGGTCTGGCAAAGATCGTTTGGCGCGACCCAGGTGTTGTCCGCTGCCAGCGTGGTGATGTCTTCCGGGCCGGCTGCGCCGATGCGCAGGCTGAGAATCTTGCGGGCCGTTCCCTGGGCGCACAGCAGGCGGCCTTCCAGGGAGAGATACGTGCCGTTGATGCCGGAGGTGACGGGCATCCAGACGCTCGCGCTGCCCGGTGCCTCCAGCCGCAGGATCTGTTCCCCGCCGCTGAGAGCGGTGAAATACAGCTTGCCGCCGGCCAGATCCCAGGTCGGGCCTTCGAAATAGCGGGATGCCGAGTAGACCTCGACCAGCGTGGCCCCGGGTGTGACCAGTTGGGCGTGCGCGGGCCTCACGCAGGCGAGAATCAGCAGGGTGGCAATCAGCCGACCAGCGATGTTCCTGGGGTAACCTCGGGCGGTTGCGCAAATGGTTGGCATGGCGTCTTTCCCGATCATTCATCCAAAGCGGGCCGCGACACCCGTATGGCCGCATCATACCATGCCGCGGGCATGGTTGTCCCGCCGGTTTTCCTCTTGACAGCCTTTTCGGACGGCTGGACCATGGCGGTACGTGCAGGGGCTGTTGGGGTGCTGTACAGCGGCGGCGAAGTTCTATTGTGGAGGTGGTGGGTTATGGGGCGCAAGACCACGCGGCGGGAATTCCTGCGAAATACGGCCGGGGCAGGCGTCGGTTTCTGGGTTGGCTCGCGGGCGTTGGCCGAGAGCCGCTCGCCCAATGAGCGCCTCGCCGTCGCCGTGGTGGGCATCGAGGGACAAGGCGCCTGGAATATCGGGCAACTCGTCGAGGCGGGCGCCCGGATCGTGGCCCTGTGCGACGTCGATGAACCCCGTACCGGCAAGATGCGCGAGCGCTTCCCCGATGCGCGGTTCGAGGTGGACTACCGGCGCCTGCTGGATCGCAACGGCATCGACGCCGTGCTCATCGCGACGCCGGACCACCACCACGCGCCGGCCACGTTGCGTGCGTTGGCGGCGGGAAAGCACGTCTATTGCGAAAAGCCGCTCACACATACCGTGGAGGAAGCTCGCGCCGTCGCCGAGGCTGCCCGCAAGCACAAACGGGTCACGCAGATGGGCACGCAGATCCACGCGCGCAGCAACTATCGCCGGGTCGTCGAGGTGATCCGCAGCGGGGCCATCGGCCCCGTGGGGGAAGTGCATGTCTGGGTCGATCGGCAATGGGGCGGCAACGAGCGGCCGAAGGAGACGCCGCCTGTTCCGGAAGGGCTGCATTACGATCTGTGGCTGGGGCCGGCCCGTGAACGGCCGTATCACCCCGCCTACCTGCCCGGCAGTTGGCGCGGCTGGTGGGACTTCGGCGGCGGAACGCTGGCGGACATGGGCTGTCACTACACGGATCTGCCGTTCTGGGCCCTGGACCTCCGCGTTCCGGAGACGATCGAAGCCCAGGGACCTCCCGTGCATCCGGAGAGTTGTCCGCCGTGGATGATCGTCCGTTACCGGTACGCGGCGCGGGGCGAGCAGCCGGCCGTGAAGCTGACCTGGTACCATGGTGCGAACAAGATTCCAGGCCGCAGCGATGTGCCGCATCCGATTCCCGAGGAACTCAAGTCCCAGATTGTGCGTCCGCCGCACTTTGCCGAGGGCAAGCTGCCCAAGTGGGGCGACGGCGTGCTGTTTGTCGGCTCGAAGGGCATGCTGCTGGCGGACTACGACCGATACCTGCTGCTGCCGCGAGAGCAGTACGAGGGCTATGAGCCGCCCCCGCCGTCAATTCCCGAATCGATCGGCCATCACCGGGAGTGGATCGAAGCCTGCAAGACAGGTGATAAGACCACCTGCAATTTCGACTATGCCGGCGCGCTCACCGAGGCCGTGCTGCTGGGCAATGTGGCCTACCGCAGCGGCAAGCGTCTGGAATGGGACGCCCGCGCGCTGCGTGCCCGCAACGCTCCGGAGGCCGATCGATATCTCCGGCACCACTACCGGGAGGGATGGGCTCTCTAATCAGCGCGCGGCCGCGTAAACACGGGGGTCGAATTCGTCAGATCCGTCGGATCGGCGACTCGGAGCACATAGAACTGCCCTATCGCCTCTGGTAATTCCTGTTTGTGTTGCCATACGGGTCATGCACCTGGCCATGGCCGTACGGGTTGTGCAGCCGGTTCGAGCCGGTATCGCTGCTGCGGCGGTCCGGCCAGGTATTGTTGTACAGGCTGTAACGATCGGTGTTGTAGGTGCCCGAGCCGTAGCGCCGGTCGTAGCGGTCGAAGCGTCGGTCGGATCGGTAGGGGTCATAGTAGCCGTAGCCGCGGTCGTAGTAGCCGGTGCCATACGGGGCGTGGTCCCCATACGGATTGTAGTAGTTGCCGTAATACGAATAATCCGGCGCGATGCGACCTGTAAACGGATCACGTTGCCCGTAGCGGTAAGTGCCGCCATAAGGGCTGCGGTAGCCTGCCGTGCCAGACTCACCGTACGGGCTGCGCTGTGCACGCCGGCGGCGATCCGTGCGATAATCCCCGCGCCGGTCGTCGCGGTAGTCACTGCGCCTGTTGTCGCGGTAGTCTCCGCGCCGATCATACTGGCGTGCATCCTGGCGGTTCTCAGCATAGTTCTCCAGGCGGTCCCGCCAGTCCTCCCCGTAGTACTGATCCGCGAGATCCTCCCAGTTCTCACCGTAGCGGCTTTCAACCTGGGCTTCCCAGTTCTCACCATACGTCTCTTCCATGACGTCTTCCCAGTCGGCGGCGCGGCTGGTCAATGGGAAAGCGATGCCTGTGATCAAGGCGGGCAGCAGTATTTGAGCACGAGTCATGATTGAGGCTCCTTCATCTGTTGAGGAGTAATGGTCCAGGCGGGCAACGTGTCG
>BTUC01000262.1:0-626 GCA_045863575.1 Phycisphaerae bacterium
GGCGTCTTCGGCGGCTCGGACCTGCAGTATCGCACGTACGGGGCCGGCATCTCGCCGACCGTGCAGATCGATGGCCCGAGCATTTCCTTCACCTTGCCGATTTCGGCACTCGATGGCGCAACCCAGTTCGCTTTCTTCACCGACAGCGTGGACTTCACGTTGCCATCCAACAACTTTGACCAGGGTAGTGCGGTGCTGGTGAGCCTCTCCAACGTGAACACGTCGAACATCGACCTTTCATCAGCAACGGCAGCCAGTCCTGCGCGGCCGGTGGTGTTTGAGGCGTTCTATCATTTCGACGTTCCCCCGGAGCGGCAACTCACGCCGACCGTGCTGGCCGCCTTGGGGGACAAGTTTGACTTTCTGGCCTACTTCACTGACTTTCGCATCGATCGGCAGGAAACGGGGGCCAGCTTCTCCGGGGCGATCGGCAACCTGGTGACCGGAGTCGTTCCGTCATTTCAGCAGCCGGCGGACTGGGGCAGTGCGGGTCGCCTCCAGGGCGTGCAACTCACGTCGTACATCAACACGCCGATGGCCGCCCCCAGCGGCACAGATCTGTCCGGAAGCTACACCGGGTACAACCGCGAAATCACGCTGCTCTCCCACGAGTTGGGCCACCGCTG
>BTUC01000262.1:636-10143 GCA_045863575.1 Phycisphaerae bacterium
CGAATGTCGGCGGAAACCTGATCGCCGTCAGCGACTCCGCGCCACACTGGCTGCTCGGCCTGCACGCGCCGGCGTTCGTGATGAGCCAGATCCTCACCGAAGCATCCTTCATGGGCGGCGCGTGGTGGCAGGACAACGGCAACGGCACCTTTACCAACCTCACGCAGCCCTTTTTCCAGGCCGGCGGCTACTCGGCGATGGATCTGTACTTCATGGGGCTGCTGCCGAAAGAAAGCGTTCCGCCGTTTTTTCTGATCCGGAATCTGGCGTTCCTGAATTACAGCAACAGTGGTAAGCCCGTTTACACGGGCACAAGGCAGAACATCACGCTTGATCACGTAACGGCCGTGACCGGAGAGCGCCTGCCGGCGTTTGCGAGTTCTCAGAAGCGTTTCAACCTCGGCCTGATCGGCATTGTCCAGCATGGCCACACGCCCAGCGGAACCCTGCGGGCCCGCCTCGCCGGGATCCGGGAGGCTTTCACATCCTTCTGGGGACGATCAACCAACGACGTGGGGCGAATGACCGCCATCGTTCAGGGCGACTACAACGACGACGGGTATATCGATGCTGATGACCGTGCGGTGTTCGAGACCTGCAGCAGTGGGCCGGCCATCCCGCAGCCGGGCACAACGTGCCGCGAACAGGCGGATTTTGACCGGGATGGCGATGTGGATCATGAGGACTTCGGGTATTTCCAGCGTCTCATCACCGGCCCCTGAGCAAGTCACGAGGCCTTTCCTGCCTGGACGAGGCTGAGCAGCCGGGCGATGCGATCCTTGATGGGCGGGTGGCTGTCCATGACCGAGCTGGCCCGGTCCTCAAAGTGCTTGATCGGGTGGACGATGTACATGGGGGCGGTGGCCCGGTTGGCGACCTCGAGCACTTCCGGGTCGCTGCTGATCTTAGCCAGGGCTCCGGCCAGACCTTCGGGGTTACGGGTGAGATCGACGGCGGAGGCATCGGCCAGGTACTCGCGCTGGCGCGAGAAGGCCATCTCGATGAGCTTCGCGAGTAGCGGAGCAATAATGGACAACACGACGGCCACGAGCACGACGACGATCACGACCGCTCCGCCGCTGCCCCCGCCCGAACGGCTCGACCTCCGCGAACGCCCACCCCGGGTGTAGCGACCCCAGTGCAGCGAGCGGAGAAACATGTCGCACAACAGCACCACCACGCCGACCAGCGTGGCCATGAGCACGGCGAAGCGGATGTCGTAGTTGCGGATGTGAGCCATCTCGTGGGCAATGACGCCCTGCAACTCATCGCGGCTGAGCTTCTCGCGCAGACCCCGGGTGATGGCGATGACGCCGTGCTGGGGGTCGCGGCCGGTGGCGAACGCGTTCGGGGCGGTGTCCTCGATGAGATAGACCTTGGGCACGGGCAAACCCGCCGCCAAGGCCATCTCCTCCACTACGTTATAGAGCTGCGGATCGTCGGCCTTCTCGATCGGCTTGGCCTTGCTCATGGCCAGGATGGCGGAGGACCCGCCGTAGAAGCTGAGCGTCGAGCTGACCATGGCGAAGGCCAGCGCCATCCCCGTCGCGCCCAGGGCATACTGCGGCGCGAGGTCCGGCGCGCCCGAATAAAGCCCGGCCGTGTAGCCGATGGTCAATCCCAACACGACGATCAGCAGCGTAAACGCGCCGACCAGCAACCAACTGTTCCGTTTGTTGCGAGCGATGAGTTGTCGGAAGTCAATGGCCATAATCAGGTGTTGGGTGTTGGGTGTTGGGTGTCAGATGTTGGGTGTTGGGTGTCAGGTGTTGGGTGAGCATCCGTTCTGATCCTACACCGAACACCCAACACCCAACGCCGATTTCAGAACTTCACCCGCACCGCCTCGCGGTGGCTGGGGTCTTCGATCTCAAAGTATTCTTCCTGGGCAAAGCCGAAGACGCCGGCGACCAGGACGCCGGGGAAGGACTGGATCTTGTTGTTGTAGTTCTCGACGGTGTTGTTGTAGTGCTGACGGGCGAAGCCGATCTTGTTCTCGGTGCTGGCCAATTCTTCCTGAAGCTGGGAGAAATTCTGATTGGCCTTGAGGTCGGGGTAAGCCTCCGAGAGGGCAAAGAGCTGCCGCAATGCCCCGGTGAGCGCGTTCTCGGCGGCGGCCTGGGCGGCCACCCCGCTGGCCGAAATCCCCGCCTGCCGGGCCCGAACCACGTTTTCCAGCGTCTCCTGCTCGTGCTTCGCGTAGCCCTTGACCGTCTCCACAAGATTGGGGATCAGGTCGTAGCGGCGTTTGAGCTGGACATCGATCTGGCTGTAGGCGTTGCGGACCTGGTTGCGGGACTGCACCAGTCCGTTGTAGAGCACGATCAGGAACAGCCCCAGAACAATGAGGATGATCCCGATCCAGGCGGTGGTTCCGAAATCGGCCAATACCATGGTGATTCCCATCAGGTGAGTCTCCTCGGCCAGAATGCGTGAACCCGCCCGTGCAGGCGGCTGACAATGCACCATACCGGCCTATCGGCCGACTGTCGATGATAGCTTCCCCGACTGTTTATAACCCCTATAATGATTCGCTCCCGGCTGCGTTGACGCTGTCGCCCGGCCGTGGTACAGATGAGGGCTGCAAAAACGTGCCCCGGAGGCCCAAACTCGTTTCCCTGACGAAGTTTAGCTGCACCGTGACCGGCCTTGGCGGCGCGTCTGGATCGTTGCTCGAACTGCCCTAGCGGAGTCTCCTGTGCGACCGTATCTCCCCGTGATCACCGTTGTGGCCGTCTTCATCCTCATCGCCGCCGCCGGCTACATGGGCGCCACCGTCTTTGAAGCCCCCGCCGACAAGTTCGACCGCGAGGTGGGCCAAAAGATCGAAGAAGCCCAGCGGATGCTCGCCGAATACGAGGCCTCGGGCACGCAGCTCCTGGCCGGGCTGGCATATCCGGCGGCCGGCGGGAACGGTGAATCACCCGTCACCGAACCCACCACGCAACCGATCGAACCCCGGGCCGAAGAGCCGGACCCATTGGCCGGGTTTGAGCCGCCGCCCGTCCCCCACGAACTCAGTGACCGGTTCGAGCGACTGGGCGGTGAAAGATCAGGCGGCCGCGGCGGGCTGGGCGTGGAGGAACTGCGCGCGAAGCTGGAAGCCAACCAGCAATTGCTTTCCAACGCCCTTCAGGCGGTTCGGGAGGCGCTGCGCATGTCCGACGATTCTGGTGAAGGCCTCAACGCTCGGCAGCATCCGACGGGCACGCGGCTGGAAGCCATCCTGATTTACCACCAGGCCGATCTGAACCGCCGTCAAGGCGCCTTGGACGGCATGGTGGCGGCCAATGCCCAGGACCGCTTCGGCGAGACGATGCGCTATTGGCGGCAGGCGGACACGCGTGTGACCAGCCTGCAACGGGAACTTAGCGGCTTCAAGGGCGGCCCCAACGGCGTGGCCCCTGCCGCTCCATCCGCATCGGCGCCGGTCGAGGCAGCCGAGGGATCACCCGATGTGGGTCAACCCTCTGACGGGCGGACCGAAATCGTTCCGGTCGGCGACGTTTCCTCGCTGTCCGATCGGATCAGTGCCCTCCGCGCCGCTGTCGGCCAGGCCGGCGGCGAAGTGGAGACGGCCCGTAAGGAAGTCGAGCGCCTCAAGAAGGACATCGAAGCCCTTCAGGCCCGCGCAACCCAGGTGAAGTCCGAAGCGGACTCCGCAGAGCGGCGAATGATGGCCTTGGAGGATGCCGGCGTTGAACCTGCGGACCCGAAGGATCTGGAGCGCTTCATCGGCGAATTCACCAAGGCGGCGGAGACCCAGCGGCAGATGTCACGCGAACTTTCGGCCCTGGAGAGCGGCACGATCCGCAACGCCCGGCCGGACACGCGCGATGAGGACCAGATCCTGACCGCACCGATGGCGCCGGCGGATCGAGCCCACCCCATGACCCCGGAGGTTGGTCTGGTATGGCTGAAAGAAGAGCTACGTGCCGCCGAGGCCCTCCAGGAAACGCGCGAGCAACTCCAGAAGGCGATCCAGCAGCAGATCGATGACCTGAGCCAGCGACAGAAGATCGTCACCGAGCAGCTCGCCAAAGCCAAAGAGTGGCGGTCGAAGTTGCAGGATCAGGTCCTTGCCCACGCGAAGGAAGCTGTCGCGGCGGCACTGAAAGCCTATCAGGACGAGCAGGAAGCAATCCGGCTCATCAATGAGGAGGGTCTTAACGCGGCGCAGATCGCGGCGCAGGCGGCGAGCGAGCAGGTCAGGGCGGTGGGCGAGTTTTACCGCAACAAGGCTCCGACCGCCCCCGCGCCTCAGGTACGCTTCCTGAGCGGTCATGCGCAGACGGCCACGGGCGATCTGAAGTATGAGCTGGCCATGATCTACGGACAGCGGGCCCGTGGGCTGGAGAAGCTCCAGAAGCTGCTTGAAGGGGCGCTGGCCGCGGGAATCCAGCCTGCAACGCTCTTGCCGGAAGGCGAGATGCCGGAAGGCGACTACTTGTGGGCCACGGACGCACAGGCGGCCGGCAAAGAGGCCGCGGCGGCCCGCGCCGAGGCGGTGAAATCCGCCCAGGAGGCGTTGGAGGCCTACCAGGAAGCGGATGATATGCTGGGCCAGCTCTGGGTTCTCCACACCCACATGGGGGCCGTCAATTATCTGCTGGCAGGTTTGACCACCGGCGAGGAGGCTCAGAAATACCGGGAACAGGCCCGGACGGAATATCAACGGGCCGTCCGCGATCGCTCTGACCGTCCTGAGGCTCAGGTGTACCAGCCGATCATCGAGGCGCTCAGCGCAGCCCAGCCAGCCTCGTGACGATCCGAGCCAACCGAGCCGTACATCGAATTCTCAGCCGGTTGACAGGGCCATTCGACATGAAAACCACCCGCATTTACGCGACGAGTTTGCGCCTGCGCCCGCTGCTTGCAGTGGGCTTTGTACTCCTGGCGACGGTCTGCCCAGCGCGGGCGCATCCCTTGGGCAACGACAGCATCAACCACATCGACATCCTTTGGGTCCTTCCTGATCGGCTGGAATTTGATCTGTTCCTCGACTTTGCAGAGGGACCCTCCGCCCCGTTCACAAAGGAGATCGACAGGAACGACGACGGAAGGGAGAGCTCCGACGAGCAATGGGCGTGGATCGAGAAGAAAGCGGCGGAATTCACGCCGTTCCTCAAAGCCGCCATTGACGGGCAGCCCCTTGCTCTGGAGCCGGTGGAGCAGGCGTTCGACCCCGTCACCGGTAAGAAAACCAAGGGAATCCCGGGCTTGCTGAAGATTCCCGGCGTGGTGGGCATGCCGACATATAAATTGCTGATCCGCTATGTCGGAAAGTACCCCCAGGCACTGGCAGCGGGCGAGCACGTGCTGGAATTCGAAAACGCCACTTACCCGCAGTATATGGGCTTGCGGCGAATCATCCTGGAGAAGGTGCCCGCGGTCGAGGTGATTCCACCTCATCCGGCATTCTTCGACCCGGATAGCTCGGCCTTTTTTTACGACCAGTATGATCCAGCCAACCTGCCACAGGAGCGCCGGGCGACGGTGAAGTTTCGACTGGCCCAGGCCGCCACGGCGCCGGCCGCCGGCCCGGATGCCAGCGCCGATTCGGCGATGGCAGGTTCAACGCAGACCACGGCTCCCGCAGGCAGCGTCAACGGTTTGCCATCCGAGCAGCCTCCCGCCTACCTGGCCAGCATCACAGACCCGCGCAACGATCCGGCACAGCAAGGCAGCTCAAACCAGCAGGCTCAGCAGTTGGTTGGTCTTCTGCAAGGCAGCTGGGGGGTCTGGATGTTCCTGACGGTGACGGCGCTCGCATTCACCTGGGGAGCCGCTCACGCGTTGATGCCGGGCCATGCGAAAACGGTGGTCGCCGCCTACCTGATCAGCCAGAAGGGCACGTACTGGCATGCGGTCATGCTGGCCGTCATCGTCACCGTGACACACACGGCGCTGGTGGTGATCGTCGGCGTAATTATCTGGGCGTACCAGGCCAGTCATCCCACACTGGGGGCTCGTCGTCAGTTGTACCTGGGGATTGTCGCCGGCCTGCTGGTGGCGGGAATGGGCTTGGTGTTGATCTGGCGGGCACTCACCGGACGAATCGCCCACCACCATGAGCATGAGCACGACCACACGCATGACGACCGGTCCTGGCTGCGGAAGCTGTTCACACACTCGCACCCGCACCTGCCGGGTGAGTCCCACACTCATGGGCATCACCATGGGCATGATCACCCGCCTCATCATCATGATCACCATCATGGCCACGCGCATGACCACTCCCACACGCATACGCATACCCACGATCACGAGCACGGGCATGTACACGGCCATTCCCCTGCGCAGGTCCACGCGCATTCACCCGCGGCCGTTTCCGCCGCGCCGGCAGCTACCACGGCCGGGTATGCTTCACGATCAAGAGAAGTGGAATCGGGCGATCGTCTGACGTTCCGGACGCTGCTGTTGCTGGGGGTGACCGGCGGTATTGTGCCCTGTCCGACGGCCACGATTATTCTGCTGCTGGGGATTGGCGCCAACGTGGTGCTGGGAGCTCTATATGCAGTCGGGATTTTCAGCCTCGGGCTGGCCCTCACGCTGATGGTGATTGGGTTTCTGGCCTTGTCCAGCCGGCGTTTCGCCGCCCGGGTGCTCTCCGATGCCCGTCATGAGGGTGAGCTCTCCACGCGCGGGCAGAAGCTGCTCCTGCAGGCACTTCCCGCCGTCAGCGGCGCGGTGGTATTCGCTCTGGGTGCGGCAATTTCCGCGAATTACGTGTACTACCTGCTGAACGGCACCGCCCTCGTCCGCTGGCTGGGCTAACCCCCCCCTTCCGTTGGACAACCTCTACGTCTGTACCGGCCGTTCAGCCGTGCCAGAATGTGCGCCATGGAGGCCGACCACGAACGGGAGTGGGGTACCTGCAAGCAGCAGTAGCCGGCTTGGCAGCGGTTGCGGCGAAAGCGGGGCCAGAATCCGTTCACCTGATCGCGACGCCGGGCTGACCGCTCACCGCAGCCCCATAGCCATAAGCCTCAGTCTGGAGCGAAGTTAGCCCTTTTTGCGTGACGAGAACCCGTCCGGGTATTGATCGCTGAGGTGCTGGCTGCCGAAAGCTAAGTCTTTGTCGCTATTGACCTTTGAGCCGATAATAGGCATAATCAGTAGGAGAGGTCCGCTGAGTCGCTGGGGAGGTCCCATGCCGAAATACCACCACGCACCCATTGCCGAACTGACCCACCAGCTCAAGCTGTCGCCGGCCCGCCTGCGTTTGAAACAGCTTGATGCGACTGAGCACCTCATTGAACTGATCGATCCCGAGAAGAGCTACCCCTACGACTTTGTTTGCCACCATGTGACCGGGTATCGCCCCAAGCTGGCCACCGCGCAGAAGGCCATGTTGGGCAAGACGCTGATGGAGGATCTGGTTCAACTCGTCGAGGATCTCAGCGGCGCCAACCCGATTCCGGTTGACCTGGTTCCGCAGTCCTGCTGGACGACGGAGGAGCTGGCGAGCCGGCTGAAGGTATCCACCAAGACCATCTGTCGCTGGCGGAAGCGGGGGCTGGCTGGCCGAAAGCTCCGGTATCCAGACGCGACGGTGCGCATGGCGTTCCTGGAGAGCACCATCCGGCGGTTCGTCTCCGTTCACCACGAACTGGTCAAGCGCGGCGCGGCGTTCCGCCAGCTCACGGCGGCCGAGAAGCAGCAGATCGTGCAGTTTGCGCGCGAGGCCCTGGCCGAGAAGCGCATGCGGCTGCACGAACTCTCGCAGGTCATCGCCGCACGCATGGGCCGGGCCGTTGAAACCGTCCGGTACACGCTGCGCCGCTACGATCAGGCCCACCCGGAGGAGCCGCTCTTCGGTCGCGACGACCAGCCGGCCATCCAGCCGGAGTTGCAGGCCATCTTCGATGCCGTCCGGTCCGGGAAGAGCCTGGAGGAGGTTTCAGCCAGCAGCGGACGGTCGGTCCAGGCCGTCCGCGCGATCATCGCCGAAGTGCGGGCCCGCTGGCTGAAGACACGTCCGATCACCTTCGTCTACAACCGGGAGTTCGAATCCCCGGCCGCCGACGAGGCGATCCTGGCGGCTCGGAACGATGAGACCGACACCCCGGTCCGGCGTATTCGCCCGCCGAAGGACCTGCCGCCCTACCTGCAAGACCTGTACCGCCAGCCGCTGCTCACGCCGCAGCAGGAGCGGAGCCTGTTCCGCCGTTACAACTATCTGAAGTTCAAGGCCGACCGCCTCCGCGAGCGGCTCGATGTGATCGCTCCCGAGCAGGAGCTGATGGACCGCATTGACCACCTGCTGGCTCAGGCCGACGAGGTCAAGAATCACATCCTCCGGGCCAACCTTCGCCTGGTGGTGAGCATCGCCCGGCGGCACGTGGGCAAATCACCGCACTTCTTTGAGATCGTCAGCGACGGCAACCTGTCGCTGATGCGCGCCGTGGAGAAGTTCGACTACGCGCGCGGATTCAAGTTCAGCACCTACGCCTCCTGGGCGATCATGCGGAACTACGCCCGCACCATTCCCGAGCAGATGTATCAGTCCGCTCGGCTGGTGACCGGCACGGACGAGCTGCTCAACATTGCTCCCTCTCGAGAGGAGGCCGTGGACTCGGTGCTCGACTCGACCCGGCAGCTCATCTCCCGCGGGCTGGCCCTGCTGAGTTCGCGTGAGCGCGACGTTGTCGTTCGGCACTACGGCCTGGACAATGGCGGATCTCCGCAGACGCTCGACCAGATCGGACGGCTTTTCGGCGTCACCAAGGAGCGCGTGCGGCAGATCGAGCGCAAGGCGATTATCAAGTTGCGGGCGGTCATGGGCGGCCCTGATGGAACAGCCGCCGCCGAGTAAGCCTTTGCACGTCGTGCCTCCTTCCATGGTGCTTCTGCCAGCTCATTCCTGACGAATCAGTACCTGCGGGCGCGAAGGGTACACGATGGTGAGCCTTGGCTTTGCCCCAGGCGCCGGCCGGCTACGCATTCGGATGGCCCTGAACTATGATGTACGGGCGAAGATGCAGATCAGTCGGAGTTCGGATTATTTCAGCGATGCTAAAGAGGAGCACCGGTTGCCGCCCATACTACCTGCGTGGTATGACCGCATGGCGACAAGGCGCTTGACCGCATGAGATCGGGCGCGATAATGCTGCCTTTGAGCGTCAAGCCAGAGAGCACGTGCGTTCATGAAGGTAAGCTGTCCAAGCTGCAACAAAACACTACAAGCCCCCGACGACTGGGCCGGCCGCAAAGTCCGGTGCCCGAGCTGCAAGGGGATGATCGAATTGCCCAAGCGCGCCGGCGGCGCGGATGATCTGGGGCTGGATCTGGGAACGCTGGAGGCCATCGAGTCCGCCGGCGAGGCGGTCGTCTTCGAACGGCGCGGCAAGCCGATGACGCTCAAGGAAGCGCAGGCGGCCGCGGCGGCATCAACCACGGCGGAAGCCGCGCCGGTGGTCGCTGATCCCAAAATCCGCACGTGCCCCAAGTGCCGACAGAAGGTCCGCAGCGATGATATCTACTGCGACCTGATCTGCCGCCATT
>BTUC01000263.1:0-8828 GCA_045863575.1 Phycisphaerae bacterium
CGACCGATCCACGCCTTACCGTAATGCCCCCAAGGAACGAGCCGATACCGTGATCAGCGGTGAGGTCCTGGAGTGGCGGGAGGCGACCCTGGGACGGGACTTCCTGACCAACCGCCCGCGGCAGACGGCCGCCACCCTGGCCATCCGCTACCGCTGGCAGGACATGCGGACCGGCAAGCTGCTCGTGGAGCAGCCCCGGCTCCTGACCACTGTCGACTATGTTCGTCCAACCGGTGAGACGGTCTATAATGCACGCGAGGACGCGGCTAACCGAATGGCCCGGCTGGTGGTCCGAAGTATGGAGCAGCCCTGGTGAGGCTCATGGAAAGAGCTTCATGAAAGGCCTATCATTGACTGTCAGATTTCCGGACCTGCCGGTGCCGGAACCGGGGTCCAGCTCATCCGGTAAAGGCTTTTGATGACTCGTGCAGGGGTATGGACGTGCCCCTGGACACTACAGGGACTCAAGTGAATGTCGGATCCCCAACCAGATCGTGACGACAGACCGACGCCCCGTCCTCCAGGTCCGCCGATGCGCATGTCGCGCGGGGTGCTGGGGTGGGTGGTCTTCATCGTTTTCTCGCTGATGTTGGTCATGATCGTGATGTCGAATCTGACCAACCGCACGCCGATGCGCTACGACGAGTTCCTCGATCAGTTGGCTGACCAGAACGTGGCTGAGGTGACCATCCGCGAGGACTCACTTCGCGGTAAACTCCGCCACGATCCGGGCCAGAACCAGAATCTGGCCTTCCAGGTCGAGCTCATCCCCGGCCGGATTGACGTGCTCAAGCTGGCGGACGAGATCCGGGCCAAGGATCCCAAGACCCTCATCAACATGGACAACAGCAATGGCTACCTCATCCAGATCCTGGTGAATTTCGTGCCCTGGTTGCTGGTCTTTGCCTTTATCTGGTTCTTCGTGTTCCGGCAGCTTCGCGGCGTCGGCGGGGGGCCGGGCGGCATGCTGGGGAATTTCGGCCGTTCGCGCCACCGGGTCACCACCAAGGAACACACCAACGTCACCTTCGCCGACGTGGCCGGCATTGACGAGGCCAAGGACGAGTGCACTGAGATCATCGAGTTCCTGAAGAATCCCAAGCGCTTCCAGCGGCTGGGCGGGCGCATCCCCCGCGGCGTCCTCCTGGTCGGCGAGCCAGGGTGCGGCAAGACTCTTCTGGCCAAGGCCATCGCCGGCGAAGCGGACGTGCCGTTCTTCTCGATCTCCGGCTCGGACTTCGTGGAGATGTTCGTGGGTGTGGGCGCCTCGCGCGTCCGTGACCTGTTTAAGCAGGCCAAGGACAACTCGCCCTGCATCATCTTCCTCGATGAGATTGACGCGGTCGGCCGCCGGCGCGGCGCCGGCTTCACCAGCGGCGGGCACGACGAGCGCGAACAGACGCTGAACGCCATCCTGGTGGAGATGGACGGCTTTGACACGTCGGACCAGGTGATCGTGATCGCGGCCACCAACCGGGCCGACGTGCTGGACCCGGCCTTGGTTCGCCCGGGTCGTTTCGACCGCCAGGTATTTGTGCCGCTTCCGGACGTGAAGGGTCGGCTCGAGATCCTCCGGGTGCATGCCCGCAAGATCAAGCTCGGGCCGGACGTGGACCTGCACCGGCTGGCCCGCGGCACGCCCATGTTCAGCGGCGCCGACCTGTCGGCCATCATCAACGAGGCCGCACTGTTGGCCACGCTGTCCAACAAGGACTTCGTGGAGATGCCGGACCTCGAGGAGGCCCGCGACAAGGTGCGCTGGGGCCGGGCCAAGAAGAGCCGCGTCATCGACGAAAAGGAAAAGATCGCCACCGCCTACCATGAAGCGGGTCACGCGCTGGTGCAGTGCCTGCTGCCGGATGCCGACCCGCTGCACAAGGTCAGCATTATCCCGCGCGGGCCGTACGGCGGCGCGTCGTTCTCGCTGCCTGAGAAGGACCGCACCGTCTACGGGCGGAACTGGATCCGCTCGATGCTGCGGATTCTCTGCGCCGGCCGCATCGCCGAAGAAGTCACCTCTAATGACGTGAACACCGGCGCCTCCGCCGACATTCGCCAGGCCACCGACATGGCCCGCAAGATGGTCACTGAATGGGGGATGAGTGAGAAGGTCGGCTTTATTTACTACGGCGACGATGCCAATCGGCAGAACATGTGGCTCGACCTGCCGGGCGGCCATGAGTATTCGCAGCTCACCGCCCAGGCGATCGACGAGGAGGTCAAGCGCCTCATCAGCGAGGCTTACGCGGATACGCGGCGAATCCTGGACGAGAACCGCGACAAGCTCGAGGCCATCGCCCAGGCGCTGATCAAATACGAGACGCTGGACGCGGCGGAGGTGCTCAGCCTCATCCGCGGCGAGTCGCTGAAACGCCCCACGTTGACGGATCTGCTCGATGCGGATCAGGCCGGCTCACCGCAGCAGCCGGTGAGTCCTGCCAAGGCCCGGCCGGAAGCTCGGCCTCAGCCGCCGGAGCTGGGGCCGGGAACGCTGCCCCAGCCGGGATGAACAACGTAAGCTCCTCAACGTCGGTCATCGGCGCCGGGCCGGTGTGCCGCGGGGTCGGGGATCATCAGGGCCGGTGACCGGATGGCCAACGCGGAAATCATTGTTGTCGGCCTCAGCGAGTTGTCGACGATCGTCGATATCTATAACGACGTGTTTCGCCCGTCCAAGGACCGGGGTTCCTTCGAGCGCCGCATCCGCGGGCGCACCAACCCGCTGCTGCTGCTGGCCCAGATCGATCACCGCCCGGTCGGATTCGCCATCGGCTACGAGAACAAGCCCGGTACTTTCTATTGCTGGCTGCTAGGGGTTCTACCCGACTACCGCCGCTCGGGCATCGCCTCCCAGCTCATGGAGGCGATGGCGGCGTGGGCCGGCGAGAACGGCTACCAGATCATCCGCTTCGAGTGCTACAACTGGCAGCGTCCCATGCTGCACCTGGCCATCAATCAGCGCTATGACATCGTCGGCCTGCGCTTCGACGCGCCGACCGGCGCGAACCTGCTCATTCTCGAGCACCTGCTGACCGAATCGCCGGACGCGGAATAAGTTTCCCTCTGCCATGCCTGGGACAGCCAACAAGTGTAGCGGCCGGCGTCCCTGCCGGCCGTTGGCGTGGTAAGCGCACGCAGTTAGCGAAAACGGCCGGCAGGGACGCCGGCCGCTACAACGCGCCGTCGGACCCTGCTGCCTCAGAGACCCAGCGTCCGCAGCTCCTTGTCGGGGAACTTCGGGAACGGCTGCGTGGGCAGCGTCTGATACCAGTAGGCCGTCGAGCACACGTCGTCCACGCGCTCAAAGTTTCCGCCGTGGCGCTCCTTCTTGTACTCGCCGCGCTTGATGAACTCGGCCAGCGGACCGTTCGGGTCGGCGGGCTCGCCGCGGCCGTCGTTTCCAAGCTGCTGGATGGTGACCTTGATGTCTTCGGAGAAGTACACCGGGTCACGCACGTGGTAGCGGTAGAACGAGATGTACTGATCCTTGATCAACGGAGCGCCCATCTCCATCGCATGGAACTGGCCCAGGCCCCATCCCGAGCCGGCGTAGTCCTCGCTGCCCGTGCCGCAGATGGTCGGGTACTGGGTGTCCCCGTCGATATACATCTTCACTTCGCCTTCGCCCCACCAGACGCCCTTGCCGGCGAAGCGGTCCACGAGACCAAAGTTGACGCCCAGGTAACGTCCCTTGCCCTTTACGCCGTCCAGGATCACATAGTCCTCGGCCAGCTTGGTGTTGGCTACGCGGCGGAACTGGGCGTGGAATCGCGGCGTATCCTCGGTGACGGGATCGCCAATGGTATAATCCACCTGGTAGAAGAACATGCCAGCGTCCTGGCCGGTCTCGTTGCACACGGTGAGTTTGGCCTTCTTGCCGAAGGGCATCAGGAAGTAGCTGTTGAACGCCTTCCCTTCGGGCATCAGGGTAAACACGGACTGGTAGGAAGCCGTTCGCCCGTGCGAGACCCCGAAGAAGTCGCTCAGCGGCGCCTCGACGGAGGGCTGGCTCTGGTCGTCCCAGTAAAAGCGCAGGATGAGGTTCCGCAGCTTCTGCGGCCCCGTGTTCTCCACCGTGATCCAGATGTGCCGGATGGCGCCCGGCCCGTCGATCTCAGCGAACGTGTACACCTGATCTTTCTTGAGGTTCCACAAGCAGGGCAGGCCTTTGCGCCCGCCGAGCTCCTGGCCGCCTTGGCCGGGAGCGCCCGTCTTGTTCTCAGCGGTGATGGCCCGGCTCTTAATGGTCGGACTGTAAAGGGGGGTGCCCCATAATTCCAGCATGCTCTTGTCTCCCGTTCGCGCTACCTGCTGTGACCAACTCGTGCTTGGGTTGTATAGGGTCGACCCGGCCATTGCCAAGGCCAGGATGAGTGCGGTTCGGGCGGACTGGACTCTGCTGCGGTGTGTTCCCATCGCTGGACCTCCTGTGAATGAACTCCTGTCGGGACCACACGGATAACCGCTTCAATGCTCTCACGCAATGGCTGGCACACCGATTTTTCCCGGGATGGTTCCATCTCCGGCACGAACAATCCGGCAATGCTTTTCAAAGGTGAATTATTTGCGCGTCCAAACCTTTTGGGCGACGCCGGGTCTACATGTGCGGACACAGGGATTTCGTGGAAGGAGACGGTCCCATGACTCGCATGAACTGGACGAAACCGATAGTGGCCGGCGTTGTTCTGGCGATTGCATTGCCCGCACAGGCGGGGGGATTTGGCTTCTCGTTCAGCTTCAGCAAGGGGCGTCGGGTAATTCTCCCGCCGCCGGCAGTCGTGCCCGCTCCGGTATTGGTTGAAAGATCGGTGATGGTTCCGGTGCCTCCGCCCCCGGTGTGGGTGCCGCCGGTGTACAGGCCGGTGGTCGAACGAGTATGGGTGCCGACCATCACAACGGCCTATCGCGAAGTGCCGGTGGTGGACGTGCTGGGGCGAGTGATCAGCTATCGGCGCGAGCCGTATGTGGTTCGACGCGGCTACTGGAGCACGGTGACCCGCCAGGAACTTGTTCAGGAGGGCTACTGGGCAACGCCAGGGGGCCATCGGCGGTACCCGGCCGGCGGAGGGGTAGCTCCTGTCCCCACCATGCCCCCTCGATATGGCCAACCGGCGCCCGAGGCTTATGAGCCTGGCCGGCCGGAAGGCGAATACGAAGATGTAACCGGCCCGGCCCATCCGTTGAATCCTGGCCCGTCCGTGGCCCAACGAGCCACCTACGCCACTCCTCGTCCAATCGGCCCTTAAGTTCTGTAGCGATCGGCCTCCTGTCGGCCGTCGCACAGCACTGAAATTGACGCGATCTTCTCAACCTCGTGCTGAGCCGCCTGGCCCTTCTGTCCGGGCGGCTCTTGGTGTGCACCCGCCGCGGGCAGGCTAGAATGCACACGATGACGGCCAATACGCAGGAACCTGCTTCGCCAGACCTCGTCTGGGATGCCGAACGCCTGACGGACCCCCACCAGCAGCCGGACAAGGCCCGGCGGGTCCGGCAGATGTTCGACGCTATTGCCCCCACGTATGAACGCGTGAACACGGTATCCAGCGGTGCCCAGGATGTGCGCTGGCGCCGGCGGATGGTTCGTCTGGCCCGTCTACGGCCAGGGGACGTCGTGCTGGACGTCGCCTGCGGCACGGGCGACGTCACGCGGGCTTTTGCCGGGGCGGAGCCCAGGCCCGATCGGATCGTGGGCGTCGACTTTGCCGGCGCCATGCTCGAACTGGCGGCGGCTCGTCCGATCGATGACGGCGCATTCATTCAGGGGGACGCGCTGCGGCTGCCCATCGCCAGCGCGTCTGTATCCGTGGTTTCCTGCGCGTTCGGCATTCGCAACTTTGAGAACCTCACGGCCGGGCTTCGCGAGATGCACCGGGTGCTGGTGCCCGGGGGGCGGGCGGTGGTGCTGGAGTTTGCCGTGCCGGCCCATCCGATCTTTCGCCGACTGTATCTCTGGTATGTGAATCGGCTCATGCCGCTGCTGGCCACCTGGATCAGCCGCGACCGCACCGGTGCGTATCGCTATTTGCCGCGGTCGGTGCTAAGCTTTACGACTTCGGCGCAGGTCGCTGCCGCGTTCCGCAACGCCGGCTTCTCTGAGGTGGACGTCCACCACCTCTCGTGGGGGATTGTGGCCGTGTACGTCGCATCGAAGTCGTAGGTCGGGCGTTCCGTAAGGAAGTAGATGTCCATCATCTCACACCGCACGCGCCGGGTCGTCAGTCACCCGCTCAAGACCGCCAAACGAGCGGCGGAAGAGGTCCGCGATCTGGCCATGGCCGAGCCTTCCCGCCAGCCTTCCGTTGAGGTCTGGCAGTGGACGAAGCCAAAGTATCGCATCCGCGCCGTCGTTCTGCTGCTGTGCAATGCGCTGCTGTTCGTAGGCCTGGGCTGCTTCACCTTCTGGCTGCGTACCGGCGAGTACCCCTTTGCGATCGACAACTACTGGCACACATGGTGGGAAGCATTTGACCCTCTGCGTGAGAAGCAGGTGACGTTGATCGACTTCCTGGTTTATCCCATCCCGGTAAACCAGGTGCCGTTGATGATGGTGATCATGGGCCTCGTGCTGGCATCGCTGACGGCGATACCCATTCTCGTGTCCATCCTGTATCGCTTTCCCTTTGCGCTCATTTTCACGGCCATCATCTGCTTTGTGGCGGTGGTTCCCTGGCTGGCGATTACAGTCACCTTCTGCTGTCTGCTGGCGCGGTGGAAACCATTACAGTTCTCGTTCCGCTTTGCCACCGCCATGATTGCGCTGTTGCCGCTGGTCGTTTACTACTGGCTGGCCACGCGGAATGCGTCCGCGGCCGCGATGCTGCCGCCGCTGGAGCTGGCCCGGTTGTATCTGCCCTGGGTCATCGCCCTGTCCGCCGCATGCGTGTTGATGGCGTTGGTGTTGACCATCGCCCGGCTGGTGAACTACCGCCCCGGAGCCATCGCTCCGCTTATGGCCGTCATGTTCGCCACGCCCGTCCTGCTCTTCGAGACCAAGGTGGGGCGGGACGAGCTGTACTACCGGTTGCTCGAAACGCGCTATGGTCCGGGCTCGACGACCCACTTCGTGGATTTTCTCGACGCCATGCCCACGATCCGCCGCATCGCCGATGAGCGTCTGCGCAGCATCAATGATCCCACCGTCTCGCCGGAGGCCATCCTCGAACAGGTCCGCACGCAGATCGAGTTGCAGGTCGCGTCGATCGCTCCGGAACGCGAGCGCGAAGGCATTCAGAACCTGGAAGTCTTCGCCATGGAGCAGTTCGAGGCAGTCCAGGCCTCCGATGATTTCGTCGCCCGGTTTCCCGAAAGCCGCTATATCCCCAACGCCCTGTACCTCAAGGGCCGTGCCCTGGACATGCGGATCGACGAGCCTTACTTCCGCCGCACGGCGATCGTGCTGCATTATCAGGATTTTCCCAATAACGCATCCCGGACGGCCTGGCAGCGGTTGCACGACGAATACCAGGACTACCCGGCGCTGTGGGCTGTGGCTACCTACCGGTTGGCCATGATCGACGCGCGTGGCGGGGATGTTGACGGGGCTCTGCGGTTGCTCGACGAGCTCATTGCGGGCAGCGGATCGGCCGCCCGCAATCCGGCCTCCGCCCCTGCCGGGGGCTGGCGCCTGCTTTTTGCCAAGAGCCCACCCGCCGAGACCCTGGACATCAACAGCGAGGCGGTGATCCTGGAAGCCCGCAAGTTGCGCAACCTGCTGTTTCACAATCGCGACCCCCAGCAGAATGATTTGCCTCTTCGGCGGCTATTAAGTTTCAACCCGCGCCACGCGCACTATCAGTCCAACCTGCGGCAGATGGAAGCCTCGCTGGCCGCCCGGCACCCGCTGACTCCGTTGCGCGACAACCTTCAGGTGCTCATGGCCGCGGCCAACCCCTCCCGCAGCCGCCGCATTGAAATGCTCGAGGCATTCATCAGGGAGGCCGACCGCCAGCCGGACAGCGATGCGCTTCCCGAGGCGCGGTTCCAGTTAGGGATGGCGTACAAGGAGGACAGCCGCACGGAGGATGCCCGCAAGCAGTTGGATGAAGTGACCCGGTTGCATGCTGATTCGCCCTGGGCGGTCGAAGCCCGCCAGCAGCTCGCCAACATGGGCGCGGCGGGGAGAAGCTGACCAGACTTCCAGTTCGGAGAGCTTGAACCTGAATAAGCAGATCGTTTTCGCAGTCACCGGTGCCAGCGGCGGCCCCTATGCCGTTCGCCTGCTGGATTGCCTGGAAGCGGCCAGCGCCGAGGTGCACCTGATCGTCTCGCCGCTGGGGCAGCGGCTGCTGGCGGATGAATGCGATATCAGAACGATCGAGCCACAAGCATTGATCGGTCGCCGGACCAGCCGGATCCGCATCTACAACTACCGCGACGTTGGCTGCCCGCTGGCCAGTGGTTCCTATCTGACCGACGGCATGGTCGTGTGCCCCTGCACGAGCAACACACTGGGCGCCATCGCCTCGGGCTTGGGTGACAACTTGATCGCTCGGGGCGCGCAGGTGACGCTGAAGGAAGCACGGCGGCTAATTCTGGTGCATCGCGAGATGCCGCTGAGTGCAATCGACTTGGAAAACATGTTACGGGTGCAACGAGCCGGGGGCATCATCTGCCCCGCGGCTCCCGGCTTCTACATGCACCCGAAATCCATCTCGGATCTCGTCGACTTCGTGGTCGGCAAAGTGCTGGACCTGCTGAGCATCCCGCACGATCTAACCACCCGCTGGGGCCAGGATAGATCGAGTGCCCCTTCTGGTTGAAGAAGTCCGCGCCCGTAGCGGCCGGCGTCTCTGCCGGCAGTTTGGATCCCATTCCACCAGGGCGTGTGC
>BTUC01000263.1:8838-10133 GCA_045863575.1 Phycisphaerae bacterium
CAGTGCTGTGCTCCCAACCGCGAAGCCGGGTTACGCCCGGCGGAGACGTGTCAGCAGTGAGTGGGGACCAGGGATGCTCCTCTCGCTCCAAGCACTGCTGACACAGCAGGGGCACGCGCAGTCGGTTGGCCGGTCTCCGCGGCTTTTGAGATAGGCTGATAGCCGCGTGCAAACGGTCGGCAGAGGTGCGGGCCGCCACAGTGCTGCGTCGCCTCTCACGCGGCGGGATGCTATCATGCCACGGATGACACCTGATTCGCAGGCTGGCACAGGCCCGGTTCGACTCGTGCGGCGCTGGGGCGAGATGGTCAAGTTCTCGCACTCGGTGTTTGCCCTGCCGTTCGCGATGATGGCGACCTTCCTGGCTTCGCGGGCGGCACACGCGGCCGGCGACGCGGCTCGGCCTTGGCCATCGGCGGTGCAGATCGGGCTGATCATCGGTTGCATGGTGGCTGCCCGCTCGGCGGCCATGACCTTTAACCGAATTGTCGATGTTCGGCTGGATGCGCGAAATCCGCGCACGGCCGGCCGTGCATTGCCGGCAGGTACGATCTCGATGCGGCAGGCGCTGCTGTTTCTGGGCGGTGCTTCGGCGCTCTTTGTTGTGTTCTGCGGCGGTTTCTGGGTGCTGCAAAACAATCCCGTCCCCCTGGCCTTGTCGCTACCCGTCTTGTTCTATCTTTGCTTCTACTCTTACACCAAGCGCTTCACCCAGTGGTCGCACTTTGTGCTGGGCAGCGCGATCGCCTTCTCGCCAGTGGCGGCTTGGCTGGCCATTCACCCGGCATCGGTCGGCTGGCCGGCGGTCGTGCTCATGGGGGCGGTGACCTGCTGGATCGGCGGTTTCGACATCATCTATGCCTGCCAGGACGTAGCTGTCGACCGGGCCGAAGGCCTCTTCAGTCTGCCGGCGCGGTGGGGGACGGCGCGGGCCCTGTGGTTCGCGCGGGCCGCGCACGCGGTGACGTTCGGATTGCTGTTGGCCCTCGGGTTGCTGACCGATCTCAGCGGGTTGTACGTGGGTGGAGTCCTGGCCGTGGGGGGGCTTCTGCTGGTCGAGAACCTGCTGGTCCGGGCGGACGACCTTTCGCGCGTGAATCTGGCGTTCTTTACGCTCAACGGTTGTGTCAGCGTTCTTCTGGCGGGCTTGACCATTGCGGACCTGCTGCTCTGACGGCCAGAAGTCGGTAAGGCCCTCGTGCCATTCCCGTTTGCTGAGTCCGTAGCGGCCGGGGGGGGGGGCGCGGGGCGGGGGCCCCCCACAAAAACCGCCCCCACCGGGGCGCCGCCCCGCG
>BTUC01000264.1:0-10109 GCA_045863575.1 Phycisphaerae bacterium
CGGCTGTAGCCGCTGCGATAACGGTCGTCGCGCCAGCCGCGATCTTCCCAAAGGTCATAGTCTCGGTCGTACGAATCGGAATAGGAGTAACGGTCCGGCCGGTAGCGGGTACGATCGGCATCGCGCCAGCCTTCGGAGTACCCGCGCGTGTAACCATGGTAGTCGCTGTTGCGCGAATAGCCCGGGCTCTCCCGATCACGCCAGCGCGTGGTGGTCTGCCCATAAAGGACGTAATCGCCGTCGTCGTCGTACTCGAACCCGTCATCATCGTCCCAATCATACCTGCCGTAGTAGCGCGTCTCCGTGCGCTCGTTCCACCCGTCATCGCGGTAGGTGGAGACTCCAGGGCGGGGCGGTTCGCTGTAGATGACATAGCCATCGTCGTCGTCATAATCGATATCGAGATCGTCGTCGTCCCAATCATCCGCTCCCGCCAGAGACGGCCCGATCAGCCCCGCGGCGACCACAAAGGCAAAGAGTCCGTAAAGGTACTTCATAGCTCTACTCCCTCTGTTCAGGTGTATCGGCCTGTACTCAGCCGCCCATCGCGCCTGCCCGCTCGGCGCGAACCTCGCGCGATTCTATGGACCCACCATGGCGTCTCTCAAACTGAGCGGTAGTGATGGAGAAAGCGAATGGCCCAGCGTCAGGAGTAGATTACTTGGGGGTCCGCCGGCGGAGCCACTCGGCGGCTTCCTGGAAGGCCTTCTCGGGCAGGAGATGACCGGCGTCGTACCAGCGGAGTTCCTTCTTCGAGCCGGCGGCGGTGGCCAGGGCGTCGACGTCTTCAGAACTGACGTAGGGATCCTTACGGCCGTGCTGAAGCAGCACCGGGTGGCCGGCATACCGGCGCAGCGCGTCCGTGGGCCGCAAGTCCACATAGCGCTCCAGCAGCGTGGCCTGGCTGCGGGCATTGCGAACCGGCTCCGGCCGGCCGTCTTCCTCACCGGCCGCACCGGCCACCGCCACCATGAGCACGAGTACCTCCACCCGCCGGTCGGCCGCCGCGGCCAGCGTGGACAGCCAGCCGCCCATCGAGTAGCCCACCAGGTAGACACCCTTGGAGGCGTCCAGTTCCTTGCGGGACTCGGCCAGGTCGATCATCTGGCGGATATTGATCACCGCATGGACGAGATTGTCCCGGCTCTTCTTCGGATCGTCGGTCACTAAGAGACGCTCCGGCGGACCTGGCCGGGCGCCGTGGAAGGGCAGATCAAACGCCAGCGTGGCGAAGCCTTCGCGGACGAAGGACTTGGTCAGGTGTCGCGTAATCTGCTCCCGGTTGCTGGCGAAACCGTGTACGAGAATCGCCACCGGAAAGGGGCCGTTGCCGGGAGGCAGGGTCATGAGCACGGGCACCTCCTGGCCCTGCACGTCGCGAAAACTGAGTGTCTTCTGCGTCGAACTCAGCACGCGGGCGCGCGCGCCGGGGTTGGCCTCACGGACCTGAAGCCGGGCCGGGCGATCATAATCAAAGGTCTCGGGCGACCACTGGGCAGGCTCGGATTGGGCGATCAGCAGCGGCAGGGGGGCGGCCAGCCACGCCGCGAGTGTCACCAGGGCAGATTTCATGCAGGTCATCATCTTACCCTCTTGTACCGTCATTCGGCCGATCGGCCGCGAGGCAGCGCCTGGCGCTGACGCTCAATGTCCTGGCGGACCTCGGGGCAAATGTAACGACCATCGAGTTCCTCGAGCGGCGCGAGTGCGGCCAGCGTGCGGTCATAACGGGTCATCAAATCCGCCGAGGTATCCACGAACAACACGCGGGCGCCGCGCAGGCGGCAGATACCCCCCCCGCCGCCGCCCATCGCCTCCGCGCGGATGTCAATACCGAGTTGCTCGGCCAGTTCCAGCAATGCATCCAGGCGATTACCCAGGTCCATCCCTTGACCTCTCAAGTTCTTGCGTCAGGGCTGCCGATATTGCAGCAACACGTGGTTGCGGAACGGGAGCGCGCATGATTCGGCCGCCAGCTCAACGACCCCAGCGCATTCCGCCCGAACAGGCGGATACACCCATGGAGCGGCGAACGGCCACTCGACCAGTCGCCCCCGTGCTTCGGCCGGCGCTGCTGCCCTCCGCACCAGTAACGAGTGAACCTACTCTAGCGGGCGATACCCTCGCGCTTCAAGCCCATCTCGACAATCTCACCGCCCAGTTCGATTCGCTCAAAGCTCAGCTCCGCCAGGCGCAGAAACTGGCCAGCCTGGGGACCAGCGCGGCCATGATCGCGCACGAGTTCAACAACCTGTTTACCCCCGTGGTGGCCTACGCCCAGCACTCCCTGGACACCAGCGACGTCGAACTGATGAAGAAGGCACTGGCCAAGACGGTGGAGCGCTGTGCGACCATGCGGCGCATGGCCGACCGGCTGATCGGGATGGCCAAGCGCACCGACAGCGCCGTCCGCGCCGTGAACGTGCTGGAAGTGGCCCAGGCGGCCCTGGAGTGCCTGGGGCGCGACCCGGCCAAGGATGGCATTACGGTCAACATCCAGATCGATCCCGGCCTCGCCGTGCTCGCCGAGGAGAATGGCCTGATGCAGGTGCTGTTCAACCTGGTCATCAATGCCCGCCAGGCCATGCTCGGACGCCGCGGCCGACTCACCGTGGACGCGGCCGTAACCCGCGACGCCCAGGTGGAGATCAACGTCCGGGACTCCGGCTGTGGCATCGCTCCCGAAAACCTGCCTCGGATCTTTGAGCCATTTTTTACCACCAAGGCCAGCGCTGACCGCCCGGATGCAAAGGGCCTGGGCCTGGGCCTGCCCATCTGCCGCGACATCATCGAGGATCTCAACGGCCATATCACCGTGGCCAGCGAGGTCGGAGCGGGAACCACCTTCACGCTCACTCTTCCCCAGGCGCCTTGAGCGATTGATACCACGAACAGGTATCACGGCTTTCCATTGCGGAACGGCCGCTTCACCCCGTGAAGTCAGATTGCAGGAACCGGCCAGCACAGCTAAAATGATGGTATGAGCACAACTCGATACATCTACTGGCAGGACGGCGAGATGTGGCTGGGATACCTGGAGGAATTCCCCGATTACATGACTCAAGGGGAAACGCTCGAGGAACTCCAAGAGAACCTTCAGGACGTTTACAGCGAGTTAACCAGCGGTTCAATTCCAGGCATGCGCCGCTTGGCTGAACTTCACCTTGCATGAAGCGGGTCGATTTGATTCATGCCAGAACTCCCCGAAGTCGAAACGGTTGCCCGCGGCCTGCAGGCTCGGATCGTCGGAATGACCATCAAGTCGGTCCGCCTCGAACGCACCGATATCGTGCACGGCTTGGCCCTGCCCTGGGACAAGCACCTGCAGGGACGACGGGTGGTGAGTGTGCAGCGCGCCGGCAAGCACGTGCGGGTCCAGTTGGACGAGGGGCTTTGCCTGGTCGTGCACCTGGGAATGACCGGACGACTGACGGCCGTTGATGCCAAGCTGGAGCTGGCGAAACACACGCATCTGCGGCTTGCTTTCAGGGGCAGTCCGCTGGAAGTACGCTTCTGCGACCCGCGACGCTTCGGGGCCGTCTGGCTGATCAGCGATTCGCCGGATGCGTCGATGGTCTCGAACGGCCGGCGGCCCCCGCGGGTGGCCGCCGACCCGCTGACCACTTCGCTGCGCGAGTGGCGGCGGCTGCTCAATCGGCGACGGCAGATCAAGCCGCTCCTGCTCGACCAGGATCCGATCACCGGCGTCGGCAACATCTACTGTGATGAGGCCCTGCATCGCGCGGGGATTCATCCGCTTACCCGGGCGAGTGATCTACATGTCGGGACCCTCACCAGGCTGCACCGCGCGCTGCGGCAGGTCCTGACCGAAGCCATCGCCGCAGGCGGTTCGAGCGTCAGTGATTACCGCAACTCCGAGGATACGCAGGGCTGGTTCCAGTTGCAGCACCGCGTCTACGGCCGGGCGGGCCAGCCGTGCCGGCGCTGCCGGACCCCCATTGTGCGGCTGGTGGTGGCCGGGCGGGGCACGCACATCTGCCCCCGCTGCCAACGCTGCCGGTAATCATCCAGAATCGCGTTGAGCCCCCGGCAGCGGCCTTCCCTTCGCTGGCTTGTTGTCACGGCTACCCCGGCGGCGGTATAACAACGCTCATGCACCGCCTCCTCTACTTCCTGGCCGTGATCTCAACGCTGTGGGCAGCCGGCTGCGCCGCTCCCCCTCCACCCGAGGGCCCGACGGTGGCGCGGGTGAGCGTCGACGATCCAGCCCAGTACGAACAGCTCTGGGAGGCCGCTACGGATACGCTCCGCGCCTATCAGCTCCGCCCTGATCGGCAGGACCGGCTGGAAGGAGTGCTCACCTCCCACCCGGAGACCTCGGCAACCGCACTCGAGCTGTGGCGTGCCCAGCCCACCCCCGCGTACTACTGGGCCGAGTCGAACATGGCCACCATTCAGCGGCGCGCGGAGATCCATTTCCAGCCGACCAACATGGACACCTACGACATTCAAGTCGAGGTGGATCGGCTGCGCTACAGCCTGGAGGAACGCCAGATCGACAACTCCGCCGCGGCATTGAGACTGTTCAGCGCCGAAGCGCCGACCATGTCCGGCCGTATTGAAAGCCCGTCAAAAAGCGCTGAGTGGATCCCGGTAGGCCGCGACGAGCAGATGGAACAGGCCATCCTGTCGGGCATCCTCAAGCGCTTCGCCCAGACTCCGGCGCCCCCCGCCACCCAGCCGGAGTAAACCAACGGTCGCAATCTCGAGGCGCTGTGCGACGCTATGGCTCCTGCACGTCCAGAATCTCCTCGAGGAATCCGCCCATCGTGGTATCGAACTGCCAGCTCTTCACTTCCTGCGGGCAGCCATCCCGAAGGGAGACGATGAGATAGTGGACTCCCGGCCAGGCGAGCTCCGCGTCGAATGCGGAGGGTACCGGCGGGCCGCCGGGGTGGGAATGATAGAAGCCGATGATGTCCAGCCCCCGCTGGCGGCACTCGCGCTGTAGCTTCAGATGGGCCCGCGGATCGATCATGAAGCGGTGTTCGCGGTCCCCTTCCCAAACGTTAGCCGCCGCGTGCACCTCGCGGACCTCGGCCCGCCCGGACTCCACCCGCCCCACGAGGAAGCCGCAGCATTCCTCGGGCGACTCCGCCAGCGCGTGGAAACAGACGGTCTCGAGTTGGGGCCGCATCAGCACCAGGGCCATGCACTGATTATAGAATAAGCCGGCCCAACGCTTCGATCAGCTTCTCGATTTCGTCGGAGGACGTGAATGGACCGGGGGCGATGCGCACGGCACCGTCCGGGAATGTGCCCAGTTCCCGGTGAATATATGGAGCGCAGTGCAGCCCCGGCCGTACCGCGATCCGAAAGGACTCGTCCAGTGCGGTCCCCAATTCGACTGGCAGCAGTCCTTCGGCGTTGAGGGACACGACCCCCGTGCGGAGCGTGTCATCAGAAGGGCCCAACAGCCGAAATCGGTCATCACCGGCCAGCGCGTCGATGATTCGACCAGCCATTGCCCTTTCGTGCCCCAGAGTGCGAGCCGGATCCTGGGCGAGCACATAGTCTACCGCCGCTCCGAGGCCGGCAATGCCGGGTGTATTCGGCGTGCCCCCCTCAAGCCAGTACGGATAGACATGCGGCTGGGTGGGTGACGAGGAATCGCCACCCGTACCACCCTCGCGCCAGGGCCGAGGGTCGGCCCGCTCGCCGACGTAAAGACCACCCGTGCCCGGGGGGCCCAGCAGCGACTTATGGCCGGGGAACGCCAGCAGATCGATGTTCATCCGCCGGACAGAGATGGGCACGAGCCCGGCCGATTGCGCGGCGTCCAGCAGAAAGAGCAGGTCGTGTGCTCGGGCGATCCGCCCGATGTCCTCCGCCGGCTGGATGGTACCCAGCACGTTGCTGCAATGGGTGACGGCAATAAGGCGCGTCCGCGGCGTGATCGCCGCCTCGACGGCCAGAGGATCGATGAAGCCGCCCTCAGTCATGGGCACTCGGGTCAAGCCAATACACTTCGCGTCGAAAAGCGCCTGCAAGGGCCGGGAGACGCTGTTGTGTTCGAGCGTCGATGTGATGACGTGATCACCCTCACGCACCACGCCCTTGATGGCCATGTTGAGCGCGTCCGTACAATTCAGCGTGAAGACCACGCGGTGCGGATCGGGCGCGTCGAACAGACGGGCCAACTTGCCGCGAACGTCGTCGAGCATGCGTTCGGCGGCAACGGCCATGCGGTGGCCGGCGCGGCCCGGGTTGGCGGCATCCTCCGCCAGGAACCGGGCCATCTCCGCCTGCACGCACGCCGGCTTGGGCCAACTCGTCGCGGCATTGTCCAGATAAATGATGTCACTCATCGTATTCTTTGCCACAGAGCACGCAGAGGCCGCAGAGAAGCATAGGGGGCTGTCTTGCTTGTCAGGGCACAAGACCGATCCGTCGCTTCCGTCCTCCGCGGTCTCGGCGCGCTCTGTGGCTCAATTCACGACCCAATGTATTTCGCGTAGATCGTCCGCGCTTCCTCCGGCTTGCTGGTCCCCTTGATAATAGCACGGCCGTCAGGAAACACGGTGATCTCGAAGGGGGCGATGGCCGCCTTGAGCATGAAGATGTTGAACTTCGGCTCGGCATGGGCGACCGTGCGGACCTTGTCGGCGATGGCGGCGAAGTCGATCCGCGCGCCCGCCGGGGGAGTGACCTGCACGGCGTTCCGGCCGCACAGCGTGGTCGCGCTGCTCCCGAACTTACCCTCCAGATAGTCAAAGCGCCGGCCCTTGCAGCAGGGGCAATCGCCCTGGTCGTAGGCGGCCTGCACGTTGAGCTGCATGATGCGGCCGTTCCAGGCATCGAGGTTAAGCAGCCGGCGATTGACCGACTCGAAGCGGCCCATGAGGATCTTCATTGCCTCTAATGCCTGGTGACTGGCTACCAGGTGGACGACCGGCCCAAGCACGCCGGCCGTGTCGCAGGTGGGGTTCATCTCCGGCGGCGGAGCCTGCTCGAAGACGCAGCGCAGACAGGGCGTGTCGTTCGGCAGGATGGGCATGGCCAGGCCGGTGGCCCCGATGCACGCGCCATAGACCCACGGACGCCCCGTTTTCACCGCCAAATCGTTGATCAGGAAGCGGGTCTCGAAGTTGTCGGTGCCATCCAGCAGCAGGTCGGCATCCGCGGCGAGCTGGTCAATGTTGCGATGGTTGACGTCGGTGACCACCGCCTCGACGTTGACGTCTGAGTTGATGCGGGACAGTTTGCGGTGGGCAGCCTCGGCCTTGGGCAGGCCGAGGGCAATGTCGTCTTCGTCGAAGAGCACCTGCCGCTGGAGATTATTGAGCTCGATGAAGTCCCGATCCACGATGCGCAGGAAGCCCACTCCAGCCCGCACCAGGGTATTGGCCAGCACGGTGCCCAGCGCTCCGCATCCGATGAGCGTCACGCGCGAGGCCATGAGCCGGCGCTGGCCCTCCGCGCCGACCGGCTCGAAGAGCATCTGGCGCGAGTAGCGGGCCAACTGCGGGTCCTGCTCGATGGCTTGTGCGGCCTGGCTGATCGGCATGAGGAATCAAGCGCTCCTTTGGGTCACAACACCCGTCTTCTGTAGCGGCCGTCATCCCTGCCGGCCGTTTGCTTAAAGGCTATCCCTCCGGGGGCACAGGTTTAGAACCTGTGTACACCGGTTGAAAACCGCCACACTATTCTCTTCGCTGGTCCGGCTTCCCGAGTTCGGCCAGAAATCCTTCCGGCGCGGGTTCATCCGGCCGGGGAACATCCGGCGGCGGCTCGGACGCCGCGTCCGGCGCGGCCCGCTGAACGTCCGGAATCGGCTCAGCGGAGATGAGTTCCTTTTCCTGGCGCTTGGCAGCCAACAACCGCTCCACCGCCGCCCGGCGATCCTCGCCGACCCGTGGGGAGCTAGCTGGTGGCTGATGGTCTGACTCGTCGTGCCCCGGCAGCGGCGAAGCGACGGATCCGGCCGGGGATGCAGCGATATACAGCAGCCAGCTCCTTCTGGCGGAAACCAGAAACATCGCACCGAAAATCAGGCTCAAGATGCCCTGCATATCCTGATGCAGCATCCACACGCCCCCGCTGCCGATCAGTACAACGCCGACCACACCCGTCAGGATTGCATCGAAAAAAAGGCTGGGCTCCCACCCGAGGTAAAGCAGCAGCGCCGACAGGCCCATCAGGGCACCACCGATCTTCATCGTCCACGTAAACGCGGCCACCGAACCGTTGTACAAGGCCGAATCGCTGATGCCGCTGAGATTCATGCCGAAGCCGACGTACAGCATCAAGGCGGCCCCGATCGCCGCTCCGAATGCCACCTGCGACATCTCTTCACGTTTGGCTTGGACCGAGAATTCCGTGTCTTTCATTCTCATGATGCATTCCTTCCGGGAAGTGGCGGATTCGCTTGCGAAGCTCTTCGCCGGTGGCTGATCCCGCCATTGTATCATGGCTCTGATTCGCGGCCCCAGTGGGCGAGAAGGGCTCGACCGCGCCGGCGGGACACGAATCGCACCCCGGTCGAGCGGGCACGTTCATTTTTGAGGTTTCAGGCCCCCGTTCTTACTTGAAGCCGGCATACCGGACCTGCGTCGGCGCGCGGCGGTGAGTGTCAGAATCGGTACAGATCCACGCGCCGCTCGGCGAACACATCCGTCTTGGGAGCCACCTGCTTGTTGGCGGCATCCGTCAGATCGATCTGGGCGATCACCTCCCGGGGATCTGAAGACGCCGAGCGCCCCAGGATGGTCCCGTCCGGAGCGATGATCACCGCCCAGCGCTCGCTGACCCCCATCACAAAGACGCGATTCTCGAGGGCCCGCGTGCGCAGAAGCGGAAGGTCGTCAGGAATGTCAAACAGCATCAGGATTTCCGCGCCGGCCAGCGAGAGGGCCCGGGCGGCCGCGAATGAACGCACCCACTGCCCGGCGACGCAGCCCACGCGAGCTGCGCCCAGACGAAAGAGACCCGCTTCCGTAGGGAAGCCGACAGCGTGCATATCAAACGCCCGGGCCATCATGGCAAGCTGCTCCGCCGGCGCTTCCTGCCCCATGTTCACCAGCAGCAGTTGGACGTCTCTCTTCCGCAGAGGCTCGAAGAGGCCCTCGCCCATGCTTCCGGTGTACCGCTGATTGGCCACTACCGTCGGCATGGCCGCCACGCGAATGAGACGCTCATCGCCTGCCGGCGTGATCGGGTGCTCACCCGCCGCGTCGGCCTCCAGCAGCGCCTCCCGCCGCCGCTCGCTGATCCACAAACGATTGGGGCGGCGCAGTGGCATGCGGGCGGCGATCACCGTTTCCCCGGTCGGTGGGGCCTCGGCGGCAACGGTACCGTCGGCCCGGATGATCCGGCTCTGGCCGACGTAGCCGACCGCTCCCAGTTCCAGGCCGCACTTGTCTGCGCACACGAACGGAACGCCGAACTCGCGGGCACGGGCTTCCATCAGGTATTCGACTTGTGGATTCTCAAACCGTCCCGACTCGCGGGCGTGGTTGATCCAGCAGGTCGGCAGGGCGATCAGCTCTGCCCCGTCAGCGGTCAGCGTGGCCAGGATCTCCGGCACGCGCGTCTCCGCGCAAATGACCATGCCGACCCGCCCCAGCCGCGTGTCGAAGGCGCGGATCTCATTGCCGGGGGCAAACCACTCGTGGTCCGCATGCCACAGGAAGCGCTTGCGACTGCGACCGACCTCCTGGCCACGGTCATCGATCAGTACCGCCGAGTTATGCAGAACCTCGTCCGCTTCCTCCACGAAACCGCTGACGATGTGCAGGCGGTGCCGCTCCGCCCGCTCCTGAAGCCAGTGCACGTACTGCTTCCCGGACAGGTGATCGCCAGCCCGATAGGAGGTGACCGACCCAAGCAGGTAGGCCGGGTAGGCGCATTCAGGGAGGACCAGCAGCTCCACGCGCATCGCGGCGGCGCGGTTGATGAGCGCCTCGATGGAGGCCAGCGTGGCGGGAGCGTCATTCATGAGCCGGGCCACCAACTGGCCGGCCGCTACGGTTACAGTTTCCGGATGACCCGACATATTCGAGCGATCCTAGCGCTCACCCGCCACGTTTGCAACGGCCGGGCGGGCATCTATAATCGCGCCGCGGCCGCCTGGCGCGGCCTGAGTTGTG
>BTUC01000265.1:0-10079 GCA_045863575.1 Phycisphaerae bacterium
CTGGCCGCGGGGGTTTTTAAAATTGGTCCACTAAAACCGTTGGTCCCGTGCCGGGGGCTTCCGCCCGCGCGGCCGCTCTAACTTGGAGAACGGTACTCCAGTACCCCTTCCACTTGATGACTTCCGCGTCCGTAGCGGCCGGCCTCCGTGCCGGCCGTTCAGACCCCAAACCGGCCGGCACTCCGGGCCGGCCGCTACAGAACTGACGAACTCGAAGATGCACGAGCGTCGCCTCTCCCCCCCTTTGGAAGGGGGGGCAGGGGGGGTTGCGGATACCAAGCCGCCTGTATCGCAGAACGGCCCGCACTCCAGGTGGGCCGCTACGGCAATCGGCAGCGGCGCGACTGCCGTTGACCTGCAAGCGATTCATTCACCTCATGACCAACGCACGCCTCGGCGACCCCAGGCCCCAGACCGCTTGCCTGGAGGCGACTTGCCCCCCCCCGTTCGAGTACACTTCTCACCGTCGGACAGGGTGTAACGCAATCACGCCGGCGTGCTGGTCGCACGATGACGGTAGGCTTGTGGCAGCCGGCGCAGTGAGTCAGGCAGGATGGTTTCGCTTCTGGTCAGACGCTCCCGAAAGAAGGCCTCTCGGCCGGCCCGGGTGATGACCGCGGCCGACATCGCCACGGATGAGGAGGAGGCACGCTACCGGCCCATCGACCGCAAGCTGCTGCGCTGGATGACCCGGCTGTGGCGGCCGTACACAAAGCAATATGCCCTGGGCATTGTCCTCGGCATGGTCATGATCGTGCTCGAGATGCAGTCGCCGCGGTTCATGGGCGCCATCGTCAACTGGGCCACGGGATTCATTCAGGGCACGCTGGAGCCCATGCCGGACGAGACCGGTGCGATCCGGCGAGTCGTGCTGCTGGTGGCCGCCTGGGCCGGCGTGCTGGGGACGGCGCTGCTCATCCACCGGCTGACCATTCTCATCATGGTGGATGTCGGCGAACGGGTGCAGTTCGACGTCCGGCGCATGCTCTTCGCTCACCTTCAGAAGCTCTCCATGAGCTTCTATGACAAGACCAAACTCGGCCGGATCATCAGCCGGTGCACGTCGGACGTGAATAGCCTCCGCGAGATCAACGTGTGGGGCATCGACACGGTGGTCAAGAACACGCTCATGATGGTGGTGGCGGCAAGCATGCTGCTGGCCACCGAACCACGGCTGTTCCTGGCGGTGGCGTGGCTGGCGCCGGTGCTGTTCATCTGCAATTACATCTACAAACAGAAAGCAGGCGTGGCCTGGCAGACCGTTCGCGAGGGCTACACCCGCGTGGCCACGAACCTGGCCGAAAACATCACCGGTGTGCGCGTGGTGACGGCGTTCAACCGGCAGGCGCGCAATCTGAACGTGTTCGACCGGCTGCAGGAGGTGAACACCGCCAACAACGTATCGGCGGCCCGCATCAACGGCGTTTACCAGCCGCTGCTGCAACTCATCGGATTCGCGGGGCGTGCCATCATCCTGACTTACGGGGCTTACCTGGTAGCCAGTGGGGGCATTCCCCGCGAGCGCGGCGTCGGCGCAGTGGTGACGGCGTTCCTTTATTGGGACTGGCTGCTGGCGCCGGTGGTGAACTTCGGGAACTTCTACAATCAGCTCATGATGGCCATGGCCGGCGCGGAACGGCTGGTCAACCTGCTGGACATGGAGCCGGAGATTCAGGATCAGCCGGACGCACGGCCGTTGCCGCGAATCGTCGGGCACCTGGAGTTCGAAGAAGTGACCTTCGGATACAATCCCGACCGCCCGGTGCTCCACGACATCAGCTTCGAGGCCCGTCCGGGACAGATGGTGGCGCTCGTCGGCGCCACCGGCAGCGGCAAGAGCAGCATCATCTCGCTCATTGCACGCTTCTACCAGCCCCAGAAAGGCCGCATCCTCGTGGACGGGCAGGACATCCGGCACGTCACCGGCGAATCGCTCCACCGGCAGATGGGGCTGGTGCTGCAAGTCAACTACCTGTTCACCGGCACGGTCATGGACAACATCCGATACGCACGGCCGGAGGCTACTGAAGCCGAGGTCGTCGCGGCCGCGAAGGCCATCGGCTCGTTCGAGGCGATCTCGGCTCTCCAGGACGGATTCCAATCCCAGGTAGGCGAGCGCGGGGCGAACATGTCGCTGGGACAACGGCAGCTCATCTGCTTCACGCGGGCGTTCCTGGCCAACCCGCGGATCTTCATGCTCGATGAGGCCACCAGTTCGGTGGACACGGCCACGGAGATGCTCATCCAGCGCTCGCTGGAGAAGCTCCTGGAGGGTCGCACCACGTTCATCGTCGCCCACCGGCTCAGTACGATCCTGCGCGCCGACTGCATCCTGGTGATCGATGAAGGGCGCATCGTCGAGCGCGGCACCCATCGGGAATTACTGGCCGCGGACGGAAAATACGCGCGGTTGTACGAGCAGTTCGTGAACAGCGTGGCACCACCCGGCTGAGACCCCGCCCGCTGAGGCACAGCCCGGTGTGGCACCGGTTTTCAACCGGTACGGCCTCGACAAGACCGTGGTGTGGCGGCCGGCCTGGAGTGCCGGTCGGCCTGGAGTGCCGGCCACGCTGAATAGGTCCACCGAAAGCAACGAGCCGCGGGCTTCAGCCCGCGCGGCCGCTCGAACAGGGAGAACGGTACTTTATATTTGGCGTGAGCCTGTTTAGCTATCCAACGACCGGCACAGAGGCCGGGCGGTACAAACCGCAAATTACAGCGAATTGAGACACCCGTGACGCCCTTCGACGCCTCAGCCGGTGTGATCCTGATCTGTCTGGCGGCAGTGCTTAACACCATGCCGCTCATGCCTGGCCGCAGGGGGCTCACCTGGCTGGCGGTTGCCGGCGGCGCGGTTTTCGTCGCCTGCGCGCGTCTGCTGCTGGGCGCGGAAATGGCCCTCGAAGCGGCCGGCACCATGTTCCTGGTTTTGACGGGCATCAGTGCCGGGCTGGCGCTGCACGTGCGGCGGGAATGGCCGGCCGGTGCATTTCTAGTCGCGATCGCGGTGGTTACCGCGGCAGGCGCCTATCTGCGGGCCGAACCGCTCGCGCAAATCTTCGCAGATGATCGACCGCTGGGCCCAGATGCCAGCTATTACCAGGATCAGGCCCTGCGGACGGCTAACCCCTGGGCCGCCGGTCAGAAGTCCCCGCTGTGGCCGGCCCTGGCCGCACCGGTGATGCGCATGGCTGAAGACTCGAGCCATGCTTTGCGAGCGCTGAGCTGGGCTTTCGGGATTCTAATGGTCCCGGCCGTCGCGTGGGGGCTCGGGCGGCTATTCGATCCCGTCGCTGGCATCATGGTGGCGGGAACCATCGCAGTGGATGGCTGGCTGATCGATCTGTCCACGCAGGGGCTCCGCGAGGAGTTGGGCGTGTGCCTGTGGATGGCGGTGCTGGTACTGCTGTTTGACAGAGCACAGGGTGTGAGCCAGGAACATCGACCACCGGCTGAGAACGCATCCCACGGACCACCGGTTGAAAACCGGTGCCATATGGGAGACCGGTGCCACGAGCTCACTTGGGGCCGGGCCATCGCGGCCGGGCTGGCCGCCGGGGCGCTGCTGCTGCTGCGGAACACGGATATTCCGGTGCTCATGCTGTTGATGGTATACGCTCTGCTCCCGTGGCCGATCAGCAGACTCCGTGCGATCACGGCCGCCAAGGCGATTGTCGGCATCAGCCTGCCTGTTCTCCTGCTGGCGCCCTTCTATGTCAACCAAGGGCAGACCTATGGCGACCCGTTCTACCTCGAGAAGCGCGACACGCGCTATCACGTCAACGCGGAGTTCATGGACCAAGGCGCCCCCCCGGATCTGCCGATGCCCTCCGAGGAGGCCTATGCGCGGGATCGCTTCACGGGTGAACCGGTATCTCCCGCGGCTTATCTGCTGAAATACCACTCGTTCGGCGACTTTCTGCACGGCCAGTGGATAGGGCTCAAACGCACGGTGCTGGGCGAACCCTTCGCGACGCAGGCGTCGTTCTGGATGCAGCTTCTGTGTGCCGCCGGTGTAGTGGCGGCCCTGGTGAGCCCGCGCGTGCGCTTCGCCCCTCTCTTCATCGCCGGCAGCATGGTCGGGATTCGCGCTCACCTGATCGCCACCCATCAGCTCGAGCAGCGCTGGCTGGTGACGGTGATGATCATCTGGCTCGCATGCGGATGGTGGCTGGTCACGGCCATCGTCCGTGCGGGCGGGCTGCGCTGGCTTCGATTGAACCGACCTCATCGCATCAGAGAGGCCCGTTCTGTATAATGAATGGCAGTTGCGGAGTGGGGGCTGATGTCCGGACTCCCTTCGGAGTCATCGGACGGAAAGCCCGCGAACTGGTTCCTGTGGCACTTTCCACTTGAGCGGGGGCTTCGTCCGAGATTGCGCCGCGGGCAGGAGGTGTGGCCTGGTCACCGTAAATCTTCGCTTCGGCCTGCTCATGCTGGCGCTTTCGCCCATGGCCGCACCCGCCGCCACGGTTACGGTGGATTTTGGCACTCCGGCCGGCACGCAGCAGATGACGTGGGGCACCAACGAGATCCCGGGGCATCTTCGCCCCAGCACAATTGCCACGGCCCGCCTGGCGGAGATCAACAGCCGTTGCGTCCGATATTGGCTCGGGGGCGACGTGCGGCCGAGTTCCGGCTCCTGGAACTGGGCAGAACTCGACCAGGGTGTGGATCGGATCGTCGCGGCCAAGGCCACTCCCATGATCTGCTTCGCAGGTATCCCCGAGTGGATGGCCCAGACGCCTTATCCTGGCAAGCCTCACACCTGGCACCACCCGCGCGATCTGAATGAATGGGCCAGCTACTGCGTCGCTGTTGTCCAGCACTGCGCCAACCGGGGTCGGCCCGTGGAACAGTGGTACTGGGAGATATGGAACGAACCGAATAACGGCGGCGTCTCGGGCAGTTGGTCCACCCAGGAGTATCTCGCCCTGTACGACGCCGCGGCGGTCGCGTTGCGGGCGGCCTTTCCTGGCATCCGCATAGGCGGCCCCTCGGTCGACCATCCCAGCGAGCACTGGATCATTCCTCTCCTGCAGGGCCACGACGTCCAGTTCATTACCTGGCATCGCTACGGGGCCTGGGACCCCACTTTCGGTAAGTCCACCGCCAGCTATCTCGCCGAAACGAATGTGTTCGGCAGTAATGCCGCGCTCGTAGAGGGCTGGATCGATGCCAACCGGCCCGGCGAAGGCATTCTCAACGTGTGCGGCGAGCTGAACCTCAACGCCTACTGCTGCGGGATCGATGACCGCATCTGGGAACCCATGATGATCCCGTGGTACGCGTCCGCCATGCGCCACCTGCTGCTGAACGGATGCGACGTCGAACAGTTCTTCGTGGGCACCGATAAGAGCTGGCCGGGTTTTGGTCTCTTTGTCGGCACGGGACCCGACGCGGGCTGGCGCAGCCCGGCCTTTCATGCCAAACGTCTGTTCACCGCGGCCGCCAGACCCGGCAGCCAGCTCGTCGCCAACCAGGTCTCGGGCTCGAGTGTTCTCGAAGCGCTGGCCACGCGGATTCCCACGGGGTTGGATTGCGTGATGCTGATTAACAAGACGCACGCCAGCACACCGGCCACCATGAACGTCACCGGCCTCACTGTTGCGGGAGGCATCTGGTATACGGTGGACCAGCCTGCTCCGGAAACGATCACCACCGTCGTCGTTTCCGGAGGCAACCAGCAGTCCAGGACGCTCAGCGGCTATGCCCTGAGTGTGTTGGAGGTATGTCCGCCCGGTGTCGCCTGTGTAGCCGACCGCGATGCTGACGGCCTCCTCAACCTCTTCGACAACTGCCCGAACGCCTACAACCCGGCTCAAACCGACGGCGATCAGGACGGAGTCGCGGACGCTTGCGATCCCTGCCCATCCGATCCGCTCAACGATGCGGACGGCGATGGCCGATGCGCCAATGCCGACAACTGCCCGAGCATGGCCAATCCCGGCCAGGAGGACACCGATCACGACAACACCGGAGATCTCTGCGACAACTGCCCGGCCACGCCGAACGCCAGCCAGGCCGATGCCGACGAAGACGGAGTAGGCGACGCCTGTGACCTGTGTCCCGGCACGCCACCCGGTGGCTACATCACGGCTAACGGCTGCCCCACACCCCGCGCCGACTTCAACCGCGACGGCGACGTGGACCAGGAGGACTTCGGCTACCTGCAGTCCTGCCTGAGCGGGCCGGGCGTCGTCCAGCAGGACCCCCACTGCCAGTCAGCGCTGCTGGACAACGATGAAGACGTGGATGCCGCCGACGTGGTGATCTTCCAACGTTGCCAGAGCGGTGCGGGCAATCCCGCCGATCCGCAATGCGAGGATTGAACACCCTCCCCTCTCATCAGTCGACCGCCCTTCCAAGTGTTGACGTACCCGCCCGCTTGGTCATTCGGATTTCGTCATTCCTTCGTCATTCGGATTTCGACATTCGGATTTGCCCCCTATCCCCGCCCGTTAATTTCTTAGCAGATTGTCCTTGACGCGGCCTCGACCCTGGAGTATATGTTAATGAACTAACACAAGGAGCCCCCGCATGGCCCGGCCCACCTCGCCGACACTCACCCCCCGGGAAGCTCAGATCATGGAGGTCCTCTGGACAGGCGGGCCGGCGACGGCCGAGCAGATCCGCGCCGCCCTGCCGGATGTACCGCACGATTCGACCGTGCGCACATTGCTGCGGGTCCTGAAGGACAAGGGCTACGTCCGCCATACCACCCGGGGAAAAGCCTATCTCTACCAGGCGTCGGTCAAGCGGGCCAGCGCGGAGCGCAAGGCCTTGCGCAGCCTCCTGCAGCGCTTCTTCGGCGGTTCAGCCGAGGCCCTCGTCCTGCGGCTCATCGAGGACGACCAACTCACCCCCCAACAACTCGACGAACTCAAGAATCAGATGCAGTCTCGCGGCGATGGCCGCAGAGGAGGTGGCCAGTGACCGACATCTTCAGCCCTCAATCCGCCTGGCTGCACGAGACCCTGTCAATCGGGGCGGACATTCTGGTCAAAGCCACCGCGCTCATCCTGTTGGCCATGCTCTTGAACCTGCTGCTGGCTCAGGCGCGGCGCGTGCTCGTGCGTACGGCCGTGTGGAACGCGCTGGTGGCGGGCCTGCTGATCCTGCCGCTGGCGACGGTTTCGTTCCCGCGCCTGCGGATTCACTGCCTGCCGGCAGTAACCGAAGCACCCGCACGACCCGAGGCGCCGGCCGCACCGGCAGAGACCGCTTCAGACGATGTGCCGGCGCACCGCGACAAAATGGCGATCGACACAGTGATGAGCGAAGGCGTCCCGTTCCGCGGTGGCAACTCGGCCGAGCCGCTCACCGCCGGCACGGGCTTCGATGGACCGAAGACTACGCCGGCGCCTGCGGCCTCCACGGCAACCGCCGAGTCGCTCGACGCAGAGCTGACCCCTGCCGGCAGCGCGCAGACTGATCCGGCCGGAAGCGCCTCGGCCATCTTCAACTGGCTGGCCGTCTTGCTGACGGTCTACGCGGCGGGCGCGGCCCTGCTGCTGCTACGCCTCGTGAATTCGCTGCGGGCCGTGCGACGACTGCGCCTGTCGTGCACTCCGCTGACCGATGCGGTCTGGGCCGAGACGCTGCAGCGATGGCGGCAACGGCTGAGCATCCGTCGCCCGATCATCCTCGCATCGTCCGCCCACGTTCACGTGCCGCTGGCATTCGGCTGGCTCCGCCCGGTTGTGCTGATCCCGGCCAATCTGGCCGCACATCTGGACGCCACCCAACGCGACGGCATCCTGCTCCACGAACTGGCCCACATCCGCCGGAACGATTATCTCTGGCACGTGCTGCTCAAGCTGGTGCAGGCCGTCTATTGGCTTCACCCACTGGTCTGGCCGGTCGGGCGATGGATGTGCGCGGCCCGCGAGCAGGTCTGCGACGACCTGTGCGTGTACCACGCGTCCCGATCGCAGGAATACCGGGAAACGCTGGTCCACGTGGCGGCCGGACTGGTCCGCCGCCCGGCCATCACGCTGAGCATCACCATGGCCCGTTCCACGCGCATCGGCCAGAGGCTCCAGCGGATCGACCGCGGCCACAGCGCATCGCACTGCCTGGTAGGACCGGCCGCACGAATGACGCTCGTCAGTCTCGCGCTGGCCGCCGCCGCCGTGATGGGGCCGATACAGCTCGCGCGACGAACCGCGGATGCCCAGCCGCCGACCGAGGACGCCCCACCCAGCACGATGCCTGCCGGGGGGGGCCTCGTCACAGTGGTCATGGATACGCCCGGCCGGCCGGAGTTCGGTCCGGCGGTGCGCAAGACGCTCTCAGAGCACGGTGACACCGCTGTCGATCTCGACACCGGCGTCACATTCAAGGCAGAAGCTGGAGCCAAACCCAAGGGCGACGTCCGCCTCATCTTCGGGCAGGATGCATCCGTGCCCATCGGCCTGGACATCACCGATCTGGCCGCCCGAGGCATCAACGCCACGGACTGGGATCTCCCCGCGGAGCAGGTGGGCCGCGCGCTGCGCGACGCGATGGTACCCGACCGGACGCTCACCGGCGGGCTGCCGCTGGTGCGGGCCTGGGCACTGACCGGCCCATGGCCCAGAACCGTTCACTTCAAGACCCGGCAGGGCGGGATCGGCGTGCTGGAAATCACGCGCGTCGATGCAGAAGCACGAAGCGTGGAGCTTCGTTACCGGCTGTTGCGGGACCGGCCCAAAACCCGGCCGGCAGAATCGGATAACACGAGTACGGCCGCCTCCCGCCCGGCGACTGGTGAGGCCGCTCGCGATCGGGAGAACGCACCCGCGCCCCGGCCGGGGGAGGTGATCGAGCTTTCCATCAACGCCGACAGCGAGGGTAAGGATTGCCTGGTCGATTTCGACACTGGCAAGCTGCTGTCGCCACCCGAGAAGTTCGACGGCCCCGTGCCCGCGACGTTCGCGAAGATGGGCGTGGACGCCGGCTGCACCACCGAACCCGCCGCACCGGGATTGTGGGGCTTCCAGATGGTGGTGATCCCCGTCGCAGCCGAAGTCTGGGACGGGCTCATGAAGAACAGGGAAGGGGTCGAGCGAACGCTCATCCATCACCTTCAAACGGGGGGCCCGACCACGCCCGCGGTCATGAGTGCGGCCGGCCAGCTCCCGGCCACGTACATCTTCAAGACCCGCGAAGGCGCCACCGGCATGGTGCAGCTCCGCGAAGTCCGGCACGACCAGCGGCCGCGGCACATCCGGATCCGTTATAAGCTGCTGGGCGGCCAGAGGCCCGCGCGGCCAACGACGCAGCCGGAGAGTGCGCGGATTACCTTTGACCGGGGGGAAGTGAGCCGCAAGGGAACCGGCGTGGAATCCGGCAGATACAGCTGGGAAATGATCCGCGACAGACCTGTTCGTCTCGTGCTCGGCTGGTACTCCTGGATCGATGGCGGCGTGCGCGAACATGCCGGCGGCGGCAGCGACCTGATGGGCATGAGAGAGGTCGATCTGGCACTCGAAGTGGCAGTTCAGGACGATTTTCTCCTGCTGAAGCGTTCAACGACGGAACGGGAGGCAGATGGCCGCGGCACTAAGGCTGCGAGCATTAGTCAAAGGACGCCAGCACCGCCGGGCGCCTCACTTGTCACCTTCTGTCCGCAGGCGTCTGCTTTAACCATCGACAGATACGCCACCCTATGGAAAGGCTACTGGATCAGGGACGGGCAAGTCGTCAAGACAGAGGTCGTGGTGGCCCGGTTGGCCGAAGTCAATGAGACTTCGGGTGCTTTCGATGGCAAAGAGGCCGACCGGGCTGTGGCCGATACGCTGCCGGAAGCACCGGCACTGGCAGCCGCGTTAAGCACCGGCGAGTTAGTTTTTGCAGTCATTCCCGAGGACAGGCTTCCCGAGGGGACCCTGTTGTTCTCGGAGGAAAAGCTGACGCGTTATCGCGCAGAGCTGACCTCCCAGGGCCCGCTGCCGGGGCGACAGCGAAGCGATGCGTTTCAGTGGTATGAAGTGGGTTGGCCTGCAACCGGATGCGACCTGCCGCCGGCCAGTATCGTGGCCGATTATCAGGGGAGGAAATACGTACTGCTTCACACCCGGTTCCCGATGGCCATG
>BTUC01000266.1:0-10051 GCA_045863575.1 Phycisphaerae bacterium
CACGCGGTGTCCAATCTGCATTTGCGGCATATCAACCCGTTCCCGTCCAATCTGGGCGAGGTGCTGGGGCGTTTCAAGAAGGTGCTCGTGCCCGAGCTCAACCTGGGCCAGCTCCTCTGGCTGATCCGCGGTCGGTATGCCATCGACGCGGTCGGTTGTAACAAGGTGCAGGGCAAGCCGTTCCTGGTCGGTGAAATTGAAGAAGCAGCCCTCAAGCTGCTGAATGGATAATAAATCGATGAGCACGATATCCAATACCTCTCTTGACGTACTCAAGCCCGCGGATTTCGCCAGCGATCAGGATGTGCGCTGGTGCCCGGGATGCGGTGATTACTCGATTCTGGCCCAGGTCAAGAAGATTCTGCCCAAGCTGGGCATCCCGCGCGAGCGGTACGTGTTCGTGTCGGGCATCGGCTGCTCCAGCCGGTTCCCCTACTACATGAACACGTACGGCTTCCACTCCATCCACGGACGGGCCCCGGGTTTTGCCACCGGGCTCAAGGTCGTCCGGCCGGACCTCTCGGTTTGGGTGGTCACCGGCGACGGCGATGGTCTGAGCATTGGTGGTAACCATCTGCTCCACGCCATCCGGCGGAATCTGGACATCAACATCCTGCTGTTCAACAACCGGATCTACGGCCTGACCAAGGGCCAGTATTCGCCCACCAGCGAACTGGGCAAGAACACGAAGAGCTCGCCCATGGGGTCGATCGACAATCCGATCCGCCCGCTGTCCATCGCCATCGGTGCGGAGGCCAGCTTCGTGGCCCGCACGCTCGACGTGGATGTGAGCCATCTGGCCGCCACGCTGGAGCGCGCCGCCCGCCACCAGGGTACTTCGTTCGTGGAAATCTACCAGGACTGCAACGTGTTCAACCACGGCGCCTTCGAGTACGCCGCGGACAAGAATCAGCGGCCCGACAACGTTCTCTACCTCGAACACGGCAAGCCGATGATTTTCGGTCGCAACCGTGACAAGGGCATTCGTCTGCATGGAATGAATCTCGAGGTGGTGACCCTGGGCAATGGCATTACCGAAGATGATCTGCTGTTCCACGACGAGAAGTCGGACAATTCGACGCTCGCGTTCCTGCTCAGCCAGATGCGTTATCCCGAGTTCCCGGAGCCGATGGGCGTCTTGCGGTGCGTGGACAAGCCGCGGTACGAGGTGCTGGCCCATCAGCAGGTCGACAAGGCCAGAGCCAAGGGAGAGGGCCGGCTGGAAGACCTCTTCGGCGAGGGCGATACCTGGACAGCCAACTAGCGCTCTCTTCAGTGGTACAGATTCGCGCTGAAGGCCGTGCGTTCGTGCCGCCGGTGCCCTCACCGGCGAAAGGGCCGAGGCGAACCGCCGGTGAGGGCACCGGCGGCACCCAAGCCGGCCGCTACGGAACTGGGGCCTGTCCGGGCCGATCTAACAAGACAGGAGGCTGTCCTATGCGCTGCCCGCTGTGCGGCTGGGACAATATCGACGGCGCTGATACTTGCGAGGATTGCAGCGCTTCACTGACCTGCTGCCCCCCCAACGGTAACCAGAAGACCGTTCTGGAGGAAAGCATCGAGTGTGACCCGCTTGCTGCCTTGCAGCCGGTGCGGCCGGTCACGGTGGCCCCCACCGATACGGTGGGCGAGGTGATCGCACTGCTCTCCCGGCGAAACATCGGGTGCGCCCTGGTGGTCTGGTGCGACACGCTGGTGGGCATTTTCACCGAGCGCGATGCGCTGATGAAGATCGGGTCGTCGCTGGAAGAGGTGGGTCAGCAGCCGATCCGGCACTACATGACGCCTGCACCGGAGGCGCTCTCGCAGCAGGATACCATTGCCTTCGCCCTCAACCGCATGGCCGTGGGTGATTTCCGGCATATTCCCATCGAACATGACGAAAAACCCGTCGGCATCGTCAGCGTTCGAGACGTGCTGAGTTACATCACCCGGCAGTTCCCCGAACTGCTCGGGCAGGCGAGTTAGCGTCCTGGCACGTGACGATTTCCGGGTTTGTTTTGGGGCGGGCCTCGGTGCCTACGTTTCTGCTCTGTCACCGCCGGGCCGGGTGGCCGGCCGCTACGAGTGCCGACGCTCACCGGCTCGACTCAACCATCTCTTCTTGTGGAGGCGCCTCGGCGTTGTCCGCCAGGAGCTCGCTGAGCCGGCGGAACTGCTCCTCCTGGGCTTCAAACGCCGCCACCATGTCTGGATCGAAGTGCTTGCCGCTGTCGCCGCGGATGATGTCGGCTGCCTTCTGGTGCGGCATGGCCGGTTTGTATACGCGCTTGGAAGTCAGGGCGTCGTAGACGTCCGCCACGGCCAGGATCCGCGCAGGCAGGGGAATGGCCTCGCCGACCAGGCCGTCGGGATAGCCTGATCCGTCGAATTTCTCATGATGGTGATAGGCGATCTCCATGCCCATTTGGAGGAAAGTGCGCTTTCTCCGGCGATCGAGCAGTGACCGAACCGTGTCCCCTCCTATCCGGGCGTGTCGCTTCATGATGTCGAATTCGTCCGGCGTCAGTCTGCCCGGCTTGAGCAGCACATTGTCCGGGATGCCCACCTTGCCGATGTCGTGCAGCGGCGAGGAGCGAACCAGGTTCTGGATAAAGTCTCCGGTGATGAGTCGCTTGTACTTCTCGGTGCGTGCCAAAGCCTCGGATAACAGGCAGCAGTAGGCCTGGACGCGTTCGAGGTGAGCGCCGGTCTCCGGGTCGCGGTGCTCGGCGAGTTTGGCCAGCGCCAGGATGGTTGCATCCCGGGCATCGTCGCGCTCCTCCCGGCGGATCTGGTTCAGGATGGCGATAGCGGCCGCCTCGCTGATGGTCCGCAGTGTTTCCAGGCTCTCCTCGTCGTAACTCGCGCCATCGTGCCGGTCGGTCACGTTCAGCACGCCGACGGGACCGTCTGGCGTCGCCAGGGCCGCGCTGGCCAGGGGGATGCTGGCGAAGATGTCCGTGTCGTACCGCTCCGGGTGCAGCGGAGGTTCATCGCCGTTGACCACCATGCTGTGGCCGTCCTTGAAGACCGCCCCGGCGATGGGCGTGCCGACCGGCACGCGTACACGTTCGGCGATCTCCTCCTCAATGCCGACCGAGGCCGCGATTTTGAGGTATTCCCCGCTGCCGTCCGGCAGCATGAGTGACACCCGCCGGCTCCCCAGCATGGTAGCGGCCGTCGTGACGGTGGCCTGGGCCACGTCGCGCAGGGAGTCCAGCCCGTTGAGCTCGGCGACAAACCCGTAGAGCCCCCGGATGGTCGATGTCCGTCGAGCCACGAGCTGCTCGAGATTCAGATTCAGCTCACTGAGCTCCGCGTTGGCCCGGTTCAGTTCGTCGCGCAGGAGCTGCTCGGTGACCACCAGCCGATACTGCTCCAGGCACTCATTGAGCGTGCTTTCCAGAAGGGGTGTTTCGCAGGGCTTGTTCAGAAAGCGAAAGATGTGGCCCTGGTGCAGCGCCTGCACGGCCACGTCGAGCTCGGCCTGACCGGTGAGCATGACCAGCACGCTCTGCGGCGCCAGCTCATGGACTGCGCCCAAGAACTGCGCGCCATTCTGTCCCGGCATGCGGTAGTCGCTGACCACCACGGCGAAGGGGCCCGATTCGCGCACCTGCCGCAGACCTTCCTCGGGCCCGGTGGCCGTGGTCAGGTCGTAACGTTTGCGGAGCTGGCGGCGGATGCCGTCCAGCAGCAGTGCCTCGTCGTCCACGAACAGGATCTTGCGGCTGATTTCCATCACTTGGTCGCTCCTTCGGGCTGCCCACACGCTTTGATGCCCAGCTCGCGCCAGTGGCTGTACCGATCGCTCAGCTTCAATCGGCTCAAGTAGGCTTCATCCACCGGTGCGAACCACGCGGCGCGGCCCGCGTCGTCCTCCGGTGCGTTCAGTTCGTGCACCAGCACATCCGCGACGTGGATCACGCTGAGCGCACAAAGGCCGTCGAACTCCACTTGCGCGGGTCGATGATGGAGCTCCACGGCCTCGATAATTCGCGGTGGCAGTCCCCAGAGGCGAAGCAGGTACGCGCCCACATCCTCATGAGTGACGCCCATCATTTCCTTCTCGACTTCGTGGATGGGTCGCTGCTGGGCCCGCGCTCGTGTCAGTACATCCGCGAACTTTTCGAACTGGCGGGCAGCCAGCACCAGCAGACCGAGGTCGTGGAGCAATCCGGCGGTAAAGGCCTGGTCCGGCCGATCGCCTTCCTGTTTTTCGGCACGGCTGATCTGACGGGCCAACTCGGCGACGGCCATGGAGTGGCGCCACAGCCAGTCAATGGAGAAGCCGGGGACCTCACGCGGGGGAACGAACTGGCGGAAGATCTGCTCGCCCAGTACCAGGGCTCGGAGCCGGATCAAACCCAGCAGGGCCACGGTATGCTCCACGCTGGAAATCCTGCGGCCGATGCCGAAGAAGGATGAGTTGACCATCTGGAGGATCTTGGCGGACATGGCCATGTCGCGCGAGATGATCGCGGCGATCTGCTTCGCATCGCTCTTCTCAGATTCGATGGCTTTGGTCAGTTCCAGGTAAACGGCGGGGGCGCTGGGCAGACTGTTACACCCGGCAACGAGCCCACGAAGATGGTCATCACCCACGATCTGCTGGGCCCCGCACGCCTCGGCCACAGCGTTCCGGATAGCATCTGCGTCGGTCGGCTTGGCCAGGAACCGGTGGGCGACCTTGAGGGCCCGCTGCGTCGAATCCTCTCCGGCATGGCCGCTCAGCACGATCCGGGCGGTGGCCGGATGCAGCTTCACCACCCGCTCCAGCAGCTCCGCGCCGTCCATGCCGGGCATGCGGATGTCCGAGACGATCACGTCGTAAGGAGAGGCCGCCATCCGGGCCAGTGCGTCGGGACCAGAGTTCACAAACTCCATGTCCCACTCGCCGCGGAATTTCCGCAGCATGCGGCGGAGCCCCTCGATCACCAGGGGCTCGTCATCCACAAACAGGATGTGCTTCTTCGTCGACATCAGCCGTCTCCGTCGAGTCGGGATTGCCAATCGGGATACGAATACGGAACGTTGTGCCCTTTCCGGGTTGAGTCTCAAAGGTCAACGATCCCTTGTGGCGGCCGACGACGATCTGATGCGCGATGCTCAGACCCTGGCCGGTACCGCGGCCGACCTCCTTGGTGGTGAAGAATGGATCGAAGATCTTGCTCTGAATTTCCGGCGGAATGCCCGTGCCACTGTCGGTGATGGACACGATCACCTGGTCGCCGTCCCGCCGCGTTGAGATGGTGATCAGGCCGTGCTGTTTGGTGTCCGCAATGGCATGTGCCGCGTTGACCAGGAGGTTCAGGAACACCTGGTTCAGTTCGCCGCCGCAGCAGACGACCGGTGGCAGTTCCCCGAACTCGGTCCGCACATCGGCCACGTATTTGTATTCGTTGCGGGCGACCGTGAGCGTGTCTTCCAGCGAGCGGTTCAGGTCCACCGGGGCGAACTCGCCGCGGTCCATGTGAGAGAAGTCTTTCATGGCTCTCACGATCTTGGTGACCCGCCCTACGCCCTCCAGGGCTTGTCGGACGGCGTTCGGGATGTCTTCCAGCAGGTACTCCAGGTCACGCTCCGACTCGGCTTGGCGGATGGCCTCCACCGCCTGGCTCGGAAGCGGGGCGGAATCGGCCGACTCCACCAGGGATCGGTATTGCTGCAGGATTTCGACCAAATGCTCGAACGCGTCGGAGAGGGCCCGCAGATTATCGCCCACGTACTGGATCGGCGTGTTGATCTCGTGGGCCACGCCGGCAGCCAGTTGGCCGACCGAGGCCAGCTTTTCCTGTTGCAAGAGCTGTCTCTGTGCGTCCAGTACACTCATGCTGCGCTCCTCCACCAGCTTTTCCAGGTGTTCGCCGTGTGCCTCGAGGCGGGCCTCTGCTGCGCGGCGGTCTCTGATTTCAGATCTCAGCAGCGCGATGATGGCTGCCGAGGCCACGAGTATGAACTCCAGGGCGCTGAGAACCCCCAATGCGCGAGTCCGGCTCCAGGCGATGGCGGCCTGCCATTTGGGCGCTGAGTAGTCCACCCCGAGGACCGCTTCGACTCGTCCATCCGCGTCCCGCAGCGGGGCATAGGCGCTGACCCAGGTTCCCCAACGATCCGTGACCGGATCCGCCGCGAATACCAGATGGCCCTCAAACGCACGGTCCAGTTCGGGATCAGACTCCTCATAGCGCTCACCGGGTGACGTCCGAGCCTCGCGTTCGCCTTCGTATCGGCCGTTGTGGTCGTAATCCGTCTCCGAGTCCACCACCAGCACGACGCTGCCATCCGGGAGACGGCGGAACGTGTAGATGTCGGCCAGTGACGGATTGACCCGCAACCAGCGGATCTGGGCCTCGATCATGGCCAGGTACAGCGGATCCTCTGGATCAGGTTCGGTTGCTAGCCGTGCATGGCCCATCAACTCCGTTTCCTGCGCGTAGGTGGGCGCAAACCCCTCCAGCACGCTTTTCAGATGCCGCCGCTCCGAGTTCCCGGCAGCCTCGACGATGAACCAGCCGACCATCAGCAGGACCGCGCTGAGACCCCAGATCCCTGCCGGCAGGCCGCGGCGCAGTCGTGACCGGCGCAGCGCCACGTGCGCGAGAACCAGGCCTCCCATCGCGACCAGCGCGAAGAGCAGGTAATCGAGGCCCTCGATCAGAAGCGGCAGCATGGCGCCCTAACCTTCTTCTTCAGACCAGGGACCGGTCTACTGTCCCCGCATGGCTCGTGGTCTTCTCATCTTTCCCCTCCATGTGCGTCCGGTTTTGTCATCCACGCTCCTGAAATCGTCCACCTGGGTGGAGTGCTTTACATCTGTCCCCGAAATGGGGCGGTCCGTTCGTCAGGAGCGCCAAAAAAAAACCACGGCCGCTCTGGCCGTGGGGTGGGAGCATCGGTAGCTGGATATCGGTCCGGACGATCAGTTCAGCGGCCGAACCTGCATGACTCGGACCTCAATCGGTCCGTGATCGCCCTGGATCATGACCGGCCCCGGCTCGCCGACCTTGTTGTCCAGTTCGCCGCCTGTGGGCCGGGTCACTTCAAAGCTGTCGATCACTTTCTCGCCATTCAGCACGATAGTGATCTTGTTATCGGCGATTCTGGCGTAGACGCTCTGCCATTCGCCGGCGGGCTTGCTGACGTTCTTTGAGGGTGCGGCCGTGCTGTACAGGGCGCCGTTGCCGCCCTTGCTTGGGGGCCGGCCGTGATCATCCACCACCTGGATCTCGTAGCGTCCCTGAAGGTAGACCCCGCTGTTGCTGCCGCGGGGAATGCGGTATTCGTAGTAGATCTCGAAGTCGTCGAATTTCCGGTCCGTGATGATGTCCACACCGTGCTGGCCTTCCGGGAAGGTGTTGATCATGACACCGTCCACCACCTTCCAGGACAGGGGCCGATCCGCGTTACGGGGACGCCAGCCACTCAGATCGGCACTGATCAGATCGACCCAGCCTGACCCGGTGGGGGCGTGGGCCTGATCGAGATAGCGGGGTTCCGGGGGTGCTGCTGGCGCGGCCGACTGCTCGGTGCGCACCATGGAGGTCTGCCCCTGGTCGCAGCCGCCGATCAGAATTGCCCAGGCCGGCCACGTGGCGGCGATGAAGGGAAGTATTCGCTTTGAGTACATCTCAGTCGTGTCTCCTTTTGCTTTCATGGATCCTGGCTCAGACTTTCGGAAGCTCGTAACCTTTGCGATACTCGCGGTGCAGCAGGGCGTTGGCCTCTCGATCCGGGCTGCGCATCCCCCGGTCGGTGTAGCACTGCTCTTTGTCGGCGTCCCAGAAGATCCGCCGGCCGACCAGCAGCGATACATTCGCCAGGTGGCAGGCCGCGACCGAGTTGTAATGTGACTCGATGTTGGCCAGAGGCGGTTTGCGATCGCGCACGCAGGCGAGGAAGTCCTCGACGTGCTTCATGTGGGCCGCGCCGTCGGCGCCTGGATCCGTGCGGTTCTTCTTGTCCTTGTCCCAGTCGATCCGCCATTCGGAGCCGTTGGGGCCTTTCACCGCGTTGGGGCCCCACGCCTTCCAGTTCCACTTGTCCGGCTCGGTCTTCCATTCGGTGCGGGTCAGGTGGATCATGCCATTGGTCCCGTGGAAGTCCATGCCGTACCCGCCCGCATCCCACGGCTTGCCGCTGACTTTGCGCATGGTGTAGGTCTGCACGAAGCCCTTTTCGCTGGTGGGTGCGCCCTCGGGAGCGGGGAACTCGTACACCGCCTGCATGGCATCCGGCGTAGTGCGGTCATCCTCGATGATCCAGTGCCCGCCGATGCAGGAGACGGACATGGGCGCCCGGGCCCCCAGGGTCCACATGATGATGTCCTGAAGGTGCACGTTCCAGTCGCCGACCATGCCGCAGCCATAGTCGAAATACCAGCGCCAGGTGTTATGGAAGCGGCGCTTGTTGAAGGGCCGGGCCTTCGCCGGGCCGAGCCACATGTCATAGTCGACGCCCGGCGGTACCGGCTCGTCGGGATCGTTGCCCATGCCGTTGGGTGTCTCGTTGCCGTAGGTGTAGGTATTGGTCTGGCTGATCACGCCCAGTCCGCCGGAGCGGATGAACTCGCGGGCTTCCTGGATGAGCGGAATCTCCCGCTGATGCGTACCGACCTGAACGACCGCGCCGTACTTTTTGGCCGCGTCGAGCATCAGGCGGCCTTCGCGGATGTTATGGCAGCAGGGCTTTTCGACGTAGACATCCTTGCCCATGGCCACCGACAGCATCATGGGGGCCGCGTGCCAGTGGTCCGGCGTGGCCACGATGACCAGGTCAATTTCCTTGTTCTCCGCCACCTGGCGGTAGTCCTTCAGGAGTTGGGGCTTCTGGTCGAGGGCCTTCTGTACGTCCGCGGCCGCACCTTCGAGCTGCTTCTGATCCACGTCGCACAGCGCCAGGACGTTGCACTGCTTGGAGCCCATGAAGTTGCCCAGCTTGTAGCGGCCCATGCCCCCGCAGCCGATCAGGGCGATGTTGAACTTCTCGTTGGGGCCCACCTTGCGCCGTGTGGGCATCACGGTGGGGGACTGGCTGACGCGGGCGGGTGCCGCGCTGGTACTGCCGGACTCGCAGCCGCTCAGGGCCGCGCCCAGGGCGGCGGCGCCGGCCGCCATGCCGCTGGTCTGCAGGATCTGCCGTCGTGTCACGGGGTTGCTCATGTCGAGACTCTCCTTTTGGGTTCACTCCGCAGGGCCGCTGGCCCCGCGAGCGGGGGGTTGCGGCGAAATCGTGGGGGTCAAGCTACCCGGAAACGGTTGAGCCGACAAGGTGCCGGCCACTGCCCGCTTTGACGCGGGTGCGTGACAGGATCTGCGGGACCATGGGCTCGCACTCTGATGCTACGTCCTTGGGTCGAAGAAGGTCCGAATGAGCCGGCGGGCCTGCCGCGGTACCGCGGCGCAGGACCTGGGCCTGACCGGAGAGGATACAAGTCGTCCGAAAGGCAGCGGCTCGCGGCGCGTGACACGCGCTCGCGGCCGCCTGCCGGCTTCGCGGTGGAATGGGCTCTCAGTGCCGTGCCGTGGTCTGCAGATTCCGGATCGCCGCCTCGTCGGTGAGTCGCGTCAGGCCCACTGGCGTTTGCTCAGAGTCGCTTTCCCAGCCGGTGTAAGTTCGCGGCGAATGGCCCGGCTCGGCCTCCGGCATGAACCGGTCTGCAAGCTCCGTCAGCCTGGCCGTCAGCGCGGGGAACAGCTCGCTGAGCACGACGGCCGCCTTGGCCGTCGCGCCGATGGTGGCGCGCGGCTGCCCGCGCCGGCACGCCTCAATAATCCGCTGGGCCGCGCGGTCCGCGTCGATGGACAGTAACGGCAGCGAATCGCCCACCGTGAACCAGGCGTACTCCTCTTCGTGGGCGCCTTTGAAGAACGCGTTAGGCGGCGAACCGGTCCGCATCAGTCCCGGGCAGACCGTGGTCACCAGGATGTTCTCGTGGTGCAACTCGCTCCGCAAAGCGTCCGAAAGGCCGACCAGGGCGAACTTGCTCGCGCAGTAAGGGGCCATGTGCGGCACCGCCACTTTCCCGCCGATGGAGCTGATGTTTACGATCCTCCCACCGCCCGCGCGG
>BTUC01000267.1:0-10036 GCA_045863575.1 Phycisphaerae bacterium
CCCTCCCCCGGTACTCCGGGGGAGGGCTGGGGTGGGGGCTTGGCAGGCAACGGACCTTTGCGGATTTCCAGCCGTCGCTGTCACCTGCTACCCTGGCAGGTCAGGGGGCGGGTTTGGTTTCCGAGGCGGGATGGGTCGCAGCCTCGCCTTCCTTCGGCGGGTGCAGGCGACGATGTAGTTCGCCAAATGCGCGGTACTCGGCCGGGTCTATGGGTTCGACGAATTTCGAAAAACCCAGCGATGAAAGCACGAGCGGCTTCTTGTTGACCTCATCCAGAAGATATCGGCGCAGCTTCTCCGTCAGCTCCGGGGCCGTATGGATGGAGACCACGAAGGGGCCTTCGGGGACGCGGACCGTCTCGGCGATGACCCGCACCTGGTCCTTCGAGGGGGACAGCAGCACGAGGCTGCCGCCGGAGTCCTTCCACTTCTCGTAATCGGCCGCATCAATGACGCCGGCCGTGTCCTCCAGCACCACGCTCTTGGCGACCTCCAGCGAGTTGATGTGATAGGTGTCCAGTTCCAGGCCGAGAATGCCCTTGTCCAGCTTCGTAACGGTGATGCCCGCCTCCATCAGCGCGCCGAGCGCGGCTTCGTTGAGACTGTTGCCCTTGGGCATGAAGTGAAACCGCTTGCTCTTGAGCTCTTCCAGCGACCGCACCGTCGATCGGGCCGAGACGATGATCAGGCCGCGGCGATAAGTGTGCCCGTTTTCGTTGGCGGGGACGGCCAGAATCCGGCTGTTGTCCGCCTCGACGATTTCGCAGAAGTCGGCGGGGCTGAGCATGGCGAACTTCAGTCGCCCGGTGCCCAGATGGACGCGAATCTGCCTGGGGGTCATCAGGTCGAAGCTGACCGGCTCCCCCAGATGGAACGCGAGGTTATCCTCGAAGAGGGCCCGCTTGGGGATGATGATCGGTGGCGGGGTCAGCTCCAGTGAGGTCACCCCGATCCGGACGGGCGGCTTGCCCAGTCCGAGCAGGTTAAAGGGGTCCACCAGGCCGCCGACGGAGTGGCCCACAGAACAACCTGTTGTCAGGAAAGAAACCAGCAGAAGAAACGCCAGGTGGCGGTGACAGGCCCGCATAGCAGGTTCATCCTTACGGTCTGGGCGGTTCCGGTATCGTTGCGGGGAGTATATCGCGCGAGGCCGTGAGCCGGAAGAAGGGCGGAGGCATTCCCGGACACCGGAACCGGCATCCGGGAGCGCTGAACTCGAGAGATGCAAAGACGCAGAGACTGATCACTTCGTCGGCTTATCGCCTTCCGCGACGGTGCCCGCGGCCTGGGCGACGCTCGGCTTGTTTGCGGGAGGGGGCACGATGAAGTTTCGGCCGCAGCGGCTGCACCGGACCTTCTGGCCCCGGACCTGCTCGGGGACCTGCAAGAGGCTGCGGCATCGTAAGTTCGGGCAGATGAGGGTGATGGGCATGGTTTCAGTTCCGTGAAAGCACTACGAGGGCCAATACCCTGTGGCCAACATCGGGTTGCCACACCTGTTTAATAAGATAAAAACGCGTCGAGGGGGTCTCGAAAAGCGGGCGCTAGATGGCCTTGAGCAGAACCCTGGCCATCTTGTTGCCCTGCTCCGAGATGGTGATCTGATGCCGATAACTTCGCTTCTCGTCGCGCCGAGGGGTGAAGAGGACGCCGTAGGTTTCGCCGGTGTTGACCGGAGCCGAAAGGAAAAAGTCCCAGGTTCCTGCGCCGGTCAATTTGTCCAGCGCAATTTTCAAGGCACGATCTGTGTGCCCACGCCCCGGTCGGTGAAGATCTCCAGCAGCAGCGAATGGGGGATGCGCCCGTCGATGATGTGCGTTTTCCGGCACCCTGCCTCCAGCGCTTTGAGACAGGCCTCCACCTTGGGCTTCATGCCGCGGTCGATCACACCGCGGGCCATGAAGTCGGCGATCTGCTGACGGTCGAGGCTGGGGCGGAACGACTCCGGATCATCCTTGTTCTCACGCACCCCGTGGGTGTCGGAGACCATCACAAGTTTTTCGGCGTGAACGGCGGCGGCCACGTCGCCGGCGGCGCTGTCCGCGTTGACGTTCAACTTGCCGCCCTGGCGGTCCCGGGCGATGGGGGCAATGACCGGTATCGTGTCGGCCGCGCAGAGCAGCTTGAGAATCTTCTCGTTGACCGTCTCGACGTGTCCGACAAAGCCGATGTCGATCCGCCGTCCGGCGTCGCCGGGGAGGTACAGCCGGTCGGCGAACAGGACGCAGCTCGTGAGGCTGTTCAAGCCCAGGGCCTGCACGTTGAAGGATTCGAGTGTTTCGACGATGCGTCGGTTGATGCGCCCGCAGAGTACGCGCTCGGCGATGGCCAGCGTCCGGTCGTCGGTGTAACGCAGTCCCTGGACGAACTGCGGCTCAAGCCCCGCCTCGTCCATGGCCTTGTTGATCTCCTTGCCGCCGCCGTGGACGATGATCGGCTGCATCCCGACGTAGTTCATGAACACGACGTCGCGCAGCAACTCGCGTTCGGCGGCGGGATCGTCCATCACCGATCCACCCAGCTTCACTACCACGATCTTCCCGTAGTATTCCTGAATGTAAGGAAGGGCTTCGATCAGGACGTTGGCTTTGTCAATGGCTTGCTGCACGACGGACTCCTCGCGACCGGTTCGCCGGCGCACAGGTGCAACCCCCGCGCAACGCTATCGGCTGGCCGGCAGGCTGATTATATGCGGCGAGACCGTACAGGCAGCAGGGAGTTGCCGTCAAGTTGCCCGCTGGCCACTGGCGCCCCGCGGCTCACCGGGCAAGCCCTGGCGCCGCCTGGCCGGGAGTTGGATTGCATTGCGGACAGGAGGAGCCCATTCGGCCGCGCGTGGAATCGCGGACGAACCAGCTTCCGCACTTCGGGCACTGCTCGCCAATACGCGCCGTGAAGCCGGAGCACTTGGGACACCGCAGCAACTCGCCGCTCTCGTCGCGCGGGTGTACCGGCGCCTCTTGTTCGGTCAGCACGAAGTGATGGTTGCACTGCGGCGCTGTGCATACCAGGTGAAAGCCCTCCAATTCCGCAGCGGCCGATCGGCCGGCGCTGAAGAACCAGAAAACGCCGACGCCCAGCGCCGCGGCGAGGACTATTCCAAGGTAGAGGACGCGTGAATGGGTCACGGCGACTCAGGCCTCCAGGCAGGCTGTCGAAAGCATCAGGCTACTCACTGTTCGTGCAGGGCATGCCGGCCGGCTTGTCCCACCAGACAGAGCAATGGTTGCGGAAATCGTTGTTCCATCGCTGGCGCATCCCCTTGGCGGGCTCCTTGATCGCCTTCTGGGTATACCAGGAGGCGTGCCCGTCGGGGAAGACCACGTTGGCGCCTTTGCGATGGCGTTGCCCGGGAACCTCCGAGCCTTCGTAGGGATCCAATGCCGTATCGTACGAGGGCGAGCCGGGGTTGAACTCGGAGTTGTTATCCGCGATGGTGATCATCTCAGAGGGCCGCTTGACGCGGTCGACCCGCAGCTCGGCGTACTCCCGGTTATCGTCAAAGATATGGGCGCCCAGCCCCAGATGCGGATTGGTGAACTCTTTGACACCCCAGTCATTGTATCCGTACGAAAAGCGGATGACTTCGCCGGGGCCCGGAACGCCATCGACACGGATACGGTCACGGCCATTCCACCGGGTGGTGACAGGCGCCGATGGGCACCAGTACACCTGATTCTGCTTGTTGAGGTACTTCAGCAGGCGCACCGGCCAGAGTGCGTACCGGGTGGAGACAGGGTTGATGCTGCTCTTCACCGTGTGATGGCCGGGAAAATATCGGTGCTCAATGGTGTAGAGGTTCAACGCGATGGCCATCTGATGCGCATTGGCCTTGCAGATGACCTCCCGGGATTGCTCCCGGGCCCGGGCCAGCGAGGGCAGCAGGATGGCCACCAGCAGCGCGATGATGGCCACGACCACCAGGATCTCGATGAGGGTGAAGCCGCGTAGGTGGGGCCGGCGTCGACCGATGTGTCGTGCTTGAGACATACGCAGTCGCTCCTCCTCGAGTGGTTCATCAAGGCGATCTGATCGGAACGGACGCGCTCGATCACAATCATGTTAATCCAATCCCTGGTTCAGCACAACCGACCCCAGGCAGCGGGGACGGTCTGAAGCTATCGGGGCTTGCGACCTAATCTCTTCAGGGCGATGGCGACCGCGTCTGGCGAGACATCGCAGCCAATCCATCTGCGCCCCAGCCGGCGAGCGACGGCCAGCGTTGTGCCGCTGCCACAGAAGAAATCCGCGACCAGGTCGCCCGGGTTGCTGGAGGCCTGCACAATCCGCTCCAGAAGAGACTCCGGCTTTTGCGTGGGATAGCCGGTACGTTCCAGAGAAACCGTCGATAGGAAGGGAATATCCCAAACGTCGGTCATGGCCGGGCCCTCCGGATGGAAGTACAGCCGCCCGGCGCGGGTCTGCTTGTACGGCCGGCCGTTCTCATCGTGATTCATTCCGTCCGTGCGGAAGCCGCCGCCGCGCAGAACGTGGAAAGTGTTTTCCCCGCGCTGCCGCGCGTACACCAGCAGCGTGTCGTGCTTGCGGGCGAACCAGCGCCGGCTTTGCCCCCCGGTGCGATAAGACCAGATGATTTCGTTGAGAAAATGGTCATACCCGAACAGCTCGTCCAGCAGCACCTTGGCGTAGTGGACGGCATGCCAGTCCAAATGCAAATAGATCGTTCCAGTATGATTTAGTAGTCGACGGAATTCCGTCAGCCTTGCCCGCAGGAATGTGAGATAACTCTCCAGCCCCCCGGGCCAGCAGTCCGCCACGCGCCGGTCAGGATCTGAACGCGCCTGGGTTCGCCCCGTGAAGAAGGGGGGATCGGCATAGATCAGCGTGCAACAGCCGTCCGGCAGCCGCCGAATCAGCTCAAGGTTGTCGGCACAGGCGATCCAGCCGTCCTCGATGCCGGCAGGCAAGGTGAGGGCCAGGCCCGAGTCGCTGCGGTCAGCCCTGCTCCTCATCCGGGTTGATCCCCAACGCCTCCATCCGGCGGTACAGGCGGCTTCTCGAGATGCCCATCAGCTTGGCGGCGAGGTTCCGTTGCCCGCCGGCGCGCTTGAGTGCGGCCAGGATCGTGCGTCGCTCGATGTCGGCGAGTTGATCGTCCAGGGGCAGCGTGTCAGTCGGTCCAAGCACGGCGGAGGCCGTAGTCGGCCTTCGGAAGACGACATCCTCTGCTCGGATCCGCCCCTCCCGGGCCGCGGCCGCGGCCGCCTCGATGACCCCGCAAAGATACCGCCCGTTTACCGGCCCGTCGTAAGCGTCGAGGGTACTCCAGACCGCCGGGTCGATCTCGCTGATCGGGTGGGCGTTGGTCTGGTTCAACCCGTCCACCATGTCCTTGACCAGCAGGGGAATGTCCTCCCGGCGGGCTCGGAGGGGCGGCACCTCGATGGTGACTACGCCCAGCCGGTAGTACAGGTCCTGCCGGAGGGTGCCGGCTGCCACCAGCTCGGAAGGTGGGCGACGCGTGGTCGTGATCAGGCGGGCACTGATCGGGCGTGGGTTGAGGCTGCCGACTGGCGTCACGCGCTTGTCCTGCAAGACCCGCAGGAGGCGAAGCTGCGTGCTGCTGGCGAGGGCGTCCACGTCTTCCAGGAGCAATGTGCCGCCCTCGGCAGCGATGAACAGACCGTCGTAATCCTGTCCGGCGCCCGCGAAACTGCCTTGCACGTATCCGAACAGCTCACCCTCGGCACGATCCCGGGGCATGGTCAAGGCCGTGGTGGACACGAATGGCCGATCCTGACGCGGGCTGTGCTCGTGAATCAGCCGCGCCAACATCTCCTTACCGGTGCCCGGCTCGCCGCTGATGATGACCGGGCTGGAGTTGCTGGAGGCGGCGTCGATTTTCTCCAGGACTGTCTGCATGCGCGGAGAACGGGTGATCAGCGTCCCGAAGCCGTAGCGTTCGCAGAGCTGACCCCGCAGCCGTTCGACCTCGGTGCGGAGTTCCTCGATGGTCTGCCGCCACTCACCCTCGCGTTCGTGGGCGTCGGAATTGTCGCGAACGACGCCCAGAATGCAGAGCGCTCGGCCATCCCCATCGCGTATGGTGGTGTATTGTGTCTCCACCCAGCGGGGCTCGCCTGACCGCGTGGTGATCCGCATCCGCTGGCGGGCGGAGTCGGCATCACCGCGGAAGACCGCCAGTCCAGGGCAGAGCAGGCCGGCCAGGGAGCGGCCCTGCTCATCCTGACAGTGGGTCAGGTCTGAGCAGCGGCACCCCGTACCGAGCACTTCACTGGCCGGAAACCCGGTCAGCCGCTCGCAAGCCTTGTTGAAAAGCACGAATCGCCGTTCGGCATTCAGGACGAACACGCCATCCTGGCTGACATCGACAATCGCGCTGAACGCAAACTCTGGTATCGTCTGGGCCATAGATCCACTCTCTCCGGTCTGAAAAGTGGAGTTGCAATGCGATCATAAACTCTGGTCGGGCTGTGTCAAGCTATGGCTGATCCGATCTCCGCGGTAGTCTCTCACGGGGCACTGGCACGAACGGGAAGGCGATGATATCATCTCCCCGTCGCCGAAGTGGCGGAATTGGCATACGCGCGGGTTTCAAAAACCCGTCTCCGTAAGGAGATGAGGGTTCGAGTCCCTCCTTCGGCAGTGCGGTATCAAGTGCTTTCTGGGGGGCGCAGGAGATAGCTAAAGCACGCTTCTTTCGGGCTTTCCGGCGATTCCCCGGCAGCTCATCGGGCGGCCTGTCATTACCTCTCAAAGTGTCAGGCGTACCCCTGGAGATAGCAGCGAATCGCCGCAGTTCCGGCAAGCTGGACGGTAAGCTTTTTTCCGGGGCCTCCGGTGGTGCTCCGTCGGTTCCCGTGGCTCGGAGCTCCTGGGGCTCCGGCCTTGGTTGCCCCGCGGGGGCCGGCAGATCGGGAAGGGCACTCAGTCCGGTCATCGCATCTTCCACGGCTAGGTGGGTGTACCGGTCCATGGTCAGCGTGATGGTTCCATGCCGTGCCAGCGCTTGGGCCGTCTTCGGGGATACGTTGGCTCGCACCAGGCTGGTGATGAACGTGTGCCGGAGGCCGTGGAAGTCCACAACCCGGCCCGCTGCATCCTCCCGCTCGAGAAAATCGCTCCGGGCCCGGCTCTGTGCGTCCTGGGGCGTGTTGGCGCGGCTCAGCCACAAGGCTCGGGCGGCTTCCAGGTCCTGGCGCAGCATCTCCGACGTCTTTCGGGGCACGTTGAACACCGGCTGATCGGCTGGTCTACCTTTGAGCCATTCCTGGAGCATCGCGGCCAACTCCACCCGGATCGGCTGGATATCCTCCCGGCGGTGCTTGCTGTACGCGGCTGCCACGGTGATGGTGGGGGGGGTGGCCTCGAGGTTGAACGATTCGGGGCGTAGTGAGCCCAGTTCATCACGTCGAAGCCCGGTTTCAACAGCCAAGCGGTAGAGCATCGACCGATCGGGCCCGCTCATCCCGGCGCGCTCCGGTCCGGTTTCGGTGGTGGCGAGCAGCTCCCGGAGCTCTTCCGCGCTGAGAGCCCGGCGGACGTGCCGGCGGTCCAGCCTCGGGTTTCCGCCGTGCAAGAAGGCCAGCGGGTTCTCGGGGGCCCGGCGGTCGCTCATCATCCACCGGCAGAATTGCTTGAGGGCCTGCAGGTAGTGGTTCTTCGTTTGAATGCTGATCCCCGGTCGGCCTTCCTTGTCGGCCTTCTGCATCTCGGCCAGTCGCTGCATCACCCTGGATCCAGAGATCTCCGGCCAGTGCTCGAAGCTGCATGCGGTGATGATCTTCCTGGCCCGGCTGGTCACCTTGGCGGCGTGAGCGATCGTGTTGCCCTTGGCCAGCAGCGCGGCGTTCCAGTCGTCAAGGTGGTCGCCGATCGGACGTTGCCAGTGCTCTTTGTGCGGGTCGCTGTAGCCGCTTTTGATCCGCTCGGCTTCTCTCTCGAGCTCTCCGGCTTTGGTCTCGGTCGATTTCTTGTCGGTGAAGCCGGCCACGCGCTTGATCCGGCCGGGGTCCCGCGGTCCGCTGTAGTGGGTGTACTCTATGTACCACTTGCGGGTTTCAAGGTATACCGCTTTCATCACCGGCTGGGCGTTTTCATCCAGGATGGGGCGGCCGTCCTCATTTTTGGCCGGTTTCATCACCGGCCGGCGGACAGGCTTCCCCTTCTCATCCCGCAAGGGCTTTCCGTCCGGGCTCTTCATGGTTTTCATCTTCGGATACAACGCTTTGAAGATTCTGGCCACGGTGATTTCTCCCTTACTTGCCGGCCCGGCAACCGTTCTCATGACGATTTAGGAACCGGAGGATCGGTTGAGGAGGTGCGTGCTCCTCGAGATCCTCCAGCAGACGGGTCAAGTAGTCGTCAGACTCTGCAGCCAGCAGGTTGAGGATGGCTATCAGCTTCTGGCAGCGATCATGGTAGATGGGAACCTGCATGTGACCGTCTCCCTGCGCATAACCCTGCGAGCCGGCTTAAGGTGCAAGGCGCACCCAGGGAACATCACTGTTGCCCTCGACTCGCAGGGATATCCGTTTGAAGGCTCTCGAGACGGGGCCTTGGATTTTAAGCACCAGCCATCCTGCCACCGTGCATTCTCCCTGTCAAGGACCCGATCGAAAAAAACGCGACCGGGATTTAACCGTGTCCCGGTTTCCCTCAGGAAAGCGGTGCCCGGGCGGGGCGTGGGGTCCCCGCCCGGGGCGGATCGGCCGTGTGGGGTGACACGGCCGCGGTGTTCTGCCCGCGGCGCCGATGAACACCGCGGGCGGTTGGGGGCGCTGCTGCCGGAACCTGGCTTCCGGCGCGCTGCCTCCATGCCTGCGCGTCTTCTGGATCAACAAGACGGCGGGCACTACCGTGCCGGGGAGTTTCAGTCCCCGGCGACCAGGGCGGCGCTCATTTGCTAGTCCCGCCCAGGCGGCTGAGCGACCGCTTGAGGGGTCGCCAATACTGGTGCTGCGCTGAGCACACGCCATCAAGACCGGCCGGCGGGGGGGAGTTCACGCCCCCGCGGCCGGCGGGCCACGGCGCGGCTTCGGACGCGCCGGGCAACAAGCGGAAAGCTACCAACTGATGCCGCGTCGGGCCTGTCTGGCGTTCAGCTCCATGGCGTTGATCCCCGCGCGCTCATCGCGGGACAGGCCGGCCGTCTGCTTGGTCAGGGCCTCGGCCTGGTCGATTTTCGAGGCGAGCTCCGGTTGGTAGTTGCGGAGCGCGGCCCTTGAGTCCAGGCGGCGTTCGATGCGTTTCAGTTGCTGTTCGGCGGCCGCGTTGTCCAAGAACTCGCGATGCAACTCCGGTTCCGTTTCCGAGAGCTCGGCGAATGCCTGGCTGAGAGGGATTCCTCGCTCTTTGGCGATCCGTCGGCCCTTCTCCAGGAAGCCCTCGGGGGACGGCGGCGGTGCGGACGGGCTCGGCTCCGGCCGTGGCATGTCCCGGCGGGCCACTGCCTGGCGGGCTTCGCGGAGCGAAACTCCCCGGTTGGCGCGCATGTAGGCGCGGACTTCTTCATCGAACCGGGCGTTGTCGATCGCGTCGGGATCGGACGCGGACAGTGACCGGTTCCCCATGGAAAGCCCCCGGGCGACCGGCCCGCGCGAAAGCATGGTTCCTCTGTCAGTTAAAGACCTCATCGATTACTCCTTTTCGGTGGTGTTCCCTTTCTCAGAAACATCACCGGATGATTCTCGAACCGTAGCGTTTTCGGCTCGAGCTTGCACCGCGGGCAGCATCTTTTGCCGGCCGGGACCTCGAGCCCGCAATTGGGGCACGGCCGGGTTTTTCTTTCTGTGTTCACTTATCGCTCCTCGCGACGGGCGTTGATGCCTCTGTCAGCGGGTGAGTTTTAGCTCGGTCAGTTGCTCCCACGTCATCGTGGCGCAGGCGCGCTCAATCTCATCCTTTTGGGTGCGCTTGCGTACGATCGTTTCATCAACGGCCACTTTCGCGGGGCCTTTCGCGAGCAGGTTGTCTAATCCGCGAAGTTGCGACCGCAACTCTACCAGCCTGTCTTCGAGGTGCTCGGGGATCACGCGGAGCAGCTCATAGGCGT
>BTUC01000268.1:0-9994 GCA_045863575.1 Phycisphaerae bacterium
GATCTCTTCAAGAAGATCCATACCACCTGTGGCGAGTGCCACGACAAGTACAACTGATCGGCTTATCCGCCCAGATCGGGTTCTTCCAGCGGCACCGGGCAGATGCTGCGTCGCCCGCAGTTCTCGCAGTGCCGCCCTTCCCACAGGGCGTTGAACCGCTCGAGCACGGCGTCGATTAATGCAGGCGCATGGGTCCACACGCCCCACTCGAAGTTGCGTCGGGAAGCCCCCTTGGCTCCCAGCCCCGCGCCGGTGAGATTGGCACTGCCCAGGTACATGCCCTGACAATCGACGATCACTGCTTTGGCGTGCAGGCGCGGGCAGCGCCGGATGGTGATCCGTTCCGGCAGCTTGCGCCGCAGATCCTTGAGCACCCGGCTGCTGGGCACGCCGGCGTGCAGCAGCCGGATCTCCACCCCGTCCTGAGAAAGCCGCCGAATCACATCTACGATGGAGCGTGCCCGCCCGCCCCGGGGACCCGGCACGAGCATGGCCTTGAAATCGGCCGTGGCGATGTCGAGGCTGGTTCGTGCCTTGAGGATGCCGCCGGCCACCACCTGCGTGAAGTGATCCTGATCCGCGATCAGCGTCACCTCGCCACGGACAGGCAGAGACGGAATCAGCGTAAGGGGCGCTCCGGCGCGGTTCATGGCGCCATATCGGCGGATTCCTCTCACGGCCTGAAGGGGGGCGGTACCCTTGATTATCGACGCGGCCGCCCTGTGCCGGGCCACGGGTAATCCGCCTTGCCGGCCGTTGCGTCGATTCGGCCCTTTGGAAGTGTCTTCTGCCAGGCGAGCACCTTCCCGGCCAATTGGTCCGTGACGTTCCGATGCTCCTCCGCGACGTTGTTCAACTGGGCGGGATCGCGCGGAATGTCGTACAACTCCACCCGGCTGCGGTCCGGGTTCATGAGCAGCTTCCAGTCACCTTCGCGGATGGCCAGCAGGGGGCTGCGGTGAAAGGGCTCGCCAAAGATGTTGAAACGCCATTCCCACATGAGAGGGTTCTTCCGCGGGCGCGAAGCGCCCAACAGCACGTCGCGGACGTCTTCGCCGTCCAGGGCGTGGGAAGGCGGTATTGTCACGCCAATCAGGCCGCAGAGCGTCGGCAGCAGATCCACACCGGCAACGACGGATGAGTCCTCGATTCTTCCGGCCAGCACGTGCTTGGGCCAGCGGACGATAAACGGAACGCGGATGCCCCCCTCGTAGAGGCTCCGTTTGCGGCCGCGGAACGGTCCGGCCGAACCCACGCCGCTGTGGCCGGCGTTGGTGATGTGGATGTCCTCCGGGCCGTTGTCGCTGGAGAAGATGACCAGGGTATTGTCCGCCAGGCCGAGCTTCTCGAGTTCGTCGAGCAGACGGCCGACCTGGGCATCCAGGTCGGCAACGGACGCGTAGTAGATCGTCTCGGCACTCTTCTGCTCGATGCCCCGGCCCCAACTGAAACGCAGAAACGGTTTCATCTGCTCTTGCGTCGGGTTCAGCGGGGCATGCGGAACCAGCGTCCAGATGTTGACGAAGAACCGTTGCTCCTTGTGAGCCTTGATGAATTCCAGAGCCTCATCGACAAACAGTCCGGTGGATTTCGCCCAGAACGTTGCCGCCGGTTCCGTCCAGCCGGGGGTCGGGGAAACCATCGTACGGGCCGCGTCGAACCCGTACTCGGTCGGCTCCGGGGCGCCTTCTCCGCTTCCCAGATGCCACTTGCCGAAGTGGGCAGTGGCGTAGCCGGCCGATTTCAGCAGGGCCGCCACGTTGGGTACCTTTGGATCAAGCCAGTTGGACATGTCGCGCTGGGCGTTCTGTTCGTGGGTGGCGTAGTGGCCGTGGATGCGATGGTGGGCGGGGTACTGGCCGGTCATGAACGCGCAGCGGCTTGGGGAGCAGACCGAAGCGTTCACGTAGAACTGCGTGAACAGCGTGCCCTCAGAGGCCAGCCCGTCCAGTCGGGGCGTGCGCAGCCGCTGATGTCCGTAACAGCTCAGATCGCCCCACCCCAGGTCGTCCGCCAGGATGAAAATCACGTTGGGCTGGGCCCTGATGGAAGTACCGCGGGCAATCTCCGCCGGGATCAGAACCCCAAACGCCAGTATCGCCACGATCATGCTTCTCATCGCAGTTGTCTCCTGACCAAGGTCGTGTGCCACTGCTCTGTGACTGTAAGCAGTGCCTGGAGCAGGAGGAGCGCCTGTGGCGTCCAACACTGCTGACCCGCCTTCGCGAACAGGGCGGGCTTCGGCGTGACAAGCACAGCAGTGGCACACACGCTGGCTGCGCGGGCTTCCACCCTACAGAGTTCACTGCTTCGATTGCGCCAGGGCGATCGCCTCGGACGTGCGCAGATAGCGGGTATACACCCGCAGATCCTCCACGGTGCCCTTCAACTCAGGCGCGATGCGCAGCCGCGCAGAGCCGTTAATATCCGACAGGTGATCCGCGAACCGGCCCCAGCCGTACTGCCGGGTCTCTCCTCCGTCGCAGAGCATTCCATCCACGACGAACGTGATGATCTTCGGGCCACCGTCCACAATGGCGGTGAGGTCGTGCGTCCTCCCTGCCTTCAGTACACCGGGGTCGCAGTCCCAGCTCGCCCGCGTGTTGGCGTCGCCGAATTCGATCGCCACCGTGCCCTTGTCGGTCGTGCGCAGCACCACTCCCCTGCCGGCCGCATCGCGGGAATCCGCGAGAATCTGGCCAGGTGACAACTCGTCCAGGCGCACGCGCAAGTGAAGGCTGAAGCCGCCACCGGCGCTCACATCCGGCAGACGCGGCATATTGGGCTCCGACGGGCTGCCGGACCGCCAGGTCAGAGCCAGCCCCTCCGTCGGGGCTTGACGGCGCGCCCCCTGGCTCCAGAGGCCCTCGAGCAGCCCAGGATCGATCTCGTGCACACGGGCGACTTCCTTCTGAGTCTCTGTGATCCAGTAGCGCCCGTCCTGCTCGACGAGGTCCGGGTAACTCATGCGCGTCTTGGGATCGGCTTCGTACAGGAGAATCTCCGGCTGCGACCACTCAATGTGGCCGTTGCGTTCAATCCCGCCGGCGATCCAGGCAGGGTTGCGTCCAATGAAGTCCAGACCGCTGTGGTTGTGGAACCAGAACAGATACCGGCCTTTGGAGGTGCGCCAGATGCGCGGGCAGGCCCGCGGATTCTTCATCCGCCGTCCGCCCGGCGTGTAGGTCGCATGCACCGGCTGGCTCCAGGTCCGACCTCGGTCGCGGCTGTAGGAGTGACAGGGATACCCGGTGGTGGTGCGGTACATGCAATAGAGATCGCCGTTGGCCAGCTCGACAAGGTTGTGCTCTTCCTGGACCGAACCGAACTCCTCCGCGCGGATGCCGTGCTCGCCCTCCGGCAACATCTCCCAATGGATCCGGGCCGGGTCGGACTCGATCAGCACGTTGCCAGAGGCGAACAGCCAGCCCTCGCCCTTATCCAACATGTACCGGCCAAGCTTGGTGAAGCTGAAGAAGACGTCGCCGCGCGAGACGATCGGCTTGCAGATGCCCCAGAAGATCTGCACCTGCCCCCCCCAGTCATTGCTCCGATCACATGCGGTCACCCGCACGGGCAGCCGGTGGCGCTCCTGAGACCACGTCAGCCCGCCGTCATCGGAGTACTTGTAGACGTACCAGCCAAGCATGTCCGCCCGGATGCCCTTCTTGGTGCCCAGCGTATCGACGCGGTCGCCGTTGTAGTCATAGAAGGCGTAGATCCGCCCGCTCGGCGTCACCAGCGGCACGACCCAGGAGGCCTCTGGACCGTCGGCCGGCTCAATATTGATGAGCGGGGACCAGGTCCGGCCCTGATCCTTGCTGATGGTGGCGACCACGTGCTGGCCGAGCTGGCCTTCGTGGCCTTTGCCGGTGGTCATGGTACAGACCCAGGCGCCGTCCGGGCGGACGACGACGTAGGGCTGATCGCAGTAGCCCTCGTCGGGGATGACATGCCCGTTGCTCACGTCGCGCGGGTCGGAAGCCGGCCCTGTGGCGGGTGCGGCCGGCGCGAGGGGCAGGATCATGCTGACGAGCGTCCATGTGGAAAGAACTGTCACCGGGCACCTGTGCAGGCACATGGGCCTGAAATGTCGAAAACTTGTCCGGGGCCGCTTTGGCCGGCAGTGTAAGCCCCTCCCTCGGAAGATGCCAAGGTCAGAGGCGCTGGGCACGGCTGCCGCGGGTCCGTGACAGTTTAGGCGATGCGGCTCTGATATCCCGCCGATCCTGTCACGCACCCCGCGCTGCCGCCCGCGCCTGGCGGAGGACGTTGACACCGCGACCGGCTCGGCATACACTGAAAACTCTGCATTCCAGCGAAGCTTGGCGCGATCCCGCCCCGTTTGGCGACGGGGAGGCGGAGCGCAGCTTTGCCCCAGGAGAATAGATCATGGCCAGACGCGCTCAGGCCAGGGCCGCTGGTGTCCCCTTCCTGGCCCTGCTCTTCGTCGCCGGTTTGACTGTGTGGTCAGGGTCGGCTCCCGGTCAAGTTCTGCTCCAACCTCTCGCGGTGGACGGTCAACCCGCTCCCGGTGTGCCCGGGGCGCTCTTCGGCCCGGGCTTCACCACCCCGCGCATGAGCGAGTCTGGTCATGTGGCGTTCAGCGTGCATCTGGACGGCACATTCGGTGACGACAGCATCTGGATGGGCCGGGCGGGCAGTCTGACCCTGATCGCGCGCGAAAATACTCCCGCACCGGGGACGACCAGCGACTTCCAGGCTTTCCGCGAGCCCTGGCTGGGATCGTCCGTCCGGCTGGGCTTCTTCGCCTGGATTCAAGAGGCGGCGCCCCATGCGCCCACCACCCAATCGCTGTGGCTCTGGGAGCAGGGTGTGCTGACCCTGCTGGATTTGCCCGATGACCCGGCGGCAGGCGAACTGATGTGGGAGTTTGCCGCGCCGCCCGGGAGCGCTGGGCAGATTGCCGTCTCCAGTACCGGCCTGCAGGATAACACTTATCGGAAGTGCATCTGGTCAGGGCTGCCGGGGGCGCTGACCCGCATCGCCTGTGAGGCGGACCCGGCTCCGGACGAAGCCGAGGGGACGGTGTTCGGAGGATCCGACGTCGGCTTTTTGCATACGGCCATTAATGACGCCGGCGAGATCGCTTTCGTGGCCACCGTAGACCCGCCGGACGCCATCCAGGGGCCGATGCTCGGCGTCTGGACCAACCGCGGCGGTCCATTGCGGCGCGTGCTGCGCCAAGGATCGCCGGTGCCGGGAGCGCCGGCCGGCACTCAATTCGCCTGGTTCGACCGGCCGCAGTTCACGCTCGAGGACGAGGTCATCTGCCCGGCCTCGGCTGGACTTCAGTTTCCCTACGCCACAGGCTTATGGAGGGACGGGGCGCAGACGTTTGAGCCCCTGGTGACGCTCGGCCAAGCCGCGCCCGGCATGCCCGCCGGCGTCAGCTTCAACGGTGTCGTCCCGCTCATCTCGGTCAACCGGAGCGGGCTATGCGCGGTGGTTGCTTATGTCGACGGCCCGGGCGTCACCGAGCAGAACAACCAGGGCCTGTGGCTGGGGCGGCCCGGGGCGCTGTCGCTGATCGCCCGCACCGGCGAGCCGGCCCCGGGAACACTGGAAGGCACGCTCTTCGGACTACTGTACTCCCCCGAACACGGAGTGTTGGAGGATCCCCCCCGGCTCAACGATGCCGGCCAGGTTGTTTTCGGGGCGGCCCTGGCAGGTCCGCAGGTGGATGAAGCCAACCAGATCGGCTTCTGGGCCGTGGATCGCTCGCGGCGCGTCCATAAAGTCCTGCAACTCGCTGACCCCGTGGAGACAGCCCCGGCGATCGAGCCGCACGCCTTTTCTATCGATGTCTCCCAGCAACTGAGTCGGCACGGCGAATTCGCCATGCGGCTTTATCTGCACGACCCGTATCATCAGGGAGTCTTCCAGGCCACCATCCTTGAAGTATGGCCCGACTTCGACGTGGACGGGGACGTCGATCTGGACGACTTCGGCCACCTCCAGGCATGCATGAGCGGGCCGGGCATCCGGCAGGACGATCCCGCGTGCCGTGATGCCGATCTCGACCGCGACGATGACGTGGACCTCGTGGATTTCGGCCTGCTGCAGCGCTGTTACAGCGGCCCGGGGCAGCCTGCGCTGCCGGGCTGTCAGGATGAGTAGCGTGCCGCCTGGCGGGTCACTGCTTCTCGCAGATCATGTGGATCAGGTCGAACCCCAGGGCCTTGGATTTCTCGCTCTTACCCACGATCTTGAACATGAGATGATTCTGCCCCTCGTTCAGATCGAGCGCGCCCATGGGCAGCGGCTCTGAGTTGATCTGCTCGTCGGCGAACAGGTCGACGGGCTCCCCCACCGGCGACTCGTTGCGGAACAACTGCACCTGTCCGCCCTCCGGACCCTTCACCGCCTCGATGGAGATGGCATATCGCCCCGCCGTCGGCAGGTCGCAGGTCAGCGAGATGAATGGCGGGCCGAAGAAGTCGCGCCCCTCCGAACGCATGGACAGGTAGCGCTGATCCTTGCCGTCGAACTTCGCCGCCTTCTTGGTCAACGTGCACTTGTCGAAGCAGAAGCCGTTGATCGGTGGGTTCCACCAGGAGGCAAAAACGATCCGGTCGAAGTCGATGACTTGCCGGTCCTTCACCGTGGGCATGGGTATGTCGTACGTCGGAGGCTTCTCGCAGTAAAGATAGCTCACCGCCACATAATCGGTGAGCAGATCGTTGCCCGTGGGGGCGTGCTCGATCGTGTGCAGCAGGCTCTTCTCAAACGCGTAGGCATCGGCGATCATGAACCGGTACCCGCCGGTGCGGCCCAGGTGCCGGGCGTAGGTCAAACAGCCGCTGAGCGGCAGCGAGATGGCCTCGTTCCAGCGCTCGGGCACGTCGTACCAGCCGCCGTTGAAGAAGTCTTCCGAACCGGTGCCGTGGATGACCAGCTCGCCGTCGATGGCGGTCTGGTCGTCACCCTCGAAGAAGTAGGTATGGCCGGACTCGGTGCCCTGGGCCTGGAGAATGCAGCCGACCAGGTGCCCACGGCCGGCCGTTTCGACGAAGGTGAACGGCTGGCCCTTGGTGGTCGGGTTCTCGCGGCGCCAGACGGCGTAGAGTTTTCCCTCGTAATCACGGCGCGGTTCGTCGGCCACGAGGACTTCGCCCTTGATCGGGCCGCGCGACCCCGACGAAGCGGCCGAGATAAGCTCGATCTGTGCCGAGCGGTCGAACGGCATGGGTAGATAGCAGTAGTTCATGTCGTCGGCCGTACCCAGCAGGCAAGACGTGGTGGCCGGCTTGCCCCAGGCATATCCGAAGAAGTCGCCGACCGGGCAGAGCACCGCCGGCTGCGGGTCGCCGTCCCAGGTGATCCGCAGGAGCAGGTCGCGCTCCTTGCTCGCCAGGGCCGCGGCCGGTCCGATGCGCAGGCCGACGATTCGGCCGGGTCGATCCGATTTATAGATGGTGGCAGCCTGGCCGGGAATCAGCGTGGCGCTGAACGAATTGGTCTTGACGTGCGACTCATCCGGCGTGTTGAACGCGGTCAGGTCCCCGCCCCTGGAGGAAAGAACCTCGGCTGCCTTCTGCTGGTGGACCAGGTACGCCGGTGAGGGCTTCGGATCAAAGCTCGCAACCGGCATGGACGGGGGGTACGCGGCGAAATTGATCTGATAAAACTGCACGCGTTCCGCCCGGATCAACACTTTGCAGGACTTCTCGTAGGGCAGCGGCACATAGCTGAAGTATCCGCCGGCGCCACTGCCGACGATCGGCTTGACGAATGGTGGTTTCGTCCCGGTGAACAACTCCCGGAAAGGCAGACGGACGCGCGGGGTGGCTTCGCCATCGAAATAGAACTCCAGGATGTCGTCCGTCGGCGTGGGCGTCCAGATGCGATAGATGATGCCGGGCCCCTTGAGGTCGGCCAGCACCAGCCCGCCGTCCTCCTTGCGAACGAACGAGTGCTCGCCGGAAAATCCATCGTTGTTCCCGCCCGTGCGATCATAGCTGGACATGGAAGCCACCCGGGTGGAGGTGCGAAACGCTGGCAGCAGGTCGAGTCGATGAAGCTCCTCAATCCCATACACCGCCGGCCGTTCGGCCCCGCGGGCCGGCCCGGCTAACCCGCACCCCATCCACGCCACCACCATCCAGAATCGCCCAGATGCCATTGCCCATCTCCAGTCGCGAAATTACTCACCCCCAACGGTATGACGTTCACTCCGCTGCCCCGCATGATAACCGCGGCCGATCAGAGCCCCAAGGGGGAGGGAAGAGTGATGAGTCATGAGTGATGGGTGATGAGTGGACCTTCAGAGCCCTGAGCGCAAGCGAGAGGGGAGGGGCCCATGACGAATGTCGAAACCTGAATGACGAAGGAAGCCCGAAGGACGGAATCCGAAATGCGGCGGGTGCGGTGCGAATAGTTCGGGCTTCGGTCATTGGGGCTTCGTCATTCTGTCGTCATTCGGACTTCGTCATTCCGGTTTGAACCCCCCAGTCGGCAGCGAACCCCGGCGAACAGGCCGCTTGGCCGGCCATCTGCCCTCGGCCACCTCGCTGGCGCTCAGGGCTCTGAAGCGACGCTGTGCCACTCATCGCTCACCACTCATGACTCATTACTCCTCGGTTTCTCTGGGCGTTGACGCCATGCCTGGCCGGACCTACACTTCTGGGCTCAACGGCGGACCCCGGCCGGCAGCTTACGGGCGTGCGGCCAGCGGGTATCTGCCGAGGAACCCCGGCCGTCCTTGGACGGCCGGCCGATCGGGCGATATGCCCCCTGGAGAGGTGCCGGAGTGGCCGATCGGGCTGGTTTCGAAAACCAGTGATCCCGCAAGGGATCCGGGGGTTCGAATCCCCCCCTCTCCGTATCCTTTGATGAGTCTGCAAGTACGCGGACATCCACGCGCAGTGCCCAGTGCCGCTCACCCGTGCGCGCCCACATCGTCTGGTTCGGCGAGATCCCCATGGACCTCGACATTCCCTGCCCCGCTTGCTAAACCTAGCCTTGTACGAAAGATACGATCTGCGACATCGGCACGAGCGGCTCGGTCTACTTGGCGGCCGGCTTCATGCGCGAGGCCCCCCAGCAGCGCGCCCCCTGCATCGAAGTCAGTCTGGAACCCCCCTGGCGGCCTCTTCGACGTCCGCCCGATTGGCTCCGCCACCCAGAGGCAGGTTCCCCGGTTGGTCAACGAGCTGAGTCGGTTGGGGGAAGGAAGTGATGAGTGATGAGTAATGAGTGCTGAGTCGGGTGCCGCCCTGCGGCCGGGCGCTTCAGTACTGCACGCGCAGCACCAGCAGGTGGTCGCCGCCACCGCTGATCCCGCAAGGTCTGTGTAATCGCAAACCAGCCCGCAGTTGCGAGTGTGCCATCACGCAGGTTGACACCGTATGGGCACACGCTTTGCGCTGAGCTTCACAGCACGCCCACGCTGTTGTTGGACGTATTGATCTCCGCGGCCTTGTGGTCCGGGTCGATCACCAGCAGCAGCGCGCACGGGTCTTGCACATCGGTGAACGTCACCTCGACCACTGCGGGCTCGAAATCCCGGATGGCCGGGAGTCGGGGGATAACCGTCTTTGCTATGATCTTCTTTTTCAATCCGGTGCCCTCCACCAGCGCGACCTCCAGATGGTCCACCGGCACGCTACCCAGGTTGTGAATGCGCGCGGTGACCTTCCAGGTGCCGTCCGCAGCGCCCCGGACCGTCACGTCGCTCTTGCAGAGGGCCGGGTCGGGAAGAAGTGCCGGCCGAAGCGCGGCCTGAACCAACCGGAAGTCCAGGCAGTACTCCTGCCGCGCGGGAAGGTCGAGCCAGTACGTGTCCGCACGCTGACGCACCGTGAACCGGGCCGGCTCCCCCCAATGGTACCGGCGCGTGAGGCCTTCGCCGCTTCCGATCGGACCGCCCCGCACACAATACTGGCCTGGCAAAAGCTGCCACAGTTGCGCCCCCAGGCGCAGGGGTTTCTCGTCGCCGTTGTAGACCCACACGCGCAGGTGATCGGGCGAG
>BTUC01000269.1:0-9899 GCA_045863575.1 Phycisphaerae bacterium
GCAGAAACTGCCGCAACGAGTTGCAGTCGTTCCCGTCCGCAACTGTGGCCCCGAACCGGACCGCCACCGTCTGGCCTGCACCAACCGGGCCTGAGTAAGTAATGGTACGCGTATTGGGGTCATAAGTGGCCCCAGCCGGTGGTGAGATCAAAGGATTGTTCGGTGGTTCGGGCTGAATCCCGGGGGGCAGGGTCACCGAAGCGGTCACAGACGGGCGGTCACCACCCAACTGCTCCACCAGTCGTGCCTCGAACTCGATGGTGCTTCCGGCCTTGGCCGCTTGTGTTGCGACTCCCCCAAACAGCGCGGTTGTCTGCGCCGGCCCCAGGCCGAGGGCGACGATCTCACTGCGGATGGGCCTGACAAAGTGGAATACGTCCATGGGCGTAGTGGTGCCGAGTTCGGTCCCGCACGCGGATCGCACGGCCATCGGCGCGCCGTGATTGAGGATTTCCTGGGACAGGTGAGTGGGCGGGCAGTCGTCTATGATCGTGCGGAAAACGAGGACGGCCTGTCCGCTGGCCGGGAGGTTGCCTTGCCAGGAGAACGATCGGGCATCAGACTGGACGGTGAATGTTCCACCTGCCGCATCGACCACCGAATCGAAAGTAGAGAGACCTCCAGTCGTGGCTGCTCCGAACTGACCGCCCACCTGAATGCCCGCTTGCGTCTCGGCTACCGTGTTGGTCAGGGTGATCGCATGCTCGAGCAGGTCGCCGGTTTGCAGCGGATCCCCGTTCAAGTCGGTGGACGCAACCGCGATATTTACGGGGCCACCTCCGGCCGGGGTGAGATGAGTCACCACCTGTGATCCTAAAACGATGCCGCCCGGCGACCCGCTGATGCGGTAGGCGCTGTTCACGATCCGATCACCGGAAACGTTGCAGCCTGCGCGCACGGTCACGGTGATGTACTGGTCCACAGTGCCGGCCGGCAGTGAGCCGATCGGCCACGTGATCACGCCGCCCGCGATCGTGGGCGCGACGCCACCGGGTGCGTCACCCGCGTTGATCAGCGTGGCGCCCGTGGGGAGTGTCTCCATGATCTCGACGTTGTTCGCCTGGCTCGGTCCGAGGTTCCCGTAGCCGATGAGGTAATCGAAGGTATTCCCTTCCTGAACGATCTCCGGGGCGTTCTTCCCGATGCTCAGCACGGCCGTCGGGCAACTCACGCCTCCGGAGAGGCAGTTGGTGCCTTCACCCTGGGGGATGCCCTGGAAGAAGTTGATGCAGTTGCTGACGGGCAGGTTGCCGCAGCCAAACTGGGGTGTGCAGCAGGCCTGCGTGCCGGGTGGCGGGGGGCAGGATGCGGAAGCGCACGCCGAGCCCGCCGCGCCGGGGTTTCCGCCGAGGTCCGCGCACTGGTCCGCGGTCACGTCGGCGCACTCCCCGGTGGTCGGGATACAGCAGGCGAGTGTGACCGGGGGCGGAGGATCGCACGCCGGATCAGGACAGGTTGTTCCGTCGCCCAGGTAGGTTCCAGCGCACTGGCCCGCGGGCGTTACGGTGCAGAAGCCTTCCACATCGCAGCACGCTCCGACGGGCCCGGCGCAGTTGACCCCGGCGCAATCTGTTGCGGCGAGAGCCGTCCCGCCCTGGCACCTGCAATCAGACGGCAGCAAAAGCGCGCACTGATCGGAGGGCAGGCAGCACGCGTGCGGCGAGAGGCAGTTCTCCAGTGGGATGTTCGCGAGCGGCGGCGAGCCGCCGTTCAGCCGGATGGTAGCGAACAGGTTGGATCCATTGGTGGTGACCTCCGCGGTGACATTGCCGCTGAGGGTTGGGGACTGTGCGACGGCATTCGTGGCCGCGATGGGGCTCTCGCACAGGTCAACCAGGTAATATCGCCGCTGGGACGAGAGCGAGTTGGCTGTCCTGATGAAAGCGGCGTGGCCCGCGGGGGAAAAGAGCGGAAGTAGTACACCGTAATCGTATGTCGACGTGTCCACATTCACCTGGCCGCACACCAGGTCGGCCCAGAGAATGGCTTGATTGGTGGGTGTACCCGCGGGATAGGGGGCACTGATCACCATGGCCGTCCGGACCGGGTCCGACGTCGAGTTGTCCCGGAAGAGAGGTCCCTGATTGATGGGCCCCTGGAAGCACTGGCCCTGGTCACCCGTGAAGGCGGTCATGCCCGTGCCGGGCGGTGGATCAAGCCGATGGAAGTAGATCCGGTACTGACTGGCGCTGGTGCAGCCGCCCAGCGGGGCCGAGCTGTTGGAGAACTTGCGGGTGTAGAGCACCTCTTGCGTGGGCGAGAGGCGGTACTGAAGGCTGAAACCTGTTCCCGGCCGAATCTCCGGCGGCAGATCGTAGAGGTGGTCGGGGAATCCGTCCGCGTCCGTGTCCACTCGAAGCTGTGTTGAGCCGACCGGCTGCACGCCGGGCAGATTGTTCAGCAGAAACGGGCCGGTTGGAGCGACAAATGGCCCGGTCTGGGCTGCCGCTGCCGAAGCGCCGAATCCGAGGATCAGGGCCTGGAAACCGAGGCTCCCGCAGGCGCTGCGGCGCATCGCACTTTTGAACATGGCGTGCCCTCCATGTAAGGGGGAGACGTGCCCACTTGGTTAACACGCCGCAACTGCGGGCCACAGGCGCAAAACTTGATCATTTTTTGCGCGGACTCCTTCACGCGCCGGTATAATGACAGCGATTGAGTGTTGCTTCGTTCGGGCCAGCTCATGGATGCGGGATATCATGTGGGAATCATGCCGGTCGCCGGCCGGCCGAACGGCCCTGTCGCTGCGCGCGACTTGATGCCGTTGGTCTACACAGACTTGAGCCGGATCGCCCGGTTGCTGCTGCGTCGTGAGCGGCCGGCCGCACTCATGGAGCCGGCGGCCCTGGTCCATGAGGCTTGGCTCCGGCTGGCGCCGCAAACTCGGGCGCGATGGCGTAGCCGGGCCCATTTCCTGGCTGTGGCTGCACGGGCCATGCGCCGCATCCTCATCAACCACGCCCACGCACGCCGAGCAATTCGCCGGGGTGGGCGGTTACGTCGCGTCCCCCTCGTCGAGGCGGAGATGATCGCGCCGCCCCCGGAGTTCGATTCCCTGGATCTGGACGAGGCGCTCCTCCAGCTCCGGCGTGTTGACGAGCGGCGCTGCCGAGTTGTGGAACTGCGCTTCTTCCGGGGTTTGGACGTGCGGGAGGCGGCACAGGTATTGGGCGTTTCGCCGCGCACGGTTGAGTTGGACTGGCGGATGGCCCGGGCCTGGCTGCACGCACACCTGACCGGCGAGGGCTTCTGACCGCTGCGGCCCCGGGCCTCATACCGGTGGTCAACGGTGGACCAGCGGCCTCGGACCTGGACAGAACCTTCTCACTCGTTGGGATCGTAAAAAACCTGTATCTCGCCGCAACTGGCGAAATTCTGGGCCGGATCATTGCCATGCGCCGGCGCGCCGACGATGCGGATCCGGAAGTCCGGTTTGCGCAGGTCTCCGGGGATGATCACGCGGAATGCCTGGCCGTCGTTGAGTGTGCCGGGGCTGCTTGCGGTGGTGTCGGGGTAGTCCTCGATCACCGCGACCTCGCGGTACTCCTTCCAACTCTGGAGAAAGACTCTCGGCTTGCCCTTGCTGGTATCGAACCATCCGCCGTTGGGGAAAGACTTGCCGTGGTGGAACACGATCACATTGTAATTCGTGTGCCAGCCGGCATTGACCTCGAACCAGTCCTCGTCGCGCCGCTGGCCATCGTCGGTCGTCGTGAACGTCTCGGGTGAGTTGTCCACCATGGAGCCGCGCTGTCGGCCGGCGCGCGAGGTCTTCTCGTGGGCCTGCGTGTAGAGCGAGAACGGCCCACGTGCGCTGCGCGAACGGTCGGCCAACCAAACGCTGAAATAGCCGCCACCCGCGCTCGCATCAGCGAAAGGTAGCAGCGTGACCTGTTGCGCGTTCCAGGTTCCACCATTGCCTCGGTGGTATCCGTTGACCGTCGCTATCCATCGACCTTCCTTCCGGGACAGCACCGGCGCGAGCGAGCCGAGATCCTTTTCGAAAACGTAGTCCTCCGGCCTGCTGGTCTTGTCATTCAGGTCGAGCTCGAACGCGAAGACCACCTGGCCGTAGCGCAGGGCGAACAGGCCATCGTTGGCAGACGTTCCCGCGAAGATTTCCCAGCGTAGCCCCAGATCCAGTTCGACGAGGTGCTCACCGGGATCCAGCATGAAGGTGATGTGGCTACCAGGTGTTACCTTACCCTTGAAATCGCTGCCATCGACCAGAACCTTTGGCTGATGCGCCGTCGGGGGCATCCGAATGGCCAAGGCGCAGGCCGCCGGGGACACCGAAACCGCCAGTTTGACCTCATCTGAGAAGGGGTAATCCGTGGCCTGCACAATCCGCACGTTCTGGCCATTGGGCAGGCGGGTCGCGAGTTCTCCCGCCGTCAGCAGATTGACCGCGAGCTGATCACCGTGCAGGTGATATGCAAACGACGGGACCATGGCCAAGGCACGCGGCCCGCTGGAGATGCAGCAGCCCAGAAAGTCCATGTGGAACTTGTTGCCCCACAGCGGCGTGTAGTAGGCGATGGCCTCCCCGTCAGGTTTCTGGCAGGCCAGGAGGTGGTTGAAGATCAAGTGCTCGGCGGCGTGGGCATAGCGGCGCTCACCGGTGAGCTGGAGCAACTGGTCGTAGAGCTGCATGAGGCTCATGGTCACGCAGGTTTCGGCCACGTGGCCGGCGTTGGGAAAGACGCCCGGAGCACTGAAGTGCTCGCCGTAGCTGCATCCGCCGGTGACGTACAGATGTTTGCGCAGAATGTCGTCGCAGGCGATCGTCGCGGCCTCCAGTAACTTGCTGTCGCCATTGATGCGGTACATCTCCAGCAGCCCGACGATGCACGAGATCATCTCGTAGGCCTTGGCCGTGGAGACCTTACGGACATCCCGTTCGCGCAGCAGCGTGCCGACGATGCGCGGGCCGTTCTCCCGTTCCAGCGACGCCACGATGTATTCGGCGAAATCCAGGTACCGTTTATCGTCTGACCGCCGGTACAGCCAGAGCATCGGCTCGAGAATACTGGCGGAGGCCATGCCCTGGTGCTCGCCGGCCTTGAGAATGTCGCGCCGGTCGGGGCCGAAGGTGGTGATCATGAGGTCCCCGATCCGCCGGCAGGTTTGAAGTGCGGCCTCGTCCGACGTCAGGTCGTAATAGGCACCCAGCCCGAGCAGGTTGTACTTGTGCACCCAGACGTCCCAGCTCGTCCAGCGGTCATTCTCGATGTAGGTGCCCAGGTAGCCGTCCTGCATCTGCGTGGCCATGAGTCCCTGGGCGACGCGCTCGAGCTTGGCCCGCAGCGCCTCGTCGCCCGAGTAGGCACAGGCCATGGACGCGGCCGACAGCCACTTGCCGACGTGCTCGCCGGCCCAGGCCTGGTCGCGGCCCTTGCGCTGGCGGAATGGCTCGAGGAGGGCATTTTCATCCTTGTGCAGCAGAATCCCCTGCAGGTTGCGGTCGAGCCGCTGGCCGAGATATCCGCGCAGCGAGATGTCGGATGGGGGCACCGGTCTCAGGGATACTACAGGGGCGGCGGAGAGCAGCGAGCCAAAGAGTCCAATCATTGCGATCGCACGGGTGACTGCCATCTGGTCTGTCTCCGGGGTTGCTGCTCAGATGTACAGGAGCAGATTGTCAAATTCGTCTGCGGTCATTCGATCCAGCAGGTGAAGAATGCGCGCAGCAATCTCATAAGGGGATCGGCGGACAGCGGTGATGATTCCGCTGTGATGTCGGCCGCTGGCCATATACTCGCTGGCCAGCTTTTCAAAGTCGGCTCGGTTGTGGGTGACCAGGATCATTCCACGGGAAGCCGCATACTCCAATTGGTCCTCATCGCTGCCGCCGAGCAAGTCGGCATCCTGAGCAGTACTCGCTGTGAAGCCACGTGCCCGGATCAGTACCGCGACGAGCGTGCTGACATCTTCGTCCAGGTGAACTCGGGCGAACAACGCGCTCATAGATGCCGTACTCGAGGATCAATCAGCTCATCAGGTATCCGATTTCGCTCGATGTGGTGCTGGATTTCGTCCTGATGATCGCTGAAGTAACTCAAAGCGTCGAACACCTGCGCAAGCGTGAGGTGGGACAGATGAATTGGGATCTCTTCGGGCCTGATCCCTGAACGCCAGAGCTCCACGACGGCTCTGACAGGCGTACGCGTGCCTCTAATGATGGGCTCGCCTCCCAGAATGTGCTCATTTCGCACGACGTAGCGATGCTGGGTCTCAGTATCCATACGCTCATTGTACCATGCTCAAGCTGACTTCGCGTCATGCCGGCACATTCGTCATTCGGATTTCGTCATTCAGATTTCCCCGGCCCCTTATTCTTCGCCAGCGCCCGATGCACCTCGTACGCCTTCCGCGGCTTGAGCGGCTGCTGATCGCATAAACCGTAGCCCTTCTCGCCCGGCGGATCGGTAAGCGACAGGTAGCTGGCCATGGTGATGTAGAAGAACTCCGGACCGGTGAGCTGCGCCAGGGCCTCCTCCAGGAGACGGGCTTTGAGATCCTCATCGGGCGTGGACCAGCCGTACTCGGTGATCCACATCGGCACGCGCCAGTCGCCGTGGGCCACCATCACCCGGCGCGTGTCGCGGATGGCCTCCACGTGCAGCGCGCGGTCCATCTTCTTGGCGTAGGGATGGATGCTGAACGCGTCGAAGTAACCTTTGGCCCCCTCGCGGTACATGCCTTCGAGGTATTCGTAGCCGCGGGTTACGCCATCGTGGTAGTCCAGGGCCCCGGCCGCCACCAGGCAGTCCGGGTCTTCGGCCTTGAGCACGGGATAGGCGATCTTGAGCCACTTGCTGTAGACGGGGTACCGGTCGGAGTTGCGGCAGCCCTCGTTGACCCAGAAGCAGCCGTTCGGCTCATTCCAGAACTGGTAGTACTTGATCTTACCCCGATAGCGCTGCGCGGCCGATCGGTGGAAGTTGATAAACGCGTCCTTGTACTTGTCCAACGGCGGGCAGCGATGCCGAATCCGGTCGCGGCCTTTCACTTCCGGCGGCAGGGCCCAGACCGGCGTACCGATCAGGACGGCCATGACCTCCAGGCCGCGCTCGCGGGCCGCCCCGACGAGGAAATCATGGTACGAGAAATCGAGCTGGCCGGCCGTCCGCTCGATGTCGCTCCAGTTCATGTTCAGCCAGATGTGCGTGCCGCCCATGGCCCGGATCAGGTCCAGCCCCTTCTCGTCGGCCTCGCGGCCCCATTGGTTCTCATTGGAGGGGATGATGCAGGTGCCATACATCAGTCTGGGTTGTTTGCGGAAGAAGGCCTTCTGGATATCCACAGGTGGCCCTTCACCCGCCGGCCGGGTCTGGCCCGCGGCGCCCAGCGGCAGAATTCCGGCGAAAAGTAAAGCGACGATCTTCGATGCGGTTCTGGCGTGCTGCATGGGCGGTAACTTACCCAGGCCTTGGCCTGTCGACAAGGGGAACGGGTCGACAAGCTCAAGCGCACCACCGAGCCACCCCAGCCCCATGTGCCGGAGGTGAAAGGAGATCCATCTCCCGGGCGCCGAGAAGCATTTGCGCGCGGGGTTAGAGGTTTCGTATCGAGATAAACTGCGGATTTGGTCCTGGGTCGGCCAAACTTACAGTTCGGCTCAACGCTTCTTGCTGATCCGCTTGCGAGGAGGGGCAGCAGGTTTCTGCTCGGGCGGGGCGGCCGGGACCGGAGCGGCGGCCGCCGCGGGGGCGGCAGGCTCAGCTGGTGGGTTGTCCGCCGGGGTAATCGGGCAAAGCTTCAGCTCGCGGTAGTAACGTTCCTCGACGAGTTGTTCGTAGTGGGCGCGGGCTTCCGGCTCGTTCTCATATCGGCCGAGGGTCACCAGGGTGCCATCCGCGGAAATGCCTCGAATTCGCCAACGCCAGACTTTTGGTTCGCTCGGCCTCCAGGAAGGCATAGGGTTCTCGCTTGTCAGGATGCAGGCTTACGTCGCTCGGCCACACGCCCGGGCTCGTCAACTCATTATAGCGGATTCTCCGCGAAGATGCACGTCTCTGGCGTGCCAGTGTGTCCGGTGGCCGCGAGGCCGGAATCCGGCGCGGCGGGCATCTATCCTGCTGCTGACGTGCGGCCCTTTTGTCCGCGGCGGTTGCAGGTACAATGCCCGCTTTGCCCGGCGGGGGCGATGGTCCACCCTGGCAGACGACTCGACTGATCCGGCACACCCGGCAAGGATGAAACCTCCATGAGCGGCGCGATCTCACTCAACGGAACGTGGGGCCTGACCTACACGGAAGGCGTCCCCTTTGTGGCCCCCGAGCGCTTCGTCGGCAGGACACTACGCGGCCGGCGATTGCTGGAAGCGCGGGTTCCTGCCCCGATTCACAAATTGCTCGTCGAGCAGGGGCTCATCGAAGACCCCAACATCGGGATGAATTCACTGAAGGCACGGTGGGTGGAAGAGGCCTACTGGATTTATCGGCACACGTTCACGGCGCCGGCCGAGGCGACCCGCGGCAGCGCCTGGCTGACCTTCGAGCGCATTGAACTGGATGCGACGTTTCTGCTGAACGGCGAAAAGGTGGGCGCCCATGCCAACGCCAACCGCCCGGCGCGGATCGACGTGACCGGCAAGCTGCGCTCCGGTGAGAATCTGCTGGTTATCCAGATATCCTCGGGAATGCACGCAGCAGCCGACCTGCCGGCCGCCGAGTACGAGGCAAGGAACATGGAGCTGTTCACCAAGCGCATCTATCAGCGCAAGCCTCAGTACCAGTGCGGCTGGGACTGGAACGCCAGGCTGATGAACGTGGGCATCCTGGGTGATGTGGCCCTGGAGTGGCGTTCCGCCCCGCGCCTGGGCCAGGTGGCGGTCTTCGCGGTTCCGAGCGACGATTTCTCCTCCGCGGCGGTGCACGTGCGCGCGGACATTGAAGGCATCGCGGATGCAGCGGTGGACGGCGTGCTGCGGGCGCGGATCGCAGAGACAGGCCAGGAGGCATCGCTGCCCGTACGGATCGAGAAGGGCGACAGCCGTCACGAGCTGACGCTGGACCTCGACAAACCCGAACTGTGGTGGCCGATCGGCCACGGAGAGCAGTCGCGATACACGGTGGAGGTGACCCTGGAAGCCGGCCGCGAAACACAACGGGTGACCCGCCGGACCGGCGTACGCCGCATCGAGATGGACCAGTCGGCCCACCCGGTGGAGGGACGTTACTGCATCCTGAAGGTGAACGGGCGGCCTGTTTTCTGCAAAGGCGGCAACTGGGTTCCCGCGGACCTGATGTACAGCACGGTCACGCCGGAGCGCTATCGCGAACTGGTCCGGCTGGCCGTCGAAGCGAACTTCAATACGCTGCGCGTGTGGGGCGGAGGCCTGTTCGCCGAGCATCCGTTGCTCGAAGCCTGCGACGAGGCGGGCGTGCTCGTCTGGCATGATTTTCTCTTCGCGTGCGGCAAGTATCCGGGCGATGATCCAGCGTTCAACGCCGAGGTGCGCCGCGAGGTGGTCTGGGCGGTTCGCGAGCTGGCGCACCATCCGTCGCTGGCCGTGTGGTGCGGCAACAATGAAATCGAGTGGGGCGACTGGGGCTGGGGCTACGATACCCGGTACCGCGCCCATCCGCACTACTTCCTCTTCCACCACGACATTCCCAAGATCGTTCTGGAAGAAGACGCGTCCAAGCTCTACTGGATCAGTTCGCCCTGGTCGCCGGAGTTCAAGTTCCCCAACGATCCGACCTGCGGCGATCAGCACCCCTGGAACGTCTCCATCCTGACGCCCGGGGGAGCGGATTTCTGGAAATACCGGGAATTCGTGGACCGCTTCCCGAACGAGGGCGGTGTGCTGGGTATGAGCTCGCCGGCCACGCTGCGGGATTTCCTGCCGGAGCAGGTGCGATATGTTCTTTCTGACTCCTGGGACCATGACG
>BTUC01000270.1:0-9876 GCA_045863575.1 Phycisphaerae bacterium
CCGCCGCGAGGTGGCAAAGGGAAACAGCTTCAGGGCGCTGCGCAGACCTTCATCCGGATAGCTGGCCAGCATGCTGTTGAGCTGGTTGACCAGTTCCTCGGCATCGCCGTACTGCACTTCGACAATGTCCGTCTGGACGGCCGGCGGCTTGGGCTGGTCCAGATGGATCAGCCAGGTCTCAATCTGGGCCAGCACGTTGGCGGGTGCGGCCACCACGATCGCGGAGCGCCGCGGCTCCGGGATCAGCAGCACGGGCGTCTTCTCCGCCTTCACCATGACTGTGCCGGGCGAAGGCGAAGGGCCGCCGGAGCCGCCGCCCGGCATCATCATGCGCTCCCGATCGCTTGGACGCCCAGCACCGCCGCCCCCCGTCGCAGAGATGGCCTTGACATCGACCCCCAGGTAACCGGCGATCAATTTCTCGAGCAGCGGAATGACCTCGTAGACGTCCACGTGCTTGATGTTGAACACGCGCAACTCGCCGCCGGCGACGCCCGGCGTGTCCACCTCGCGGATGATACTTTCGATCACCCGCAGCCGTTCGACCGTGGCGACCGCCATCAGCTTACCCGCACCAGTATCGGCGGTGATGATCCCGTACGAGGGCAACAGCGGCTTGGCCACTTCCACCAGCCGAGCCGGATCCGCGTGATGCACGTTGAAAATCTTGCGGATGATCTGGCTGGGAGGAGAGATGCCGGCCAGGTCGTCGTCCGCCCCGACGGTGGGAATCTGCGACTGGCTTACCTGCGCGATGGGGATGAGGTGAACCGTCTGGAGGCGCTCCTCGATAGCCACGCCCACCTCGTGCAGGGCCGTGGCCAGAATGGCCAGGGCATCCTCCTTAGGCAGCGGCTTGGGGTTCATCAGGTTGACCTGTATCGACGCGACGTCCTTGCTGATGATGATGGGCTTGCCCAACTGGTCGGTCAGGAACTTGCCCACGTCGTTCATCGACGCGCCGGAGAACGAGATCGGCACCAGCTTGGGTTTTTCTTTTTCCGGCGGTTGAGTCGGCGCGGAAGCCACCGAGGTGGTTGTCGGCTGAGTGCTCGGCGCCGTGGCGGGTTGCGTCTCTGCCGCTGGCTTCAGCGAAACATCAGCGGAAGCCGCCGCCGGGGGTCCGACCAGTTCGGCGCTTGTGACCGGCTGTGTCCCGGCGGTCTCTGCCCGGGCCTGGTTGATCATGAGAATGGCTGCCAAACCGCACGCCAGCACGTTCCGTCGGCCAGGGCGTGTACACATGTCTCGACTCCCGCGTTGGAGGTTAAAGGTGGAGATACAGGTTGTCAGTTTTCGGTTCTCAGTGTTCAGTTGCCGCATCGATCGGCAACGCCGGTCATCAGCGACCGGGCCGCGCCCCGCGCCTGCTCTCGATCAGTTTGCGGATCTCCTCCGGCGAGGGACGACCTTCGATGCGAATCGGACCAGGTCCGCCGGGTCCGCCGGAGGGAACGACAATGGGCTGATCGGAGGGGCCGCCCATGTGGATCTCGCCGCGCGTCGGCATCCCTCCTCCCGGCACAGGAGGCGGACCACTCCCCCCGGCAAACAGCCGCATCGTCTCCGTCTTGCCCTTGTACTCGATGGTCACTTCATACTCGTTGATCGATTTCACCGTCACGCCCCCTTCGGATTTGCCCTCCTCGACGCTGACCGTCCCCCCGCCCTTCCGGAAGATGGCGAATTTGCCCATCACGCCGGCCAGGCTCATCCCGTGGCTCTCAACCTTGGGCGGCCCGAAGATGTTCCGCTTGCGGATGACGGCGCTCACCTCGATAGGCTTCCGCGGCGCCTGCTTGTCCTTTCCCGGGCGCGGTTGGGGAGTGGCCGCCTGCCCGGCGGGCTGGCTGGCCGGTTGCGTGTCCGCCGGTTGCGTGCCCGCCGGCTGCGTGGTCGCTGGTCGGGTCGTAGGCAAAGCAGGCGCTGCCTTCTCGTCGATCCATCGGCCCCAAGCCTGGTGGGCCGCCGCCTGGTGAACGAGATCGGCGGCCAGAAGCAGCGTGAGCAGCGCCAGACTCATGCCGATGATGCGTCGGCGCGCCGGCGTGAGATTCAGCTTGCCCATAGCCCACCTCCCTGTCCGCTGGTTTTCGCCAACACGGAGATGCTCAGCCGCATCTTCAACTTGCCGCCAGCCTTCGGGTCGCTGGATAGACTCAACTGCTCGACGCTGAGCACGCCATCGATCCGGTAGATCGCGGTGATAAACTTGAACACGTTTTCCCAGTCGGCCTGGGCGTCGATGTGGATCGTGGCCTGCTCCAACGCTGTGCCGGCCTGCGTACGGACCATGCCTTCGTCTGTCCACGGTGTGGCGCCCGTCGGCGTGGCCCCCTGCAACTGCACGCCGTTCTCTCCGGCCGCCGTGATCAGGGCGGCGCCGACGGCCGTGATCTGCTCGGCATAGGTCTTCGTGGGCACCAGGTCGCCGGCCTTCTCTTCCCAGAGCTGCACTTCCGATTCAACCGCCTGGAGGCTTCGCGTCTCCTTGATGCGCGCCAGGATGGCATCGGCGGCCTGCTCATGATCCGCATGCAGCGCCCCCAAGGGCTCGACGATTCCGAAATAGACGATGATGACGCCTAGGGCCACGCCGCCCAGCACCAGGGCCCGTCGGTCGCGTTCGCTGATGGTCATCGGATCCCTCCCGCCAGCGGCTTCGAGAACTTCTCGACCTTGACCAGTTCGGCAGTGATGGTGAAGTCCCCCCCCTGCCCCGGCGAAGTCCGGTCGGGGCTCACTCCCTGGAACAGCTTGCTCTTCCGCAGATCGTCGGCGAACGTGAAGATCGCCTTCGGGTCCTGGCTCTTGCCTTTGATGACGAGTCTCCGCTCGCGGGCCAGTTCAATGCTCGTCAGCGTAATCTGGTCCTTGATGGCTCCGCAGATCTCGCCGATGATTGACTCCACATCAATGCGGTACTTTTCCAGGCGTCGCACGGCCAGGATTCTCGGCCGTAGCGCGTCGGTGGCGGATTCGGCTGAGGTCGCGCTCGCCAGCAGCGTATTCATCCGGGTGGTTTCCGAATGCAGGGCCCACATGTGCAGAACGACGGCCAGCACCAGGGCCAGCGCAACCGCGCCGGCCCAGAACCACAATCGTCCGAAGATCCGTCCACCCCAGGCGGCCGCCTCGGCCGCCCGTCGCTCCTCGCGCCCGGCCAGGCGGATCAGCGTCTCCCGTTCGAACATGCCGGCCAAGGCCAGCCCGATGGCCGGGCCGAACCGCGCCAGTCGTTCGCCGTCGAGAATCTCGCCGCCACTGAGGACCAGCCGGTCGGCGGGTTGAGCCACTTCTACGGGGGCCCCCGCCGCGAATTCAAGAGCCTCGCGACACGCCCCATCAAGGGACCCACCACACCACCAGACGCGCCGGAGCCCGCCGGAGCTCGTTTCGGCCGCCATGATCTGCCGGCAGGTGCGGCAGGCCTCCTCGGTCCTGCCGTCGACGACACTCAGCCGGCGTACGCAGCGCACCAACCCTCTGTCGATCACCGCCACCAGCCACTCCGGCCCATCGGCCAGGATCATTGCTTCCGTGCCACTATCAGCCGGGTGCTCCAGACCGTGGCGATACAGTGCCCCCAGTCCTTCCGCCTCGGTAGTGAGGTCCTGCACGCTCACTCCGGCCGCCGAAAGCCGGTTCAGGCAGCCTCTGATGCGTTCACTCCTGGCGGCCTGAGCCATGATCGCCAGGACCTGCTCCGCGCCGCCCGCCGCACCGCGGCGATAACCCCATTCCAGTTGGTCGAGCGGGACGGGCAGATCGGCCTCCAACCGGTGAGCGACCATCTGCCGCAGCTTCGATTCGTCCACCCCTGGCAGTGACCAGCAGCGGCTCATCACGTCAATGGCGGGCAGCGACGCGATCAACCGGTGCGAGCCATTTCGCGTGCCGTTGGCAGGGAGAGCCGGAGAACCGCCGCTGGACGTGCCCGCTGCACCGGCAGAGAGCGCCAGGGATTCCAGCCGAACAATTTCGATCAGCGATCCGGAGCGGACCAGCTCCGCCCGCCGTAGTTCGCGACCATGGACGTGAAGCCCGATCACGGATGCATCAGCCATGCGTACACCTGGTTTCCTGCGTCGCCGAACGAGATTCGGAGCGCTTCAGTTCCTGCTGCCGCGGCCACCCACATCTCACGGTGTTGACTCCAGCCAGAAGAGGACCCGCGGCACCTCGGCGCTGCGGTCGAGCACACACTCGATCCAAGCCGCGGCCAGGCCCGACGCGGCCAACCCTTGACCGTGAACTCGAAAGACGCTCGAACGAATGGCCACGGAGTTCTCCAATGCGGCGAATTTCTCCCTGGTCATGCCGGTCACCTCGAGAAGATCACCGACGGAGGAGAAGTAACCGTCCCCCTCACGCTGCCGGACGACAGCGTCCGCCAGCTCGTCATCCATCAATGTGCGCAGCACCACCAGCGGGGCCGTGTTGATGTTCACCCGGCCGGAGAGCACCTCGTCATCCTTCAGGGTCAATTCGTCCACAATACTTCGGAAGATGGAGTTGGTGATCGGGCGATCCTTCTCAGAATCGTCGCGCGCGTTGAGGTCCTGCTCGGCCGAGCCGCGGGGCACGCTGGGATCGCGTTGCACGTCGAGCAGATCCACGAGGTGCTTGAATTCGCTCTGCTCGCGCCGCTTGACGATGGACTGGGCCGCCCAGTCCTCCAGCCCCAACCGCGAGGCCAAGGTGGCAGCATCGGCCGAGGTGAGGTTCAGCCGTTTCTGGCCGCGGGCGTTGACGTTCTTCTCGAACGAGTAGACGGTGAGATAGGCGTACCAGCCACGATCCAGACGCCCGTCCGCATTATCCGGCGGATCGCTGGCGTTTCCGTCATTCTCGTTGGGATCCAGCCGTCCGTTGACGTTGGTATCCTCGCCGTAGAACAAATCGGGCGTGACCCCCCGGACCAGCAGCAGCTCGCGAACCGTCCGCATGGGTCCGTTGCGGATGATGTACGGATGCGGCAGGCCGGCGTAATGGCCACGCTCGATGCCGTCCGGCTCGGGATCTTCGTTGGAGTCGCGCCAGTCCAGGATAGCCGCCGCCACCGGGTTGGTCATCTCCGGCAGCTTCATGAGCTGATCGCGCGTAGCCACGTTGACGTTGAGCTTGGCGCACTCGTCGCCCGCGCCGAACCATTCGTTGGGCACGTCCTCGTAACCGTCGCGAACCACGCTGAATGAGCCGCCGGACATCTCGAAATCGCGGAACTGCGACTCGTTGTCCGCCCACAAGTCCTGCAAGGTGTCCGTCGCGTCGATGTCATCCATCAGGCTGGCGATCGACCGCTCGACGCCCGCCCGGGCCAGCCAGTGGGCCACCAGCCGATCGCGCTGAATGTTGGCAATGGCCAGATCCTGGCGAATGGCAAAGCTCAAGCCCCCCGCCAACAGCCCCAGAACGGCGATGGCCCAGAGGACCAGGATCAGCACCGCGGCGCGTTGACGCAGACCAGCGCGGAGAGGGAAACAAGTGCCAAGAGGGGAACCAGCGCGAAAGTGAGAAGGTGAGAAAGGAAAGCGGTGCGAAGGGAAGAGGCGAGAAGGAGACATGGTAGGATCCTGAGCAGGGGAACAAGTGAACGAATCATCTGCTCGATGATGGAAGCAAGTGAACGAGCCACCTGCTCTTTCGCACTTTCGGACGTTCTCACTTGCGCACCTTGCCGCTCTGCCACTCGCCCGCTCTCGCACTGGGCATGCGCTCACGCGAGTATCTGGCTGGTCCAATGGAGGCGTCCGCACCCTCATCGCTCCGCCCTCCCCGAATTACTGCCGGCGTTGTTGTCCTGTCCCTGACTCCCCTCCGGCAGGTTTGTGCGGATGGGCACGACCGTCGAGAACACGGTCGTATCCGGGGCCAGGCGCGAATCCTTCGGCGGCGGGGTCGCGGCCACGACGGTGACGCGAACCGCCTCCGGGGGGCGCGGCTCGGTGGCCGGCCACTCGGGATACCACTGCTCACCGGAGAGATACTCAAATGACAGCGAAACGATGCCCTCCGCCACGGGCATCACCACGCCCCCTTCGTCCGGATGATCATCAAGGGCATGGTCGCGCCGGCGGAGCAGCACGGGCATCCGTCCGTCGCTCTTCTGCTCCGACAGGAAGAACCCTACCTCGTGCTGATCGGCTTCAATGGCATCCCGGCGCGCGCGTCGATCACTGATCACCTGAAGGTTGATGCTGTCCCGACCGGCGTTTCTTCCGCCGCTCACGCCAACCACCAGCGGCTTCTCCGGCCCCAGCGGGTCGCGTCTCACCTGGCGCAATGCGGCCACGATCGCTTCCATGGCCCGTCTCGCCTCGGACACGCGTTCCACCCGCCGGTCTACGCTGGCCCGGGCTCCGGTCAGCGCGCGCGTCGCACTGACCGCCGACATCACCAGCAGTGAACCGATGGTCAGCGTCACCAGCACCTCTACCAGACTGAACGCGCGGCGCTTCCGCGACGCCACCTGGCCACGACCCGCTTCGCCGCCGCCCCACCGGCCAGCGCGACAAAGTACAGGGTTCAACAGACAGTGGCTCACGAGGACTCCCCCCGGTTGGCGGTGTTGGGGCCGGCGCGGTCACGCTGCTCTGGGGCGGTGAGCGCCTTGGCCTCGTAGTCATTCAGCAAAGTCGCGACTTGGACGCTGCCGCCACCCCCAGGCACGGACCAGCTCACCTCCACCTGTACGGTAAACAGTTCGCCGACCGAATGCTGCTCGATCTGCGTGGTCCAGTTAAAGACGACGTCGCCGCGCGGCTCCGACCCGTTGTCCGGCTGGGCCAGCATCCAGACGTGGGCGCCCATGCGGTCGATCTCCGCCATCTTTTCCTGAGCCAGCCACATGGCCGCGGCACGCTGCTCTGTCCGCTGCTGATTGCGCATGCCCATGGTCGCGGCGGACAGCAATCCAACCACGCCAACGCCCAGCAGGATGGAAGCGACCAGCACCTCGACCAACGTCATGCCCTCTCGCCGGGTCCGGCAGGTGGGATGGTGGGCCCGCGCGAAGATGCGAAAGTGGAAATGCGAGCAGCTCTTCGAGTGCCGCGGCACAGGAAGGAACCGGCAAGAGCTCATCACTTTCGTACCTACCCTCGTTCGCACACGCCCACCTTCACGCGCTCTCACTCTCGCGCGTCCCTGCCGTCACCCCGAAATCCCGATACCCCTCGCTGCCTCTCGAGCTTGTCTCCTTGTGCTCGCTCCTTGTCCCCTTGTCACCTTGTCACCTGATCTCCTCGTCCCTCGCCACCTTATCGCCTTGTCACCCGGTCACCCCGTCAGTTCCCTTAGCGCTCCATCTCTCCATCTCTCCCTCTCCCACACCAGCCCGCTTGCGCTCAGGACTCCGGCAAGCACCTCAGTCGCCCAGATCCCGCATCTCCTGCTCCGTGGACAGCTCGCGCGGATCGCCCCAGGCCACGCGTCCGGTGTGCGGATAAATGACGACCACCGTCTGCTCGTCGTCTTCGCCTGAGAACCGCAACATACCCCCGCTGGTGGTTCCATCCGCGTTGAAGTTCACACGATGCTGTCCGTGAGCCACCGACGCTCCTTCAAAGGTACGGAACTCACTGCGCCGGATGGCCTCGGGCCACTTGGCGCCCTTCAGCCAGGAGGCCTGCACCGGCCGCAACTCACCGCCGCCGGCGCTGGACTGCATGGCGATGGCGTAACCCCCTTTGTCGAGATCCACCTCCATCACCACTACACGGCCGCGGGCAACGGCCAGTTCACGCACCGCACGAGCCATCTGGGCGAAACGCCCCGCCGCCTCACGAATTTCTCGACCGGATAGCGACCGGCCCATCCGCGGCACGATGACGGCTGCCGCGACCGAGAGCAGCGCCAGCGCGACGATGATCTCGATCAGCGTGAAGCCGGGCCTTCGCTGCGCGCTCAGTCGTTTCAGGAATCGAGTTCGCACACGCTCACCAGTTACCGATATCCGCGTTTTCCTGCTCGCCGCCTTCCTGCCGGTCAGCGCCCAAGCTGAAGATGTCGAAATCGCCGGGGTTGTGCTGCCCCGGATACTGGTACAGATACTCCACGCCCCATGGATCGAGGATCTCCTTCTCCTTCACGTATGGCCCCTTCCATTTCGAGCCCACGTCAGCAGGCGGCCGCACCAGGGCTTGCAGACCCTCCTGCGGCGTGGGGAACCGGCCGGTGTCCGCCTGGAATTCCAGCAGCTTGCTTTCCAGGATCTTGAGGTTGGCCTCGGCCACGCTTTGCTTGGCGCCGCCGATACGGCCGATGAACCGCGGCGCGATCACCGCCGCCAGGATCCCCATAATGATCATGACCACGATGAACTCGATCAGCGTGAAGGCCGGCCGATGAGCTGGCCGGCGCCCGGCGCGGCCCCTGCCGAAGATCTTGAACGCGCGGCTCTCGGCTCTGTGTTGAGCTGACTCGGGATGATCCGTCATGGTCCATTCTCCCTTTCTCATCCTGCGGTCGAGGGCCGTTTCACCCACCTCGACCCGGGAAATTCCATCTTTCAACGCGATAGCGCGCCGACACCGGTGGTCTGGAATTCGACAATGGCCAGCACCAGCCCGGCCACGATGAACCCGATGACGCAGGCCAGGGCCAGAATCATCAGCACCGGCAGCACACCCACGAGCCGATCCAAGGTGACCCGGGCCTGTGATTCGTGAACGCCCGCCGCCCGCAGCAGCATCTCATCAAGACGGCCGGTGTTCTCGCCCACCCGCACCATCTGCACCAGCAACGGCGGCATCAGTCCCGTTCGGTGCAGCGGCGAGGCGATCGATTCCCCCGCCTGGATGGACTCGCCGAGGCCGTGGATCGCCTTGCGCATCACCGTGTTCTGGATGGTGTCGCGCACCACGGCCATGGCCTCGGTCAGCGTCACGCCGCCCTGAGCCAGCATGCCCAGACAGCGCGCAAACCGCGCCGCTTCGAGTTGACGGATCAGTCGCCCCAGAATGGGTACCCGCAACTTGAAGCCATCCCACGCCTCACGACCGGGACCGCGCAAGACAATCTGCCGAAAGCCGACCACAGCAAGCCCGACAACCAACAGAAGGGCCCACCACCAGGCGGCCATCAGGTCGCTGATCCCCATCATGACGCGCGTCGGCCAAGGCAGCAGGAACGTATCGGTAGCCAGCGAGCCAATGATCCGCGGCACGATGAAGCCGACGATGATGGCCACTGAGACAATGCCCAGCAGCAGAACGATGCCCGGGTAAATCGAGGCGGTCTTGATCCGTTCGCGCAGCTCCGTGCGCCGCTCCAGCAGATCCGCAAGCTGGCCGAGCACGGTATCAAGCATGCCGCCAGCCTCGCCGACACAGACCAGCCGCACATACATGGCTTCGAAGACGCCCGGATGCTCCGCCAGGGCGTCCGACAAACTCGCTCCCTGTTGAACGCGGCGGGCCAGATCCTCGAGCAGCGTCCGTGCCGTCGGGCTCTCCAGTTCGCGCCCCATGACCTCCAGGGCCGTCATCAGCGGCAGACCCGCCTCCAGCGACGTGGCCAGTTGCCGGGTCATGGCGGCAAGCTGGCGCGGACGCATCCGCAAACGCGATTTGCCGGGACGCATCAATACGGACAAGCCGCCGGCGGCGCGTTCGTCGATATCAATGACATGAATGCCACGGCCGATCAGCTCGCGCAACGCCGCTGCCCGGTCCGCCGCCTCCAGCTCACCGGAGACACTCTGCCCGATGGTGCTCACCGCCGTGTATGCATAGTTCGGCATGAACCTGACCTGAACACGTTCACTGGGTGCGAGCGTCAGCAGCCAGAAGGCAATGGGTGGAAAAAGCGAGAAGGTGGAAAGTGAGAAAGTGGGAAGGTGAGAAAGTAAGATCTCACCTTTCGCCTCTCGAC
>BTUC01000271.1:0-9875 GCA_045863575.1 Phycisphaerae bacterium
CAGAGGGGGTAAAGGGGGTTAGCGCACTCATGTGTTCACGGAATACGCAGCGCCCGTTGCCTGAAGCCCCCACCCCGTCCCTCCCCCGGAGTACCGGAGGAGGGTAAAACTGGTCTCCGGCAGTACGCAGTCCACAAGCTACAGCCCGCGACCCGAGACCCACAGCCCGCAACCCACAACCTACAACCTACAACCTACGACCTACAACCTACGACCCACAACCTACAATCTACACCCTACGACCCACAACCTGCGGCCCACAATCCACGACCCGCAACCCCCGCCCGACAACCTCCGATTCATCGAATGGCATTCCGTTCCAACTCCTCGGCCGTGGCCACGCGGGCGAGCGTTCCTTCGGGATGATCGTACCAGCCCGGATCCTCGTACGTGGGTGCGTGTTCGCGGACTTTCACGATCGTAGCCATGCCGCCGAAAATCGTCGGCCCGAACTGGCCTTGCACACCAAGCATGGGGATCGAGTTCTCCGGGATGGGCATCTTCATGCTGGCCATGCGGATCATGCCACCCTTGCCCATGGTCATGTAACCGGGAATGAGCATCTGGATCTTCTTCTTCACCTCGCGATCGTCCACGCCCACCGTGTTCACGAACTCGTGGCCCATCTGGTTCATCGTGTGGTGGACCATGTGGCAGTGCATGATCCAGTCGCCGGGATTGTTGGCGAAGAACTCGACATTTCGGGTCTGGCCGACCGGGACGAGGACGGTCGTTTCCGGCCATTGGGCCTCGCGGGGAATCGGGCCGCCATCCGTTGCCGTCAAGCGGAACGCGTAGCCGTGCAGGTGAATGGGATGGTGGTTCATCTGGCTCAGGTTGCCGAAACGGATGCGCACGTGATCGCCCAACTGGCAGACCAAGGGGTAGGTGCCGGGATTCACCTTCCCGTTCATGGTCAGAATGTTGAAATCGGTGGGCTCGAACGGGTCGGGCCGGAACGTTCCGCCGTCCACGAAGGACTCGTGCAGCAGAATGACGAAGTCGCGGTCCGGCGGCGGTTCATCCGGCTCGCGCGGGTGGACGATGAGCATGCCCACCACGCCGAGGCCTTCCTGGGTCATGTTGTCCACGTGCGAGTGGTACATGAAGGTGCCGTGATCGGGGAAGATGTACTCGTACATGAAGGTCTGGCCCGGCTGGATGTGCGGCTGGGTGATGCCGCCGACGCCGTCCATGCCGTTGGGCAGGATAATGGCGTGCCAGTGAATGGACGTCGGTACGGGCAGGCGGTTGGTGACGAAGATGCGCACGCGATCGCCCTGTACAGCCTCCAGCGTTGGCCCGGGGGTGCGCCCATTCACGCCCCATCCGTGGATGGTCAGACCCTCCACGACCGTATGCAGGATCGGCTCGACGATCAGGTGAAACACCTTCCAGCCGTCAACGATCTTGAACGGCAGCGTTTCGCCGTTGGGCGTGAACACCGGCCGGTAGTGTTCGTCGGGCATGCCCGGCGGTGGCGGGTCGTCCAGGAACCGCTGCCAGGGCCGGGGCGGGCGCTCGCCCTCCGGGCTGCGCATGGGATAACGCGCGGCGCGGGTGAGGTCGGGGCGATTCTCCTCCGTTCCTTCCGCCGGGCGTGTTTCCTGCCCGCTCACCGCACCCGGGAAGGCCGCGCCGCCGAACGCGGCGGCTCCACCGATCAGCATGTCTCTTCGACTGGGCGTCTGCCGTTTCATCGTTCACCATCTAATTGCGATTGTTGCCTTCGCTCCCGCTGGATTGGGCTTGCCGGCGCACCGCATCCAGCGTAGCCTGCATGCCTCCGGCCATGCCACCGCCTCCACCCCCCCTTTGCATGGATTGTCCACCCTCCTGGTCTGCGGTCCCTCGGGCGCTACCCAGCAAAAGCTGCTCCAGATCGGTGCGGGCGAGCCAGTACTCCGCCAGCGAGGCGATATACCGCTGCTGGGCCCGAAGCTGATCCTCTTTCGCGTGCAGCAGGTCGAAGACACCGACGAACATGGCGTTGTACTGAAGTTGCGTCTCCTCGAACACGTTGTTCCACACGGGAACGAGAACCTTGCGGTTAAAGACCGCCCGCTGATGAAACGTGGCGACGCGGAAGCCGTGGGCCCGCGCGGAGGCACGGATATTGATCGCCATGGCCGTGTACAGGTTCCACCGCCGCAGCAGTTCCATCCTGGCCGTGCCGTACGCCGCCTGCCCGAGATTCCACACGGGAATGGGCACTGAAAACGCCGGCCCCGCCTGCCACTCCTCGATGGTGAAGTCCTCGAGCTCGTACTCCTTGCCGCCCATGCGGCGCTTCTCGTCCAGCTTGTACTTGGTGGGTCGCTCGCTTTCGACCGCGCCGCCGAGCTGAAGCTGAGGAATGGTGGCCTGGATGCTGTCCAGCCCCAGCCGCTGCGCCTGGGCCGTGAGATTGTAGAGCGCGGCCTTGAGGTCGAGACTGTTCTCGACGGCACGCCTCTCCAGCTCCGTCAGGTCCATCGGCTCATCGGGCAGTTCGGCAAGTTCGGGCGCAGCCTCCCACATCGTCGCCGCGCCCCACAGGCCCATCAGCACGTTGAGCCGCTCCCGGTCCTGGATGGCCTCCAGTTGGACCTCCGCGATGTCCAGCTTGAGCTGCTCGTACATGGTCTGCTCCCGGGCCAGGCGCAGCTCGCTGATGTTGCCAGCCCTGCGGAGCTGGACGGCCATGTCATAGGCCGACTCCGACGCCAGCAGGACCTCCTGCCAGGTGCGCAGCAGCTCCCGCCGGGCCTGGTAGCGGATGAACGTGCGGCGGGTTTCCATGGCCACGTCGATGACCTCGGCGGAGACGCGCAGCTTGGTGGCCTCGAGTTCGGCCTCGGCCACGCTGACCGACAGCGGGAGCAGCAGCACGTCCAGGAAGTTCTGGACCATCTCGAATTCCCACAGCGGCCGGTGGTGCGCGAAGCGGATCTGGCCGGTGACAACGGGATTGCGGATCAGCCAGGCTTCGACGAGTTGCGCCGCGGCGATGCCCACGTCGGAGTAGGTGGCCTGGAGCCGGCGGTTGTTGAGCAGGGCGATCTCCACGGCCCGGTCGGCCGTCAGCTCGCCTTCCAGCAGGCCCATGACGCGCTGGGCGATCCGCTCCTCCGCTTCCGGGTCCTGGTTCCATTCCAGTTCCTGGCCCATGCGCTCGCGGTGAGTCTGCTGAACACCGTCGAAAGCCTCCTCGATCTGCTTCTCGACGCATCCGGCGGCTCCGGCCAGCAAGAGCAGCGGCAGACAGCAAGAGGCCTTACTCATGGAGCTGACCCTCCCGGCGCATGTGCTGCATGGGCTGGCCTTCCTTGCGGGGCGCGACCTGCTTGATGTCCTGGTGAGCGGGGCGCGCGCTCTGGTCGTGGTCCATGTGCTGGACGTCCTGCGATTCATGCTCCATGGGATGAGCGGGTTGGGTGGTCGGCTGGTCCGGCGGGCGGATGAACGGCCGCACCTCCAGGACGGCCGTGACCGCGTAATGCAGGCCGGCGGGGGCTTCGGCGCTGGCGGGATGGTTCCGGGAGATTTCCGGCAGCTCCAGGCCGCAACCGGTCATGACCACCAGGAACGGCATCAACTTAATCAGTCGTCCTCTCATGCGGTGTGCCTCCAATCAACGAGCGCACCTGGCAACCGTTCACGCCCGGCAACGGCTGGACGGCGCGCGGCCTCACCCTACTGCGCGTGCAAGCTCGGTCTCCGGCGGGATGCGCGGATTGTTTTCGGCTTCTTGCCGTGCAGGCCGCACAGGGAAAACAAGAGGTAGTACGGCCAGCCAGGATAGGCAACGGAATCCAGTCGCGCCGGCCCAGTCGAAAGCGGTGGAGAAGGTGCTTTATGGCTGAGCTGGTGGATTCTACCCCTGCAATTCAGCAGCCGTCCACTTTGGGCCTCAAGATTTTTTGGGGACCTCTTGATTCGCAGGTCCGGCTCTGCAACCATCCATTGCTGAGTTGCCCAGGCGACCGGCATTCACAAGGGAGCAAGACCGTGAAGAGATTGTATCGCTCACTCCTGCTTTTTGGTCTCAGCGGGTCGTATCTCTTCGGCTCAGGATGCGGCGGCCAGATCGCCGAGGCGTTTATCGATGGCTTGACGGAGTATATCGCCAGTACGACCAACGCCGTGCTCGAAGAGGCCATCCCGATCAAGGAGGCGATCGGGGCCGAGCCGCCCAAATAGCAGGCAGCAGGCCTGGCGCCCTGGCGGTTGCGGTGACTGAATAGTCCACCGCGTGCCGACGATGACTCCCGCGCCGGTACGGCCGGCGCCCCTTCCGGCCGTCCAGGGGAGGATCGTCGGCTGCGGATCGTGATGACTGGCTGGCCGCAGGATTACTGCCTTAGCTCTCTTTAGAAGACCGCGAGAGGCAGCCAGCGTGTTCGTTTCAGGTCAATCTCCTTTGGCTGTGGTCCCCTGAATTCCGGAATGACCGACCTTTCGTTGCCCGATTCAATCCTGTGCGCAAGGCGGTCCCACGAAAGCTGCTTGTTCCGGTTGAAAGAACGTACGACCGGGGCCAAGGATCTGGTGGTGCGCAAAGACGGAGTCTTTTCAGATGGCGGATCACCCGGCTGCTCATCATCATGGTCGTCACCGCACAGCCGAGCACGCCCACGGACCGCCCGAGGCGGACCACGGACCGCTTCGCGGCACGGCCGGTCCGCCGGCCAAACCTCATGGTGATCACGGTCACCACGCCAGCCGCGGCCATGGCGAGCACCACGCCCACATGGTGGCCGATTTCCGGCGGCGGTTCTGGATCTGCCTGGTCCTGACCGTGCCCGTGCTGGTGCTCGCGCCCATGATCCAGCAGGTTCTCGGCCTGCGCGAGCGGCTGCGCTTTCCGGGCGACGCCTACGTTCAGTTCGCTTTTGCGACCGTCATCTTCTTCTACGGCGGGTGGCCGTTCCTCAAAGGTCTTTTCGATGATCTGCGCAAGAAACAGCCCGGCATGATGACGCTCATCGCCGTCGCCATTACCGTAGCCTACGTCTACAGCAGCGCCGTCGTGTTCGGGCTCAGCGGCAAGGTCTTCTTCTGGGAGCTGGCCACCCTGATCGACGTCATGCTGCTGGGCCACTGGGTAGAGATGCGCTCGATCATGGGCGCCTCGGCCGCGCTGGAAAAACTGGTCGAGCTTCTCCCTTCGGAAGCCCACCGGCTCACCGAGAGCGGGGCGACCGAAGACGTGCGCGTGGACGAATTGCGGCACCGCGACCGCATTCTGATCAAGCCTGGCGAGAAGATTCCCACGGACGGCAGTATTGTCGAGGGCCGGACCAGCGTGAATGAGGCCATGCTGACCGGCGAGAGCCGGCCGGTCGAGAAGGGTGAAGGCGACGAAGTTATCGGTGGCGCGATCAACGGCGAGTCGGCCATCACCGTCGAGGTCCAGAAAACCGGCGGCGAGACGTATCTTTCACAGGTGATCGAAATGGTCCGGCGGGCGCAGGAATCCCGTAGCCGGTCGCAGGATCTGGCCAACCGGGCAGCGTTCTGGCTGACCGTCATCGCGTTGACCGTGGGGGCGGGTACGCTGATCTTCTGGCTGGCGTGGGGACAGCCATTCGAGTTCTCACTCGAACGGATGGTTACGGTCATGGTCATCACCTGCCCGCATGCGCTGGGCCTGGCCGTTCCGCTGGTGGTGGCGGTTTCGACGGCCATATCCGCGGCCAACGGTCTGCTCATCCGCAACCGCGCCTCTTTTGAGCGCGGGCGGAACGTCAACGCCATGCTCTTCGATAAGACCGGCACGCTGACCGAAGGCCGCTTCGGTGTGACTGACGTGATCCCGCTGGGTGAGCGCAGCGAAGAGGATCTGCTCCGGCTGGCTGCGTCGCTGGAGAGCCAGTCCGAGCACCCCATCGCCGAGGGCATTGTCCGGGCCGCACAGGAGCGCGGCCTGGGTTTCGTGCCGCCTGAGGGCTTCCAGGCCATTCCCGGCAAAGGGGCTCAGGCCCAGGTGGACGGAGTCGAGGTGAAGGTGGTCAGTCCCGGTTACCTCCGCGAGCACGAACTGGCCGCAGATGACGAGCGGGTCCGCCGGACGGCCGGGGAGGGCAAGACTGTGGTGTACGTGCTGGCCGACGAGAAGCTGGATGGGGCCATCGGGCTGGCCGACGTCATCCGGCCGGAATCGCGCGAGGCGCTGACCCGACTCAAGGAGATGGGCATACAAGTCATGATGATCACCGGCGACGCCGAGGCCGTAGCCCGCTGGGTGGCCGATGAACTCGGGCTGGATGATTACTTCGCGGAGGTCCTCCCCGACAAGAAGGCGGAAAAGGTCAAGGAAGTGCAGGACCGCGGGAAGGTCGTGGCCATGACCGGCGACGGGGTCAACGATGCCCCGGCGCTCGCGCAGGCGGACGTCGGGATCGCCGTGGGAGCGGGCACCGACGTGGCCATTGAATCCGCGGACATCATCCTCGTACGCTCGGACCCGCGGGATGTCACCGCGGTCGTGGAACTGGCCCGGGCGACCTACCGCAAGATGGTGCAGAACCTGCTGTGGGCCACGGGATACAACGTCATCGCCATCCCGCTGGCCGCGGGCGTGCTGTACGGCTTTGGGATTCTCCTGTCTCCGGCGGCCGGTGCGGCGCTGATGGCCCTGTCCACCATTATCGTCGCGGTGAATGCGCGGTTTCTACGCGTACGGCGAGGTGAAGCCGCGTGAGTCATGGCAGATGCGGCGCGCGCAATGGTCCGGTCTTCGCACTGCTCGGCTTACGGAGCGGAGCCCAGGATAGCGGACAAGGAACTTCCTTCAGCAGCCACCAGTTGACGCGATAGCTGGCGACGAACCCCGACAGGATCGCGATCGGACGCGAACGGGGGCCTGTACCAGGGGATCCCTCCTGCCTCAACGCCCCGCGCGCGGCTCGACTCCGAAGTCCTTCAGCATCCCCAGCGTCAGCTCCATGGGCAGCCCGACGACGTTGCTGAAGCTCCCGCGGGTCTGCTCGATGAACCGATCGCCCGCGTCCTGAATGCCGTAGGCGCCGGCCTTGCCCTGCCAGCCGCCCGAGGCGATATAGGCGTCCAGCTCTTCCTCGCTCATCCGCCGCATGGTCACGAACGTTTCCGCGTGCCGGATCAGCCGCTTGCCCGTAGCGGGAGCATAGATAGTCACTCCGGTAATGACCGATTGCGTTGTGCCCAGCAGTTCGCCGAGGATGCGCCGGGCGTCCTCGGCGTCGGCCGCTTTGCCGAATAACCGGTTTCGGATGGCCACGACGGTGTCAGCGGCCAGGATGACACGGTCAAAATGTGCGTCGGCCACGGCCCGGGCTTTGAGATAGCTGGTCGACTCGGCGTAGGCGCAGGGCGAGCCCAGCCAGTCTTCGGGCAAAGGCTCCTCGCATTCGGGAACCACTACTTCGAATTCAATGCCCGCTTCGCTCAGGAGCAGCGCCCGCCGCGGGCTGCGCGAGGCCAGGATGATCGGTTGCGTCTCAGTCGCTGCACTCATGCGTGGTGTCCTGACAGAGGTTCCCCCTTGGTCTTACCGCGAAAGCACCTCGCCCACGGTTCGGGCGGAGCGCCGGGCCGCCGTCCGCCCGCCGCCGCTCCGTTCGCCCCGCCTGCCATTCTACCCCCATGTGCGGCCGGCTGGCCAGGGCGCGCGAGTTGCTCACGCCGTCGCCTCGCCGCCATCCGTACCACCCCGGTTCGATGTTGTGTGCCCGCTGGATCCTGCATATCATCCATGGATGAGCGCCCGTAGCTCAGTTGGATAGAGCACGGGATTTCTAAGGGTCCCAGCCCCAGCCCAGAACCCAAACCCACCGAAAAGAGATTGACGTAAACCCTTGCAGCCAAACGCCTTAACTTGTAGTTCCAAACCGGTCAAAAGCGGAGGCAATTTGCAATTTCGCGTAGTCGATTTGGCGAATTTCGAGTAGTAACCAAGCCCCCCCAAAGGGACGAAGCCGACAGCCAGCAGCCGAAGCCAACGGCCAGCCGATAGCCGATACTGGACGGAGCCGACAGCCAACGGCCAGCAGCCGAAGCCGACAGCCGATTGACGACGGACAACACGACGACTGCGTCGGAGGTTGCCGCCTCTACCTCTGCGGCTGCGAGAGGCATCCGCAAAGAGGTCGCATCTTCTCAGCCCTGCCACCGTAATACATTGTATTACCTCTAGCCTTGGTTGCGGCAATCGCTCGTCCAGGTCAACAGGCAGTCGCCTCTATTACGGCTGGCGATTGAGGCGACAGCCATTAGCCGAATCGGCAAGCCCAGTCGAGGCAAGCGCGACAGGCTGCTTCGAGCAGCCTTGCGGGCTTGCCTCTGTCGCGAACCCTGCTGTTTTATTGGGGTTTTGGCTTACTACTCGATATTCGGGATACGCTATCCCATGCTCTATATCGACTGCTGAAAGCCAGCCCCAGAAGCCCCGATTTGACCGTCAAGACGGCCGATTTCGGGCTCCAAAGTAGAAGCCGAAACCGGCCCAATTCTGCCCGTTGCGGCCCGATGCGGCGGATTGCGGTGGACTGCGGAACTCGTCCCCTCTAATGCGGACTGCCTCTAACTCTAAGGGCCTACCTGGCTTTTCCAAAATGGGGGCAGGTAGAGTTAACTCCCTCGACGCGGTCGTCCCCCGACGAAACCTCTGAAATCAGAAACGGGGCAATGGGGGGGGGCTTTGGTTGCTCAACTGGATTAAGGGGGGGGTATAAGCAGTATGGCCCGCGGGGTCCTGCCGCGGGCCATGTCTGCATGAGCGGTTCCCCCGAAAGGAGAGGGGAGTGGTAGTTGTGCCAAGCGGCTGACCTCTGTATGGCTTTCGCTACCTGCTCGGGATGCGAATACTGATACTGCCGCTGCCTCTCTAGGATTCGCTCGCGATTGCGCCGGTAGTAAGCCCGTCGCTTGGCTCTGAAGGCCTCCCGCTCTGCTTCGGGGAGGGCGGCCAGTTTTTCGCGCTGCCGTCGGTTGAGTTCGTCTCGGTTTGCCTCTCGCCACTCCCGCATTTTCTGCCTCTGGGCCGCCGCCTTCTCGGGCGGCAAATTGCGGAAATAGCGACGATTATACTCCCGTAGCCGCTCGCGTTGTTCGTCAGTCAGCGGCCGACGATTGGCTCGGCGGGCGGCGAGAATCCGCTCGCGATTGCGATGGTAGTATTCGCGGTAATCCGCCCGCTGCTTGGCCCTTTGCTCGTCAGTCAGCGGCTTGCGTTTCGCCACTCGCAGCCTCCAGAGCCTTTTGCCGCTGCCGCTCCCTCCAACGGCGGGTATTCTCTCGGCAGCGGGCACGAGAGGCTTCGAGGTCGCGATAATAATTCGCCCGATGGCGGTCCCTCATTTTCGCCTTTTGCTCGTCAGTCAACGGTTTTCGTTTCGTAGCGGCCATTGGATACCTCTCTGAAAAAGGGGCCTCAGGTAATTCGCCCTGAGGCCCTACGACAGGAGAAGCGGGAAGTGCCTTGCCCGTTGTCTTGGCGACTCGGGCAGCACGCCAGCATTCTATTATACAACTCCCAGGTGACTATTACCTGCTGTCAAAACATGGGAGTCGGAGCCATTTGTTGACCGTCTTTTCTTTCCGGCTGCATCAATAGTTGACCAGCCTGAATCAGGAGCCTGGCTGCCTCTGCGTGCCGTCCCCGTTGGCTGCCCCAAGGGAGGGCTTGGGGCTGCTTACGGGCGGGCAGAGGCATGGGCTGCTGAATCGCTTTCGGCTGCTGTATTGCAGGCTGCTCAATTACTGGCTGGGCTTGTTGTCGGGCCGCTGGCCGAAGTAGGTTTGAAACTTCAGGGACGAATTGCAGCAAGCGGCGAGTATCGACTGCTTGACCGGACATGGTGACGAGTCCCTTAAACGGGTCGAAACGGAGGGCTTCCGGTCTATCCTGTGCG
>BTUC01000272.1:0-9856 GCA_045863575.1 Phycisphaerae bacterium
GCCGTGTGTTTGCGCTCCAGGCCGGTGGTCGCTTCGGCGAAGGTATTGAATTCGTCGAGCTGGTAGCGCCCCTCGTGCACGAAGCCGCGGGCTCCGCCGAGGCACTGGTAGTACGCGGTTGACTCGCGGGTCTCCCAGGTGGCGAAGTCGGTCAGCGGCACGTGCATGGACCCCAGGTTGATCCGGGCGCTGCGCAGGCCGTGCTCCAGGCTGTTGCGGGCATGGTCCCACTCGGCCTCCACGCGGCTGACCAGGCCGGCCAGGAAGTCGCTGAAGTAGAACGTCGGGTCGTAGAAGTTTTTGTCCGCTGTCATCCGGCACGAGGGTTCGTCGATGAACAGCACCGGCCCGATGTAGTTCGTGCGGTAGAGATCCGTGGGCCACTTCAGCGGGGCATCGCCGCTCACGCCGCGATGGTAAAACACCGGCTGTGCCCGAAGCCAGCTCTCGATTCCCGCGGTGAGGCCGAACACGTTCATGCCGGCGTCGATGAGGGCCTGGTAGTTTTCCTTGGTCCAGGTCACGTACTCATAATTGGTCTTTTCGGCGTTCTCGAGGCGGCGCTCTTCTTTGTCCTTGACCACACGGCCGGTGGCGATCCACAATTCCCGGTTGAGCTTGAGCACCTTCAGACCGTCCCAGGCGTCCCAGGGCGCGTTCGCCTTCACTTCCCGCAGCGACAGGACATGGCCCAGGTAGCGGCAGGTGTGGGGAAATCCCTCGCGCACGCCGGTGCCGCGGGCCGGACGTGGGACGAACCAGCGATCGAAACCGCCCCAGGTGGGGACGAGTGCACGGTCGGGCCGAACCGCATTGCGATAGTCGTAAGCCTCCTGCGTCGGCGGGATGCGGATCTGGTAGTTCTCGAAGATGAGTTCGCCGCCCGGGTCCATCCACGGGTGGGGCTTGGTGCGCGCCCGCACTTGCAGGAATGGCGTCTGGCCGTCCTCATCCTTTTCGTACAAGTCCACCTGCCAGGCGTTTTCCGGCCCGGAGGTGAGCACGACGCGCAGGAATCCAGGCCCCGGCCCCTCTTCACCGGGCAGGACCCGGTAGCGGGCCGCCCGGGCGGCCAGCGTGCTGCTGACGGGCAGGGCCAGGAACGCGATCAGGCAGGCGATCCAGCCAACAGGCTTTCTCATCCTCATGCTCCTTTCGACAAGTCGAAGAGGTGATGTTAGCCGACCGGGCGGGCAAGGCAAGGCGGGATATCGGCCCGGCGGACAGGCCGCCGCGGGAATGCCAATTACCCCGACCGATGCTATAATAAAACCACATTCGGGGGCGAATGGGCTCGACCGGGCAACATGAGGTCGAGGTGGCGTGTCCAGGTTGTCAGGAGGCCTGGTAAAACACCTGGCGAAAACTTTAACTGCCAACGCTCAACCGTTGCGCATGGCGGCCTAAATAAGGCCACCCGTCTCACCGGCAACGCCTGCTAGCCGGTGAGGCGACAACAGCAGGCTGGTCCGTACGGGTTGGCGCCGTGACGTGCGGGCAAGAAACCACGACGCTGGGCCGCACGGAGCCTGCCGCTGGGCGCCGGACGGCCAAGATCAAACCAGACGGCTACACACGTAGAGGCCTCTTCCGAAGTGTCACGGGACGCGGGTTCGATTCCCGCCGCCTCCAGTCTTCGTTCGCCGCAAGGCGGACGAAGACTGCCACGCCGAAGCGGCTTTTAGCCGCGAAGGCGGGCACCCCCGGCGTCGGACGTGCGGCGAACTACGACCTGGCAAGCCAGTCCTGCATCCGGGAGCCCCTCGATGAGCAAGTTCGTTTACGTCTACGTTCTTACAAGCCAGTCGCATCCCGGCAGACATTACACGGGGCTCACCGACGACCTCACGGCACGATTAGTCCGCCACAATACCGGCAACTGTCCGCATACCTCCAAGTTCAAGCCCTGGCAGATCGAGACGGCAGTGGCCTTCCGTTCGCGGGAAAAAGCTGCCGCCTTCGAAAGGTACCTCAAGTCGTCCTCCGGCCGGGCGTTTGCGATCAGGCATTTCTGATTGCCCTTAATGCACCGTCGGCCGCCCGTCTTCGTTCGCCGCAAGGCGGACGAAGACTGCCACGCCGAAGCGGCTTTTAGCCGCGAAGGCGGGCACCCCCGGCGTCGGACGTGCGGCGAACTACGACCTGGCAAGCCAGTCCTGCATCCGGGAGCCCCTCGATGAGCAAGTTCGTTTACGTCTACGTTCTTACAAGCCAGTCGCATCCCGGCAGACATTACACGGGGCTCACCGACGACCTCACGGCACGATTAGTCCGCCACAATACCGGCAACTGTCCGCATACCTCCAAGTTCAAGCCCTGGCAGATCGAGACGGCAGTGGCCTTCCGTTCGCGCAGAAAGCACGATAAGCGGCAAGACTGCTGGCCAGCGGCGGACGAACCGATACACTCTTCGAAGAGGGTAATGCAAGCACACCGCCCTGCGTGGGCTTTGCCGAAATCATAGAAGGTTTGGCAGCGGCGGTTCACGGTGTGGTCGTGACCTGGACCCAGTGTCGTTGACCTCGTAACGATTCCTTCCACGAGTTCGTACCGGCGGCTCTCCGGCAGGTCGACCGTCGCCGCGGGCACTGGATACCTTTCTCACTCGGGCAAAACAGCGGCAACCACCAGGCTGAGGGAGAGTCCCCGCAGCCGAAACAACGGCTCGTGCAGGAAGCGTGTCCGAAGAACGTGGCGTCGGACGAACTGTGATATGTCGAGCTCTTGAACGGACCCCCGCGAGTGATACAGCCTCGTCAGAATCGCGTTGAACCTCCACGCGAAGTAGATAACGCTGAAGCAGTAACCGATCAGAAATGGCAGGGGCGCCATGCAGGCCATGAATACGACGTCGCGCCAGGGTGAGCCACTCAGCAGCATCTGAGTCGTTATGATCATCTCCATCATCACCAGCAGAACCGGCAGCATCGCGCGAAACATGCAGTATTGCAGCATGACAGACCGGAGAGGGTCCCATTTGCCGGAAGGGTTCCTCAACTGAGAAATGAACCATCGCCGCGCAAAGAAGTCAAACATAGACATGTCATCAATACTAGCCCGTACAGGCATCGGCGTGCAACCGGCGCGCCGCGCCGAAGCCCGGCGCCAGGCGGGACAGATTGACTCCGGCTTACTGGGCCTGGGCCCTTTTGGCGGACAACGAGGGCGGGTAGACTGGTGGTCTGCCGGCGGCCCCCCGCCGGCCGCGTGGTCAAGCACCTGGCCGTGTCAGGCGCCTTGCGGGGATATCCAGGTCCGATTTCCGGCCGCGACGGGGGACGGCCGCTGTGAGGAGATGCAATCCATGGTCAGCAACATTTCTCGGAGGACGTTTCTCGCCCAGGTGTCGGCCGGCGCGGCGGCCCTTGGAACCAGTGCGGCGATCGCGCGAGGAGCGCCGGGCGCCAACGACCGTATTTCCATCGGGGTGATCGGGTGCGGAGATCGCGGCGTGGGCGCGCACATCGCCGAGATCACGGGGCTAGCTTCTCAGCACAACGTGGCCGTCACGGCCGTCTGCGACGTGTGGAAGCCGAACCTGGATCGGGCCGTGGAGGTGGTCAAAAGCAAGTTCAACCTGGAGCCGCGGGCGTCCACTCGCTTTCAGGATCTGCTGGCGATGGAGGATGTGGATGCGGTGATGATCGCCACGCCCGACTTCGCCCACACCGCGATCATGAACGCGGCCCTGAAGGCCGGCAAGGACGTCTACGTTGAGAAACCCATGTCGCTGACCATTGCCGAGGCCAACGAGGCCCTCGACCTCGCCCGCAAGCACCAGCGCATCGTCCAGGTTGGAACGCAGCGGCGCAGCGAAGGCGGTTGGAAGGCCGTGGCCAACGAGATCGCCAGTGGCGCGCTGGGCACACTGAGCCGGGTCTCGTCGGCCAACTGCGTCAACCATCCCCGCTGGGCGCGGGACTTCAGCAACTGCAAAGCGCAGGACGTCGACTGGGACGCCTACCTGTTCAACAGGCCGAAGCGCCCGTTCGATCCGCGTCTGCTGCGGCGCTGGCACTTGTACAACATGTGTACCAACGGTCTCTCGGGCCTCTGGATGGCCCACTTCTCCGACGGCGTGCACTTCATGACGGGCGCCAAGTACCCGCGGGCGGCCACGGCGCTGGGTGGGATCTACGTCTGGAAGGATGGCCGAGAGCACACCGACACCTTCCACGCCCTGCTCGATTATCCGGAAGGCTTCCTGATGAACTGGGCCATGGGGCTGGCCAACGGCCGGGGCAGCCATTTCACCATCCACGGCACGAAGGGCACGCTCGATGTGAACGCCCTGACCGTCTTTTCCGAAGAGAAAGGCGTCGAGCCACGCAAGCTCAAGCCCGAGCCGAACGTCAACCACTTCGCCAATTGGCTGGAGTGCATCCGCACCCGCCAGCGGCCCGCGGCCGACATAGAAGCCGGCCACCAGCACGCGGTCGCCACCATCATGGCCGCCGAGGCGCTGGAGACCGGCCGGCGGCAGGTGTGGGACCCCGCGCGGCGCGAGATGAAGGCGGGGTAAGCAACCCGCGCGACGCGGTCGAGCATCCTGGAAACCACCTTCCGGAGTATCGCGGCATTCGCCGCCCCGCGAGCCGCAGAACGTGGTCTGACCCAGCCGCTCCGACCCCAGAGCCGGTTCCTTCCCGTCGACGCGCAGGCCCTGGAAGATCCGCATCCGATTTCCATAATTGCGGATCGCCGTACCCCGGACGTACAATCGCGGCCAACTCATCAGGAGATCGGCATGGCACTGTCCGCTGCGGAACTCGCTGTCCTCTACCAGGAAAACCTGCTCAACGACTGCATCCCCTTCTGGGAACGCCACTCGCTGGATCGGGAGTGCGGCGGCTTTTTCTCCTGTCTGGACCGAACGGGAGAGGTGTTCGATACCGACAAGTTCGTGTGGTTGCAGGCCCGGCAGGTATGGACGTTCGCGATGTTCTATCGGCATCTGGAGGCACGGCCGGGTTGGCTGGACATCGCTCGCCACGGAGCTGAATTCCTGGCCGACCATGGCCGGGACGACGAGGGGAACTGGTACTTCTCGCTGACTCGCGAGGGCCGGCCACTCATCCAGCCCTACAACTGGTTCACCGACGCCTTTGCGGCTATGGGCTTCGCCCAGTATGCCCTGGCCTCTGGCGACGAGCGTGCCCGGGACATCGCCGTCCGCACGTTTGAGAACCTGCTCGCCCGCCGGGAGAATCCCAAGGGTAAGTACACGAAGGCATTTCCCGGCACGCGCCCGATGAAATCCATGGCCATGCCCATGATCATGATCAACCTCTGCCTGGAAATGGAGGGGGTAATCCCCGACGAGGAACTTCGCCGCCTGACCGACGAGGCCGTCGAGGAGATCATGACCCTCTTCTATGACCCCGCACGCGGCATCACTTGGGACAATGTCGCTCCCGACGGCTCTCACCCGGACACCTTCGAGGGCCGGATCATCCTGCCGGGCCATGGCATTGAGGCCATGTGGTTTACCATGGAGGCAGTGCGCCGCAGGGGCACCAGCCGGCGGATCATCGGCACGGCCGTGGACTGTATTCTCAACCTGCTGAAGTTTGGATGGGATCCGGAGTTTGGTGGAATTCTTTACTACCGCGACATCATGGGGAAACCGCCGGAGCAGCTTCAGTGGGACCAGAAGCTGTGGTGGGTGCACGTCGAAACACTGGTGGCACTGGCCATGGCCTGGCGGATGACCGGCCGGGAGGACTGCCGGGAGTGGTACCAGCGCGTCCATGCGTGGACCTGGGCGCGCTTCCCGGACCCCGAGCACGGGGAGTGGTTCGGTTATCTCAACCGGCGCGGGGAGCGCTTGTTCGAGCTCAAGGGCGGCAAGTGGAAGGGATGCTACCACGTCCCGCGGGCGCTGTACCTCTGTTTCCGGGAGTTCCAGGAAATGGCGAGCTGAAGCCGAGCCCGGCGTGAGCCTCAAAACTTTTCCATGGTGGCCATCTGGTCAGGCACCGGTGGCGACTCGATCGCCGTCCCGCCGGCGACCGTCGGGCTGGCCGGACAGGTGCCTCCTTCCACGATGCGCGGACGGATCAGCAGCGTGGAGAACTGGCTCTCACCGGCCCGCGAGAGTTCGCACAGCTTCCGGATAGCCGCCATGCCCACGTCGCGCCAGGAGATATCTACGGAGGTAATGTTCGGCAGGGGCGAGCTCTGCCAGAAGGCGCAGTCGCAGCCGACCAGGTGGAAATCGTCGCCCGGAACCAGGCCCGCCTTGACGCAGGCGAGCAATGCGCCGACTGAGGCGACCGAATCCACGGCGAACACGCCATCCACACCGGCTCGACGCAGCCGCGGGGCCAGCAGATCCCGCGTCCGCAACTCATCGAGCCCCAGGGGAAGCACAAAGTCCTTGATGGTCGCACCGTGCTCCAGAGCGGCTTGGCGGAAGCCGTCGGTCCGCCGCGTGAGCGGCTCAAAACCACGACGGCGGAAGTGCACCAAAGCCCAGGCGCGGCGTCCCTGCGCCGCCAGCAGCCGCCCGGCGGTCTCTCCCAGCGCGACGTTATCCACGTCGATCGCGTTCGTCGGCCAGGCGGCGAGTTTCGCGGGGAAGACCACCACCATCGGCTGGCCCTGCTTCATGCGCAGGCGCAGATACCGCTCCAGATGCGGATTCGGCGTACGCACGATGCTGCCGAAAACACCGCCCGCGATGATCGTCTCCATGGGGCGAAGCGCCGCCTCGTCCGCTTGCGGATGGGCGGTGGCCACGATGGGATAGACGCCGTTCTCCGACGCCTCCTGGATCACGCCGGCGAGAAGATCGCCCTCGAAACCCCAGTGGTGCCATGTGCTCACTTCGCGATTCCCGACCTCCTGCAAGATGATGGCAAAGAAGGAGGAAGCCTTGGTGGGCAAACCGGAGGCGAACAGATTTGTCCGATATCCCAGCCGGTCGGCACTGCGGCGAACCTTGTCCACGGTGTCGGGATGAAACTGGCGGATATACTCTTCCCGCCCCGACAGGATCAGCGAGACAGTAGTGGTGGAAACTCCTGCACGTGCAGCCACATTGGCCAGCGTGACGCGAGATGAGCGCGGCTTGCTCTTCATGGGCGGGTGCTTCTCAGCATTGAGGCACTGGCAAGGTCTCTTTCCCCATCCGCAAGAGCCCCCTTTTTCAGTACCATCACCGGTGATCATACTCGACCAGACCCGCGGCCGCAATGTAGAAGAGTGCTCCCCACCCCGGCAGGATTCGTCGCCGGATTGCCCGGTGGGACCCCGATTCGTAAGATACCTGTCGTAGCATGCTCACTATCGAAAACGAACAACACGAGGTCCATCTGAAGTGGCACGGGCGGCCGTTGCTGCGCTATCGGGTCACGGATTGTGGGAGCAAGCCGCACTTCGATGCAGTCGCCCTGCCTGCCGAGGGGCCTCGTGGGGGCGAGAACATCGCCCTGGGCTCACCGCACGATCATGTCTGGCATTTCGGCCTCTTCTTCGCACAAAAGTATGTAGAGAGCTTGAACTTCTGGGAATCCGAGCGGCTGGCTGCTGAAGGGCAGCCGTATGGGGAGTGCCGATCCATCGCAGCGGTCTCGAGCCGTGTCGGGGACGACGGGTCGGCGGTGCTCGCGCATGAGATCGACTGGCGAACCAGCCGAGGCGACATCTGGATTCGGGAGCACCGCGAATTGGCCGTGCACCCGCCCACTTCGGAAGGCTACGTCCTCGATTGGCGGATGACCTGGACGGCCGTCGGTGCGGATCGGACCCTCTCCTCGGGTGGGGAACACGGCGGCTACTCCGGCCTGAGTTATCGGCCCGTACGCAGCATGGATCGCGGGCGGATACTGACCAGCGAAGGCGCCCAGACGGCCGAAGCCGCCCTTGGCCAAACCGCGCGCTGGGCGGATTACAGTGGTCGGCTGGACGGAAAGGTCGACCCGGTGGAGCCCGACTGGGCCGGCCTGAGCATCTTCGACCATCCGTCCAACAAGCGCTTTCCAAGCCGCTGGTTCTGCATGGTCGAGCCCTTCGGTTTTCTGGCCGCCAACCAGACCTGGGACCATCCCTGGCTCCTCCGCCAGGATCAGCCGGTCACCACAAGATTCGGTGTATTCGTCCACGCCGGACCGGCGGATGGCCAAGCCATCGAAGCGGCCTACGCGCGATTCGCTGCCTGGACTCCGGGAGAGACGTGAGATGCCTCCATTGACCATCGCCCTTGTCGGCTGCGGCAATATCAGCCAGGTACATGCCCGGGTGTTCCTCGCCCATCCCGAGCTCATCCAGCCGGCGGGCGTCTGCGACACCGCAGAGTCGAAGGCGGAACAGCGTGGGCGGCAGTTGGGCTGTGCCGTGCGGAGCTGGGATGACATCCTCAAGGACCCGGCGGTGCAGGCCGTCGACCTGTGTCTGCCGCACGCATTGCACAAAGCGATGACCATCGAGGCGCTGGACGCAGGCAAGCACGTCCTGCTGGAGAAACCGCTGGCCACCACGCTCGAAGAAGCCGACGCCATGATTGCCGCGGCCGATCGAAGCGGACGCGTGTTCATGGTGGCCCAATGCCAGCGCTTCGAGCCGGAGAACCGGCTGATTCATGCCGAGATCACTCGCGGTTCCATCGGTCAGATCACCATGGCCCGAACCGATCACCTGCAAAACCTCGACCTTCCAGCCGGCCACTGGCTGGCGGATCGGGCCCAGGCCGGCGGAGGCGTCATTCTCGGCTCCGGCGTACATCGCATCGACCTGCTGCGCTGGTTCTGCGGAGAAATCGCCGAGGTTTACTGTGCCGTGCGACCGATGCACGGCCGGCTGGATTCACGCATGGAAGTCAACGCACTGGCCCTGCTGCGACACGCGAGCGGAACCATCTCCGAATGTGCTTTCAACTGGGCCTGCTATAACCATCCATGGTTTGAGATGATGGCTCTCTACGGCACGCAGGGACAGATCCACAATCTCGACGGCGTGCACATCGCTCGTTCCCTGGAGCTGCGACCTCCGAGGTTCGAGAAGCTCTCTTTGCCCACAGGGTCCGTCGACGGCTTCGAAGGCGAAATCCTGCATTTCGTGGAGTGTATTCAACAGCAGAAAACCCCCCTGACCGATGCGCGCGATAACCGCCGCACGTTGGCGGCCGTCCTGGCCTGTTACGAATCCGCCCGCACCGGCCAACCCGTCGCCCCCTGAGGGTTATAATAGAGTGACCAGCACTCCTGAGCGTTGGAGCTTGGGGACGAAAGGTCGCGAGGACGCCGGGGTCCTTGAGAGCAACGCCTTGCTTCCCAAGCGGTTGGAACGGAACCGTGCGAACGTGCGAAGCCTCAACAGCAGCTGTGTGGCAGATCTCATTTCGGTGCCCCTTCCGTTTCATCAGTTCCGTAGCGGCCGGCCTCCGTGCCGGCCGTTTATGAGCAGAGCGGGCGGCATGGCGGCCGGCCGCTACAAACGCGGAGCCGCCGTGCTCCTGGCTGTGCTGACCTTTCCGCTTTCCGCACGTGCTCAGGCCGTTACCGGCGAGGACGTCCGGACCGCCATGGCCACGGCCATCCAGTGGTTGCAGCGGACTCAACGGGCGGACGGCCGGTGGGCAGACGTCAGCCAGGAAGGCGGCAGCACCGCACTGGCCACACTGGCCCTGCTCAACGCCGGCGTTTCGCCGCAGGACGAGGCGATGCAACGGGCGATCGAAGCCACCCGCCGCATCGATTTGAAGCAGACTTACACGGTGTCTTTGAAGATCCAGGCTCTGGCCGCCGCCGACCCGGGTCGTTACCGCAAGGAGATCCAGGACGCCGACCGCTGGCTCAGCACACCGCAAGCCCGCAACGGCATGTGGGGCTATGATGCGCGGCCAGGTCACACGGAG
>BTUC01000273.1:0-9805 GCA_045863575.1 Phycisphaerae bacterium
ACGCCGCCTTGGGCGCGTACCAGCGGCTCTTCCAATCCAGCGTCACGCCGGTTCGAAACCCGATGGGATTGACTTTCTGACCCACGAATCAGCTCCACTTCTCTGTGCCACCGGTCTGCCGGGCCGGGCTTGGGGACTATCGCTCCTCGACCTCGACGATAATGTGACTCATCCGCTTGAGAATCTGGTGGGCCCGGCCGCGATCCTTCGGGCGCCAGCGCCGCATGTACGGGCCCTGGTCCACGCGGGCCTCGGCCACAAACAGCGAACGGACGTCCGCTTCCTGTTCGTTGGCATTGGCCATGGCCGAGCGCAGCACCTTGTCGATGAGCGGGCTGGCCTTCTTGTTCGTAAACCGCAGGATGTCCTGGGCCTCGTTCACGTGCCGTCCGCGGATCAGGTCGATCACCAGCCGCGCCTTGCGCGGGCTGATCCGGGCGAAACGGTGGACCGCCCGAAACCGTTTTCCTGTTGTCGCTGTGTCTGCCACGATCCTGCCCTTTGCCGTTTAATCCGCCTTGCGATGGCCGGCGTGTCCGCGGAAGAGGCGCGTCGGGCTGAATTCGCCCAGCTTGTGCCCCACCATCTCCTCGGTCACGAACAACTTGTGGAACGTCTTGCCGTTGTGAATCTCGAAGGTCACGCCGATGAACTCCGGCACGATGGTGCAACGCCGAGCCCATGTCCGGATCGGCGTGCGCACGTCGCGCTCCTTCGCCCGCTGCACCTTGAGGAACAGCTTCTCATCCACGAACGGACCTTTTTTCAGGCTTCTGGCCATGGTTCAATCCTACTTCTTCTTGATCACCTGAATGCCGTACCGCACCGTGCGGCGCCGCCGCAGAATGCGCTTGCTCGAATTCTTGTTCGGATCTCGGGTCTTGCCGCCCTTGGCCAGTTGGCCCCAGGGTGAGCAGGGATGGCGCCCGCCGCCCGACCGGCCTTCGCCGCCGCCCAGTGGATGGGCGATGGGGTTCATCGAGGTACCGCGGTTGTGCGGCCGGCGGCCTTTGTGGCGGGTCCGGCCGGCCTTGCCCGCACGCACGTTCTGGTGATCCGCGTTGCCCACGCCGCCGATGGTCGCCCGGCACTCGACGCGGACCTGCCGCATTTCACCCGACGGCATCAGCAGGGTCGCCCAGTCGCCTTCGCGGGCCACCAGTCGGGCTGACGCCCCGGCCGCGCGCACCAGCTTGCCACCCTGCCCCGCGATCATCTCCACGTTATGCACGTCCATGCCCACCGGGATGTTCTTCAGGGGCATGCAGTTGCCGACCTTCGGTTCGGCCGCCGGTCCGTTCTCGATCCAGTCGCCGGCCTTCAGGCCCGCGGGAGCGAGGATGTAGCTCAGGTTGGTGGTCGCATAGGGAGGGATCTGCTCGTATTCAACCAGGGCGATGTGGCAGGAGCGGTTGGGGTCGTACTCAATGGCTTTGACCGTGCCGCGGACCCCGTCGAAACGGCGCTTGAAGTCTACCAGCCGGTACATCTGCTTGTGCCCGCCGCCACGCCACCACGAGGTGATCTTGCCATGGTGGTTGCGCCCGCCGGTCTTGGGCTTGGGCTGCAAGAGCGCCTTCACCGGCTTGCGGCCTTTCTCGGTAATCTCCGAGTAATCGTTGACCGACGAGTTGCGGCGGCCCGGTGACGTCGGATTGTAAGTCTTAATGCCCATAGTAGCACTCAGCGTTCAGCAGTCAGCTTATCCTGTACGGCTTAGAACAGATCGATGTGGTACTCCGGCCGGAGAACCACCACCGCCTTCTTCCAGCTCCTCGTCCGTCCCATGGCCATCCGGTAGCGGCGACGCTTGCCCTGCCGGTTGGAGGTCCGCACGGACATCACCCGGACGTTGTAGATCTTCTCCACCGCCTGGCGAATCTGCGTCTTGTTGGCCTCGGCGTGCACCTCGAAGGCATACGCCCCACCGCGCGCCGGACGCGAACCCGTCTCGTCGTGCGATTGCTGGCTCTGGTGGGTGCCCTTCTCGGTCACCAGCGGCCGGATGATCGTGTGATAAATATCCATCGCTGCATCCCTGATGCGGATCCGGCCGTCGAGCCGGGATCCGGGATCCCAATTGCGAAAACCTTACGCTCCCACTGCCTCCGGCTTCCGGAACGACTCCGGATCGGCCACCACCGCCTCGAACGCACCGCGGGTAAACAGCACCTTCTTGCGCCGCAGGAGCTCGTACGCGTTCAACTCCCGGACTTCACGAATGTCGGTCTTGGGGATGTTACGGCCGGACTTGTACAGCACGGGGTTGGCACTCTCGATCGCCAGCAGGCAGCCCCGGTCGGCACCCACCGCCTTGAGCATGCCGTAGAACGCCTTGGTCTTGGGCGCGTCGATGGTGATCGGATCGATGATGGCCACACTCTTGCTTCGGAGCTTCGCGAGCAGGGCGGCGTTACGGGCCATGCGCCGCATCTGCTGAGGCATCTCGCGTCCGAAATCGCGCTCGCGTTTGGCGTGAGCCACGCCGCCGCCGCGCCGGATGGGCGACCGCACCGTACCCATGCGGGCGTTGCCGGTGCCCTTCTGGCGGAACAGCTTGCGGGTCGAGCCGGCCACCAGGGCGCGGTTCTTGGTCCTCGCGGACCCCTGCCGCTGGTTGGCCTGCCACATCACCACCGCCTGCTTGAGCAGACTCGGGCGCACCTTGCCGCCGAGGCTCTCCTCGTCGATCTGCATCGAGCCGGTCTGCTCACCGGTCATGTTGTATACGGGCACGTCGATCATCAGAAGCTCTCAGCTCTATTTCATGGTCCTGGCCTGCCGCACCAGCAGGTAGCTGCCGGCCGCGCCAGGCACGCTGCCCTTGATCAGCAGCAGGTTGTTGTCCTTGTCGATCTTGATGAGTTCCTGGTTGCGGTTGGTCCGCCGGACGTCGCCTAAATGGCCGGCCATCCGCTTGCCCTTCTTGACCGCCCGGCCCAGACCGCGCGGCGCGTTGGCCCCGATACCGCCCGAGGAGCGGTGCTTGCGTTCGGTACCATGCGAGGCCGGCTGGCCGCCGAACCCGTGCCGCTTCATCACGCCGGCGAAGCCCTTGCCCTTGGTCGTTCCGATCACGTCCACGTGCTGCGTCCCGGCCGTCTCGAACACCTCGACGGTCCACACGTCACCCAGGCTCGCCGACGGGTCGGCCTCGAAACGAATCTCGCGCACGAACCGCTTCGGACCGGTGCCCGCCTTGCCCGCATGACCGATCATGGGGATGGTAGACCGATGCGGCTTGACGTCTTCGAAGCCGAGTTGGACCGCGTTATAGCCGTCCGGACCGTCCGCCTTCTTGACCTGGAGCACTGGACAGGGCCCGGCCTGGATCACGGTCACCGGAACAGCCTTGCCGCCCTCGGTGTAGACCCGGGTCATCCCGATCTTCTTGCCTAGTAGTGCTGCCGTCATGTGGATAGATCGTCCTTACGGGCCACCAGGGGGCCCTCACCGACTTCATTCACCAACCCGTGCCACGCGATAAAGCTCACGCGGCCGATCTTTTCGCAAGAAAAGGACAGTTCAGAGATTCGCGTCGCCGCCACGTCCCCTCAGGCCGTATCCACATCCTGGACGTGCCCTGATCAGCAGATTGACGCAGCAGCTCCTGTCGTCGCTGAAGCTTCTTGTTAAGCCTTGATCTTCACGAACACGCCGGCCGGAACCACCAGCCGGTTCAATGCCTCGACCGTACGGGCCGTGGGCTCGTAGATGTCGATGAGGCGCTTATGAGTCCGCATCTCAAACTGCTCGCGGGACTTCTTGTCGATGTGCGGCGACCGCAGCACCGTGTAGCGCTCCACTCGCGTGGGCAGCGGAATCGGACCACAGACCCGTGCGTTCGTGCGCTTGGCGTGATCCACAATGTCCCGCGCCGAGGCGTCCAGCGACCGGGGGTCGTAAGCTTCCATTCGTATGCGGATCCGTTCGCCCTGCATCGCGAGCCTCAAAAATACATCCCCGGGCCGTCAGCCACCCGCCGGCCGGGGTCGATTCCAGTCATCTTCCGACCGCGTCCACCATCTCCCAGGCGCCCGCCAGCGGCTGGCGCCGCCGAGGCCCTTCTTGCCACCCCAACAAGCACCGTTGTTGCCCGGCGCCAGTGGACGCAGACCGGTAAGTGTAGCACGTCGCGCTCATCTGTCAAGCCCGCGGTTGCGGTCACCAGCAGACGCAGCTCTCAACAGCCGGAAGCTGCCGGGGCCACGACCCGCCAAGGGGATCTGAGCCAGCTATAACTCGTGCAGAATCAATGATTTAAATCAGATGCCCCTGGTGGGCTCCTGTGCCTGGATTTGCGGTCATTTGGCGGCCGTGATCCGCACCTTTATCCTGAGCACGCCGGAAGGGCCGTGAATTTCATGATGAAAAGGTGAGGCGAACATGAGCGTTCTGAGCGACGCCCAGCGACAGTCTTTTGTTCGAGACGGGTTTCTGCACGCACCCGGCTTTTTTCAGGCCGAGGTGATCAGCGCGTGGAGACGGGAGCTGGCAACGCTGCTGCAACGCCCGAGCGAGCACCATCGGCGCGATCTGTTCACCTGCGACGCGCCTCCCACCGGTGCTCCCCTCGACGCCGACAACCCGCACCGGGTGTGGCGGATCATGGACCTGCCCTTGCTGGGCGAAACCTGGTTCAAGCTCATCTGTGAACCGCGCATTGTGGTCGCCATGAGCGAACTTCTCGGGCCGGACATCAACTTCCACAACGGTAAGGCCATTCTCAAACCGCCCCACTTCCGGCCATCCAACTGGGGCTGGCACCAGGATTTCGCATACGAAAAACACGACCGGCCGGAGCTCGCAGCCGCCCTCATTTACCTGCACGACATGGACGCCAGCGAAGGCGCCACCGAAGTCCTCCCCGGCAGCCACCGCAGTGGGGACTGGACACATTCGAACGATGCGGATCTGCACTCGATTCCCGACGAGCAGATCGGGTCCGAAGCGCGGCCCGTGGCGGTCAAAGCAGGCGACGTGCTGTTCCTTCATGTGCTGACCGTGCACCGGGCCGGCCCGAACGAGTCCTCCACCAGCCGCTGTGCCGTCATCAACGAATACAAGACGGCCGCGGCCCAGGACCTCTGGGGCAACCAGCTCGCGTTCGCCGAGCTGCCCCTCGCCCGGGGCGGCCGGCAGCGTTTCGGCCTGCTGACTTGATGGCGCGTTCGCCTGCTGACTTGAGGGTCGAGCCCCCTTCGCCGCTTGAGGATTCCGTGTCCGTAGCGGCCGGCCCTCCGTGCCGGCCGTTGAGCTGCAGATTCACGGCCGGCACGGAGGCACGAAACTGTGAACAGGAAGTCTGGGCGAGAGCCGCTGGCTCAACGCGGCCGGAGCCCCTAACATTTCCCGACATGCGCAAGCGCTTCTTCGTCATCGACGGCCTGGGGCAGATCTTTCGTTGCTATTACGCACCGTTTCAGCATCTGAGCGCGCCCAGCGGTGAGCCCACCCGGGCAACGTACGTCTTCTGCCAGATGCTGCTGCAGCTCATCCGGGAGCAGAAGCCCGACTTCCTGGCGATGGCCATGGACAGCGACTCAAGCTGCGGCTTTCGTCTGCAAATCGCACCGGACTACAAGGCCAACCGCCAGGCCCCTCCCGAAGACCTGGGCCCGCAAATCCGGCGAATCCTCCAGATCGTCGCTTCGCAGAATATCGCCACCTTGTCCGTCCCCGGATACGAAGCCGACGACATCATGGCGACGCTGGCCGAACGGATCAGTGACCCGGATATTGAGATCCTGTTCGTCAGCAAAGACAAGGACCTCGAGCAACTCCTCTCCGACCGAATCAAGCTGTTCGATGCGGCTTCCGGGGAAATCATTGGGCCGGAGGAACTTCGGGCAAAGAAGGGATACGGCCCCGAACAGGCCGTCGAGATCCAGACGCTGACCGGCGATTCCACCGACAACATCGCCGGCGTCAAGGGCATCGGTCCTAAGAAGGCCGCTGCGCTCATCGCCAAGTACGGCTCCGCCGCCGCGGTCCTGGAGCACGCCGACGAGCTCACGCCGGCCATGAGAGCCAATGTCATTGCTTTCAGGGAGCACATCGAGAAGACGCGGCGTCTGGTCACCCTCGATCGCCGTGTGCCGTTCGACTTCGATCTGAAGAGTTGCTGCTGGAAAGAGTTCGAGTACGGCGCGCTGCACGCGGCTTTCAACGAGCTGGGCTTCAGACGCCTGACCGAACAGGTGGCCGCCATGATGGCCACGGCCGGCCTGGAGCTTCCGACCGCGACGTCAACGCCCTCTTCGGCGAAGGCACCCGCCTGGCCGTCACGGCCGCCCGGCCAGATCGGCGGCCTTTTTGATGACCTGGAGGCTCCCCCCTCCAGTGCATTCACGCCAGGCGAGGAAGCCTGGACCACCCCCGCGGCGAGCATCGCCGCCGCGCCGGACTACATCCTGGTCGATACGCAGGAGAAGTTTGAAGAGTTTCTCGAGCAGTTGCGGGCCCAACCGCGCTTTGCGTTTGACACCGAGACCACGAGCCTCTATCCGGTCTCGGCCCGTCTGGCCGGCCTGAGTTTCTCATGGAAGACGGGAGAGGGATATTACCTGCCCATCTGCGGCGTAGGCGACTGCCTGCCCAGCGAGCCCACGCTCTCAGCCCTGCGTCCGATCATGGCTGATCCGAAGATCAAAAAAATCGGCCAGAACCTGAAGTACGACATGGTCGTTCTCGAGCAACATGGCGTGCCGGTGAACGGGATCGAGTTCGACACGATGATCGCGAGCTTCACCATCGATTCGTCCCGACGCTCGCACGGCATGGATTTCCTGGCCGCCGAACTGCTCGGGCGAACGACCGTTCCCATCACCGATCTGATCGGCAAAGGCAAGAATCAGATCTCGTTCGACGGGGTGGAGACACGCCGGGCCTGCGACTACTCGGCCGAGGATGCCGAGGTGACCTGGCAGCTTTCGGAGGTGCTGGGCGAGCAGCTCGCGCGCAGCGGCCTGGAAAAGCTTTTCTTCGAAACCGAGATGCCGCTGGTCGAGGTGCTGGCGGACATGGAGTCGGCGGGTATTCGGTTGGACACCGGCGTGCTCAAGGAAATGAGCCGCCAACTGGAAGGCCGCCTGGGTGAATTGCGCGAGATGATCCACCAGGAAGTGGGCCACGAGTTCAACATCGATTCCACCCGGCAGCTTGCGGGCGTCCTCTTCGACGAGCTCAAGCTCCCCGTCATCAAGAAGACGGCTACCGGCCGAAGCACGGACGCGGAAAGCCTGGCCACGCTGGCCTGGCAGACGAACCACCCCGTGCCCCGGCTGGTGAAGGAATACCGCGAGCTGGTCAAGCTCAAGGGCACCTACATCGATACCCTGCCGACGATGATCTGCGAGCGCACCGGCCGGGTGCATACCAGCTTCAATCAGACCGGGGCCATCACCGGCCGTCTCTCCTCGAGCGATCCGAACCTGCAGAACATCCCCATCCGCACCGAACTGGGCCGGCAGATCCGCCGGGCCTTTGTTCCTCCGGATGCCGATCATGTTCTACTCACCGCCGACTACTCACAGATCGAGCTGCGTGTGCTCGCCCACTTCTCCGGCGATGAGGCCCTGCTCCGCGCGTTCGAGGAGGATCGCGACATCCACCAGTTCGTGGCCGCCCAGGTGGCCGGCATCTCGCCCGACGAGGTCACCAAAGAGCAGCGCAGTCGGGCCAAGGCCGTGAACTTCGGTATTGTGTACGGGCAATCCGCGTACGGCCTGTCGCGGGCGACCGGCATGTCCACCAGTGAAGCCCAGATGTTCATTGACCGTTATTTCCAGCGCTACCCGGGCGTGCGGCGGTTCCTCGACCAGACCATCGCCCAGGCGCGCAAATCCGGATACGTGACCACCATTCTGGGCCGCCGAAGGTCGATCCCGGACATCAACTCGCGTAATCACACCGCCCGCACGACGGCCGAGCGCCTGGCCGCCAACACCCCCATCCAAGGCAGCGCGGCCGACCTGATCAAGCGAGCCATGATTAACATCCACCGACGCATCCGCGACGAGCGGCGATCCGCACGAATGTTGGTTCAGGTCCACGACGAACTGGTCTTCGAGGTTCCCCGCTCGCAAGTTGAGGTGGAAGCGGAGTTCATCCGCCAGGAAATGTGCGCCGCCCTGCCGCTGAGCGTGCCGGTCAAGGTCGACATCGCCTGGGGCGAAAGCTGGCTCGAAGCGAAGTAGTCAAGTAATCAATATGTCAGCACAGCCAAGCCAGGGATGGCATCGAAGTGCTGACGGTTTCGAGTCACGATGGATTGCGAGTTCCAATCGCTGAACGGATGCTTATCGATTAGCTCGAACCAAGCCTTTAAGTCAATTGGCTTTCGGACAACTCTCTTGATGGTCTGACTGAACGACTCGCCAGGCTTCTTGGCCTGACTCAGCCGTTCATACGCTTCGAGGTCAATGGTAATGGGTGGGCATCTCAGAGATCCATGTACATGCATGTACACATAGTATAGCGGCAATTCTCCTGGGGGGTGTCCAGTGGGTAAGTGGGCTCCCCACTGGGTGGGTAGGATTACCCAACGAAGTGACGGACGCTCTGATGCCCGCGGCGCCGGGCGCGTCCGCAACGCTTTTATCTGACTGTGCTGCAATAACTTGCAGAGAAATGAGAAGAATCGCGGGTGGTTTCCCTATGTATGGCACACGTCATGCTCAACTCTTCCAACGACCGACGGACGCGAGCCTATCAGGGCTGAGCAAACCAAAGGAGCCCGGAGGGGAAAGAAGCCCTGGGAAGGGACCAGGACAACGGATTCGCGGGCATCGTTGAGGGACACCTGTCAGGGTGGCCACTGGCGAGCCGAAGTAAAGAGCAACCCGCTCCTCCAGACCTTCTCACTACCGCGCCTTGGGCATCACCGCTTCACCAGCGGTGATGTCCATTTTTACGCATCCCCGTAGCGGCCGGCGTCTCTGCCGGCCGTTTGCCCCGTAGATCTGCCGCCGGCGTAGCAGCCGTTTACCCCGTAGACCGGTGGCCGGCGTCCGCGCCGGCCGTTTGCCCATAGACCGAACGGCCGGCAGAGACGCCGGCCGCTACGGAGCCGCCCTGTTTGAATGAACGGCGCACCCGCCGACCGCTATACCCACATACGTCCATCCGCACGCGGACCCGCGCATGTTCAGCTCTGACGCGGGCTGGCCGGTCCGGGCGCCTTACGATATGGTGTGCCTTTTCATTCTCGAACTGGAGTTGGACTTTGGCTGTGGACCTGCGAAAGACCCGCAACATTGGCATTGCTGCCCATATCGACGCCGGCAAAACGACCACCACCGAGCGCGTGCTCTTCTACACCGGGAAGACCCACAAGATGGGCGAAGTCGATGAAGGAACAACCATTACGGACTTCGACCAGGAAGAGCAGCAGCGCGGCATCACCATCTACTCGGCCGCGGTGACCTGCCCCTGGCGCGATCATACCATCAACCTCATCGACACTCCCGGCCACGTGGATTTCACGGCCGAGGTCGAGCGATCCCTGCGTGTCCTGGACGGAGCGATCGTCGTTTTCGACGCCCGCGAAGGCGTTGAGGCCCAGTCAGAGACGGTTTGGCGTCAGGCCACCAAGTATCACGTCCCCCGGATCTGCTTCATCAACAAGATGGACAAGGTGGGGGCGGACTTCGAGAACGCGGTTCAGTCGATGCGGGACCGGTTGCAGGCCAGTCCGGTGCCTGTGCAGCTCCCCATCGGTGCGTCCAACGAATATCAGGGCCTGATCGATCTGATGAGCATGACGGCCGTCTATTACCAGCGCGAGCAGCTTGGTTCGCGATTT
>BTUC01000274.1:0-9787 GCA_045863575.1 Phycisphaerae bacterium
CCCGGGCGGCCCGGGCGCCCGGCCGCTACAGACGCGGAAGTCGCCAACCGGAAGGGGCACTAGGAAATGTTCCAGCCGACTGGTGCACTCACGTCGCAGCCGATTACGGCGCTCTTGTGCCGGCAGTAGGCGAGCAGACCTTCCATGCCCAGTTCGACGCCCGTGCCGCTCATCTTGTGCGGCGACAGCGGAATCTGAGGATAGCCGGTCAGCATGGTATTCACCCAGACCAGGCCCGCGTCCATGGCCTTGACCATTCGGCCGGCTCGCGCTGCATTGGCCGTCCAGACCGAGCCGGACAAGCCGTAGCACACTTCGTTGGCGACGTGGACCGCCTCCGGCTCGTCCTGGATGCGGATGATGCTGAGCACGGGCCCAAAGATCTCCTCGACGGCCACTTTCATGCCTGGCCGAACACCAGTCAGCAGCGTCGGCTCGATCCACAGGCCGCCGGCCAACTCATCGGTCATGCGCGGCTTGCCGCCGCCGGCCAGGACTTTCCAGCCCTCCTTGGATGCGCCGGACAGGTAGTTCAGCACCAGCTCGTATTGCGAGCGGGTGATCATCGGCCCGATCAGCGTGCTCTCGTCGCGCGGGTCACCCACCTTGATGGCCGGCAGCTTGGACAACAGCAGCTTCTCGAACTCATCCGCGATCGACTGCTCCACCAGCAGCCGGGAACACGAGACGCATAGCTGGCCGGTGTTAACCAGCGCGCTGAACAGCACCGCATTCGCCGCCCGCTCGAGATCCGCGTCCGCGAAGACCACGATCGCGTTCTTGCCGCCGCATTCCAGGTTGACCTTCTTCATTCGGTCGGCCGCGAGCTTCTGGATCGACTGGCCCACGCCCGTCGAGCCGGTGAAGGAGATTTTCTTGACTTTCGGGTGTGCGACCAGCAGGTTGCCGCACGTTGAGCCGCCGCCCAGAGCGACGTTGACGATGCCGGCCGGCACGCCGGCGCGGGTGCACAGCCGCGCGTACTCCACCGTGGCCAGCGGCGTTTCCACGGACGGCTTGAGCACGATGGCATTCCCGGCGGCGAGGGCCGGCGCGACCTTCATGGCCGCATTCACCAGCGGGTAGTTCCACGGCAGGATGCCGGCGACCACGCCGTAAGGCTCATACATGGTGAAATGAAAGCCGCCCGGAGTGTTCTTGACCGCCCCGTCGATCTTGTCGGCGGCGCCGGCATAGAAGCGCAGCAGCGCCGCCGACAGCGGCAGTTCCATGTGGCGAAGCTGTGAGATCGGCTTGCCGGTATCCAGCAGCTCGAGCTCGACGAGCCGTTCCGCTTCGTGCTCCAGCAGGTCGGCCACCTTCAGCAGCAGCCGTCCGCGGTCCGCGGGCATGAGGCTTTGCCACTCGGGTGACGAGAATGCCCGCTCGCTCGAGGCCACGATCCGCTCGATCGCCGCCTCGTTGCAGCAGGCCTGCCGAGCGATGACCTGGCCCGTGGCCGGGTTCATCACGTCAACGAAGTCGCCCCCGCCATCCGCGAGCCGTTCATCATCAACGATCGGTCCGACCTGCCTCTGGTCTGACATGGTTTCCTCCGTCCGTTGAATCAAGGCCAGTCAAGGCACTCGATTGGCTCATCAAACAGGCAGAGTAGCGCTCAGCGTGTTCGACGGCCGCGCGGGCTGAAGCCCGCGGCTCGTTGTTTTCGGTGCTCGGCGGACCTATCGAGCGGCGCCGCCGATCACCACATCCTGCCAGCCCTCCAGGCCGAAGCGGATGTCGCGCTCCACGAATTCCCAGATGACCAGCTTCTTGGCTTCCAGCAGCGCCGATTTGCGGCTGAGTTCCTGGCGCACCAGGGTTGAGGCCCCGCCATCGTTGACGATCGAGGTGAGCGGCTGGCGAAGGTGCCGCGCCAGATGGGCGATGAATCCGGCCGAGCCGGGCTCGTCTCGCTCATAGATGCGCAGGAAGCTGTCGCCGAGCACGAGGATGGCCGAGCCGGGATCATCGCGGTAGGCTTGGCCATCTGTCCGGCGGACCACCCGGTGGCAGACCACCTCGTGTGGCTCGAACAGTGCTTCGACGGGCGGGCAGTCGAGCATGCGAATAACGTCGCCCGCCCGACGGACGCGGACCGCCTCCAGGTCGTAGTCGACTGCGCCGGCCGGCGCCCACCCGAGCTCACGAATCCTGCGCGCCACCTCCCCGGCAGCCAGTTGGACGCCGGTATTCGTCCAGTGTGTGTCCGCCTGAAGGTATACCGGCTCCGCTTCGATCGAACCGCTTCCGCTGCTTCTGGCCTCGGCGAACACGGTCAGCAGATCGATCGTCTCAACCCTTGCCTCCGCCAGACGGTCGAGCATATTCGAAGTGTGCCTGCGAATTCGCGGATCACAAGGCAGCGCACGGTCGGTGAGTTTGTCCGGATAGACGGACGGTTTTCCGGGTACCGGCACGACGACCAGGTGAATGCCCCGGGCGGCCAATTGCTCGCGAAACGCGACGATGGCCTCGACGGCAGGCCCAGGACCAGTTCTGTTCTCGTGGTCATCCGGGCAGTCTTCGGTCAGGAAACGCACGTCGGGCCGATAGAACCACCAGCCGTCACGACCGAGTATCGCCTTCTCGCCCGCGTCCTGAAAGACCGTGAACCGCAACTGCTGCATCAACGGGCGAATAAACCCGGCCAAGACAGACCGATCTTCAAGGTTGCTTTCAAAGGTCCGAAGGTTGGATACGCTCGGCATACGCCCCAGGAGATCCAGACACTGCGGGCTCTGGCCGTCGCGCAGCTCCGAGACGGCCTGCCAGGGTCCCACCGAACCGATGATGGCCAGGAAGGCGAAGGTCAGCAGGTAATGCGGTCCACGACCCGACACACGAGGCTCCTAGAACTGAAAATACAGGAAAGGATTGAATGCCTGCGTGAACATCGCCGCCAGGCTCACGACGAAGAGCACCATCAGCAACACGACTCGAAACCAGGTCAGCCGCCCGGTCCAGTCGAGGGCCTGTATGGGTCCAAACACCAGCAGCATGCACAAAGCGGTCTGTATCAGTGGGCCGGGGCTGTACAACTCGCCGGCCAGAAGAATCGATTGAGACCCCTGGCCGTCGAGGCCGAACATGGCCCCCAGGTAACGGAGCGACTCAGAGAGCGTCTCGGCCCGGAATGGCACCCAGGAGATCAGGACCAGCACGAATGTGATGGCGATTCGGATCGGCTTGGGCAACCAGAAATAAATGCTTTTCTTGCCGAGCATGCGTTCGAACGCGAGCATGAGGCCGTGAAAGGCCCCCCAGACGATGAACGTCCAGTTCGAGCCATGCCAGAGCCCACCCAGCAGCATGACCAGCGTCAGGTTCAGGTAGTTGCGCGCCGCGCTCACGCGGTTTCCGCCCAGCGGGATGTACAGGTAGTCCCGCAGGAACGTGGACAACGAGATATGCCAGCGGCGCCAGAAATCGGTGATGTTCTCGGATCGATAGGGGGCATCGAAATTCCGCGGGAATTCGAAGCCGAACATGCGGCCCAGGCCGATGGCCATATCCGAGTAGCCGGCGAAGTCGAAGTAGATCTGGAAGGCGTAGGCCGTGACGCCGAACCACGCATCCAGTACCGGTGGGGCCTCGGCCGAGAAAACGGCGTCGGCCACCACGCCCATCGGATTGGCCAGCAGGATCTTCTTGGCGAAGCCAAGGATGAATATAGCCACCCCGCCGGAGAACCGCTCCAGCGTGTGGGCGCGTTCAACGAGCTGGTCGGCGATCGTGTTGTAGCGCACGATGGGGCCGGCGATGAGCTGCGGGAACAGGGCGATATAGCAGGCAAAATCCCAGAACGACCGCACCGGCGGGGCGCTGCCGCGATAGACGTCGACCGGATAGCTGAGGCTCTGAAAGATATAGAACGAGATGCCGATAGGCAGCGTGATCTGAAGCAGCGGCAGCGCCTGGGCGCCGAACAGGGCGATGAAGCGGTTGACGTTCTCCTCGACGAACATGGCATACTTGAAAAAGCCCAGCAGTCCCAGGCTGGCCACGACGGCCACGGTGAGCGCGACCTGGGCTCGGGGGCGGTTGCCTGGGTTGGCGGCGATAACCCGGCCGCACCAGTAATTGACGATCGTGGCGGTCAGCATCAGCAGGATGAACGCAGGCTGTGTCCACCCGTAGAAGGCGTAGCTCGCGATCAGGAGCAGGAAATTGCCCTTGCCGGGCAGCAGATAATAGAGCAGCAGCACCAGCGGCAGGAAGTAGAAGACGAAGACGTGGGACGTAAAGACCATAGGTGATTACCTGGTAACCCGGTTCGTCCACACGGCCCAGTGGATGGGGCTGTTGTCTTCGCCGTGATACTTGTTGATCATCGGTCCCATGTAGAAATCGTCAAGGGGGGTTTCGAGCGCCATCCGGTGGGTATCACCCGCGGTGAAGCTTTTAACGTTCCCGCCAATAGCTCCGGAGCGCTCGTCCGCAACTTCGGCCCGCGGCTTGAGCGGATTGTAATGGGCCACCAGGATCGTCTGGCCGTCCAGCTTGCCCCGGTGCGTTTCGAGCACGCGATACCTCAGCACGTAGGCGTAATCGTACAGGTTGTTCGGCGGGAATGTGCCGCGGATCTCTTCGAGCGTGCCGGTCACTTCCACGCTGCCCTGGGTCGTGACCTTATCATCCGCGCCGTCATCGACTTTCTTGCTGCATGAGGCGGCGGAGACCAACAGAAGACCGGCCAATATCGTTCGTGTCCGTCTGGGCATTTTCATTACTCGAATCAAGTTGTCAGCGGCTGATCACTTGCCGGAGGGGGAAATCTCGGCATATGTCCAATGCGGCTCCCAGCCGATGGGAAGATCCAGAACGGGTCCCGACTTGGTCTCGGGATGCACCTGGCGAAGCCGTTCGCTCTTGCCGGTGATCATGGGCGTATTGGCCAGCCGGATCAGGTGCATGGGCGCGCCATCCTTCTCCGAGCCGCCGCCGTCAGCGAGGCAGGTGGTGAACAGGACGTACGTGTCGTCCGGCGAAGTCGCGCCGCCGTAGATGTGCAGGCCGTCCTGGCCATAGATGAGGCGGCGGTTTTTCCCATCACCATCGGCCATCCATAGTTGGGTCCACCCTTTGCCTTCCTGACCTTTGGGGCGGTGGGAGAAGATAACCCGTCTGGAGTCGGCAAACCAGTCGGGCGTACAGTTCTGAAACGTGTTGACGGGGTTGATCTCGCCGGTGGCCGCGTTGATGCGGGCCACGGTCCACATCTCACCGAGGTTGTTGGTGACGCCGCACATCCATTTTCCGTCGGGGGACCAGAAGAGCTGCTGGTACATGCCCTGGCGCGGCATGTCACGCGTGACTTGTCCGCCGTGCAGATCGATGACCTTGATACCCTTCTTCGTGAGGCAGGCGATTTGCCGGCCATCCGGCGACCAGGAGGCCCAGGGGTGCTCGCCCGGCGCGCCAAGCGCCTTGGGACCACTGCCATCGGCATTGGCCATGATGAGCTCGCCCTGGAAACCCCAGGCGTCGTGATCGATCCTGGCGTCCCTGGCCAGGCGACGAAAGAGCATCTTCTTGCCGTCGGGACTGAAGCGCGGAGCCGCCTCGCTGAACTCCGGCGTATTCGTGATGTTGCGGACGCTCGATCCGTCGGGCCGGCAGAGAAACAGGTCCCAGTCACCCTTGGGGCTGCGGGCGCCGTACACGATCCATCCCTTGTCCCCTACTTCGCCGGCCAGTGACGCCGCCGACCCATTGGGCCGGGTGGCCGGCTCTGCTTGGCCTACCGGCGAAAGCACGCTCAACAGCATTCCAAGTACGCAGCAACACACCTTAACCATCCTGAGGAAGCTCCTTCATGCGGCGGTTGCCGCGAAATCACCACTTCACCTGGAGGCGTTTGCGGTTATGCTCCCCTGCCCGCCGAGCGAGGCCGGCGTTCCGCTCCCGCCGGTTGGCTGGCGGCCGGTTTGCCCATGGTCAGAAGAGGCGCCCTGGAGGTGCCTCCCTTCCAGAGGTCGTACTTCGGATCGGCGTAGCGTTCGAAGAACGCGTCGAGCCGCTGCTCTAGCTGCCGCTGGATCTCGGCCTGTTCCGGCTTGTCGAACAGGTTCTGGCCCTCGCCCGGGTCCGTGCCCAGATCGTAGAGTTCATCCGGGCCCTCCGGGAACCGACGCGTGAGCTTCCAGCGGTCGGTGCGAACCATTCGGCTATGCTCGTAGTCGTAGAAAACCGCATGGTCCCAGGACACCTGCCGGCCCTGCAAGACTTCGGAGTAGTTCCGCCCGGGTGACGCCGGCGATTTCGCCTGGCGATCAGCCAAACCGAGGAAGCTCAGCAGTGTGGTCATGAAGTCGTAGTTGGAAACCAGGATGGCGCTGCTCGAGCGGGCCGGAATCCGCTTCGGAAGCCGCCAGATCAACGGAATGTGCAGGCCGGCATCGAAGGTCTGGAACGGCCGGCCGTGATCGGCCATGCCCCACCAGCCGTGGTGCCCGCCCGCCAGCCCCTGATCGCCTGCGTAAACCACCAGCGTGTTCTCATCGAGGCCCAACCGCTCGAGCGTGGCCATGACCTCGCCGACGCCATCATCGACGCCGCTGACTTCGGCGCTGTACCGCCGCATGGCGTTGATGTTGCCCACGAAGCGGCGGTTGCCGCCCAGCCACTCGTGGACCGGCTCGCGGGGATAGCAGGGCAGCTCCTTGTCGGCGTAGTAGCTGGCGTGACGATTGCGGGCCGGCTCATCCAGCCATCCGCCCAGCCCGTACGGCCCGTTGTAGGCCAGGTACAAGAAGAACGGCTGATCCTTGTTCTGCTCGATAAACCGGACGGCGTGCCGCGTCCAGAATTCGGTCAGGTAGGCAGGTTCCTTGCGGATGACGCCGTTCTCGATCACGTCGGCATTGTAGAAGGTGCTCGTGTGGCCGCCGAGCTTGGTCACCCAGTACGTGAACCCGTCGTGGGGGCGAAGCTCATTGCCCAGATGCCACTTCCCGGTCAGGCCGCAGACGTAGCCCGCCTCGTGCATGATTTCGGGAAGCGTGCGGAACTCCTCTAGCGTGTACGGGTCCTTCGGGTCAGCGTGCAGGTAGGAGTGCACGCCGTGCTGCGAGGGGATCAGGCCGGTGAGGTAGGTGGCCCGCGCGGGCGAGCAGACGGCGTTGCAGGCGAAGGCTCGGTCGAAGCGTATCCCCTCGCTGGCCAGGCGGTCAATATGAGGAGTGCGGATGTCCCGGTTTCCATAGCACCCCAGCGTCCAGGCGCTCTGGTTGTCGGTCAGGATGAACACGACGTTCGGCCGGCGGGTGGAGTCCGCGGCCAGCACTGTCGGAACGAGGCCCATAACGCCGCATAGAACGATCTGCCACCTGTTGGTCATGAGCACGTCACCTCCACAGCCGGGCTGGTTTGCCAGGAGAGCCCATGCTACCGCAGATGGGCCCGGATGCCCAACCATCCGAGCGTGTTTTCACCGCGGGCATGCGGGCGTATCCTGTGTTCCCCGAGGAGTCGATCATGAAATACTTGCCGCTGTCTCGAACTCGTAACGTTTTGTGGGTTCTTGGTCTGACCCCTGCGTTCCTGCCAGGGCCCGCCCAGGCCGCTGGTGATCGGACCGACGCGACGGCCGCGTGGATCCAAAAGTTCAGTGCACGTGTGCCCCAATGGCAGTCGGAGGGGCTTTGCCTGCCCGCGGGTAAAGCCATGCCGTCGTTTACGGTGACTCCAGATGCAGTCGGCCGCAGGACGGTGCGTGTCTCGCTGCCCTTTCCGCCGGGGAGCCTGCCGGCCGAGGTGGGGCTGAATTTGCGGGCGGGCGATCAGTCCATCGACGCCGACCTGCAACTCCTGACGTTTCATCCCGGCCGGCCTCGGTCCGTGCGCCGGGCCATCGTTACATTCGCTTATGATTTCACGGACGACCAGCCAGTGACATTCATGCCTGTCTGGTCCAGGTCACGGAACATCGACTCCGCTCCGACATCGCAGTCTGTGCCCGGCGCGATCAACATTGCCGGAGCCCAGTTGCGGTTCCCGGCCGGTGCGGTAGAGCTCTGGACACAGGGCACACGGCTCTGGCGCTGCGAGTTCGTTGCTCCCGAATGTCAGGGGCGGAATGAAACGGTAGTCGAGGTGATCGCCCGCGGAAAGCATTATCTCTGGCTGCGCCTGCTCCTACCCGACGAGGGCTGGCCGCGGATCATTGAAGTGCGCGCCGACGGTTTGGGCACGGTGGCCCTGAGGGGGCATTTGCAGCGCCTGGAGCCCACGGCGGAAGCGGTGGCACGGGCTCCCGACATCGGTTGGCGGATCGCCGGGCAGGCCTCCGCCTCGATCCGAGTGACCGGAGGCTCATCGACCGCGCCGGAGCTGAGGGAACACGCGTTTGCCGAAGGAGGCGCCGCCTCTGTCCAAATGGGTTCGCAGCGCGTCGATTTGCCGGATGCGCATCTGCTGCGCCGCGGCTCCGTCATGGTGCACAACCAGGGCGGGCGTGGTGAAGTCGTGTACTGGCGCTGCCGCGAAAGTGAGCAGGTCCCTATGCAGCGCGCCGCCTGGCGGACGGCCACCGTGGTGCTGGGCCCGGAGGCCAACCCGCCCTGGACCGCGCTGCTCGAGCCGCCGCTTGCGGTGGCCGTGCATGCCGCGGCGTTTGATGCCATCTACGACAGCGGGCGCCCGCAGGGCCTGCGCCCGTGGGATCAGTTGCAGAGCGTGAACCGTTTCCACATCGACGCGATCGCGTTGAGCCCGCTTGCTGGGGATGACTTCGGCAATGTCACCTCCATGCCGACCAGCGGCGTCTACGGCATGAACCGGCTCAATCACTGTCCCCCCATCTTCGAGGCCTACTTTCGGACGGGCGACGAGCGCCTGCGGGCCACCGGGCTGCACTGGTGCGGGAACTATCATGACCTCAGCATCTGGTGGGGCATAGACGACCAGGCCGGGTTCGGCGGGACGCGTTACAACAACCTCTCCGCCATGGATGGCCGTCCGGCGGATCCGAATTTCATGTGGCGGTCGAACCGGGCGGTCAACTTCTGCACCAAGGGATACGACTCTTTTCTTTATGCCTACGAGGAGACCGGCGATCCGCGCATGGCCGTGGCGCTGCACTGGCAGATGGACTACGCCGCTCGCGAGGTGCACGCTGATCGGGGCGAGTGCCGCAATATCGGCGACGTGGCCGATTGGATGCGGCTGTACCGCTTCACTGGTGATCAGACCTGTCTGGAGGCCGGCCTGGGGTTGTTCCGCGAGCTGCGCACGAAACTCTCGGAGGGCGATCTGTTCAGCCAGGGTGGCCAGCCGATCGTAAAGGACCCGCCTTTTATCGATGATGACAAGACGGGAACGCAGCATCCGTTTCCCAAGCCCTACATCATCGGCTATGCCTTGGCCGGACTGCCGGCGCTGGCCCGCCAGGTACCCGACGAGCCCAAGCTGCGGGACGTGATCCGTGCAGTCGCGGACTTCATGGCCGACGCGCAGGACCCGACCGGCGGCTGGCGCTATCCGCACGCCCGCTCGAGCTCCGTATTCCTCGCGCAGGCCATGGAGCACGCAGCCCAGTTGGCCCGGGCGGCATCCTGGCTCGAGTCGCGGGGCGAGCCTGTCGAGAATCTGCTCCATGCCATCGAGCGCACATTGCAGGCGCGCATTCTCGGCTGGCAGCGGAGACGACAATTCCTCTCGGGCCTGGGCGGCTGGGAGCGGGCCGCCGGTATTCTCAAAGATGGCCAGACGTTGCACGATCTGTACGGCAAGCCCGGCGAGCGCGACCGCGTGATGAAGGTGGTCGAGGAAACCCTGTTCAAGG
>BTUC01000275.1:0-9776 GCA_045863575.1 Phycisphaerae bacterium
CGAGGAGCTGTGGGGCAACACCATCGGAGCCCTCCCGCCGCGCCTGCACATGGCCATCGGGCTCATGCACCGCGGCTTTGACTGGCCGGAGGGCCGTCTGGCGCTGGTCGGCCACCACGAAGTCTTCCACCGCTATCTGCAACGACGTCGCATCCGGCGCGCCCACGCCGCACGGCCCATCGAGTCGTGGCTGGATCTGCAGACCGGCGATTACGTCGTCCACATCGTGCATGGCATCGCCCGGTTCATGGGCCTGCGCACGATGGCCAAGTCGGCGTCGGCCAAGAGCGAGGAGTACCTCACGCTCGAGTTCGCCGAAGGCGCCCGTATGCACGTGCCGGTCACGCAGATCGATCTCGTGCAGAAGTACATCGGCGCGGGTGCCACCCCCCCGCCGCTCACCAAGCTGGGCGGCACGCGCTGGACGAAGACCAAGGAGCGCGTCGAAGAATCCATCGAGGACCTCGCCGGCGACCTTCTGCGCATTCAGGCCACCCGGGCCAGTCAGCCGGGCATCGCCTACCCCGAGGACACGCCGTGGCAAAATGAGTTTGAAGGCAGCTTCATCTATACCGAGACGGAGGACCAGCTCACCGCCCTGGCGGAACTCAAGAAGGACCTGCGACGACCATCCCCCATGGACCGCCTGTTGTGCGGCGATGTCGGTTACGGCAAGACCGAGCTGGCCATGCGCGCCGCCTTCAAAGTGGCCGAATACGGCAAGCAGGTGGCCGTACTCGTACCCACGACGGTTCTGGCCGAGCAGCACGAGCGGACCTTTCGCGAGCGCTTCGCCGACTATCCGTTCACCATCGAGTCGGTCTCGCGCTTCAAGACCAAAAAGCAGCAGGACGAGATTATCGCCCGCGCCCGCAAGGGGCAGGTGGACGTACTTATTGGCACGCATCGGATTTTGAGCAAGGATGTCGGTTTCAAGGACCTGGGGCTGGTGATCGTGGACGAGGAACAACGCTTCGGCGTGGAGCACAAGGAACGCCTCAAGCGCTTCCGCGAGACGGTCGAGGTCCTGACCATGAGCGCCACGCCGATTCCGCGGACGCTGCACATGTCCATGCTGGGCATCCGCGACATCAGCTCGCTGGCCACGCCGCCGATGGGCCGGCGCAGCATCGTCACCCGCGTGAGCCACTGGGATGAAACGCTGATCCGCGACGCCATCATCCGGGAGATGAATCGCGATGGGCAGGTGTTCTTTGTGCACAACTTCGTGCACGACATCGAGTCGTTCGCCGATACAATCCAGCGAATTGTGCCCGAGGCCCGCCTGCTCATCGGCCACGGGCAGATGCGCGAGCACGAGCTCGAGAATGTGATGATTCGCTTCATCCGCCACGACGCGGACGTGCTGGTGTGCACGACGATTATCGAATCGGGTCTGGACATTCCGAACTGCAATACGATCCTCATCGACCGGGCGGAGCGCTTCGGGCTGTCCGAGCTGCATCAGCTTCGCGGCCGTGTCGGGCGCTACAAGCATCGGGCGTACTGCTACCTTCTGTTGCCACCGGGCAAACCGCTGACCGATCCGGCCGCCCGCCGGCTGAAGGCGATAGAAGAGTATTCCGATCTGGGGGCCGGGTTCCGCATCGCCATGCGCGACCTGGAGATCCGCGGCGCGGGTAACATTCTCGGGCCGGAGCAGAGCGGCCACATTGCGGCCGTCGGGTACGAGCTGTACTGCCAATTGCTGGACTCGGCCGTCCGGCGGCTCAAGAACGAGCCGGCGGACACCTTCCGGCCGGTGCATCTGGAACTGGACGTGCCGTCGCATATCCCCAGGAGCTACATCGAGTCGGACCGGCAGAGGATGGAGATCTACCGGCGCCTGGTCCGCTGCCGCTCGCGGGCTGAACTCGAGCAGCTCGACAAGGACCTACGCGACGCCTTCGGCCCCTACCCGCCGGTGGTGCAGACGCTGCTGGACCTGGCCGAGATCCGCATCCTGTGCCAGCCGTTGAAGATCCGGGCCATCAATCAGCAACGGCCGGACCTCATTTTCACGGTGGACGACCTGCGATCGTTGGAGCCGATGTTCGTGGCCAGCCCGGGCTCGGCCCGGATGGCCGACGCCAACACGGTCCATCTGCGGCTGTCGGATGCCTACTTTGAGCCCAAGACGCTCCTGCCGGTCTTGCGGCGAATGCTGCAGGCCGGAGCGGAGACGACACTGGAGAAATCCGCCGTGTAGCGGCCGGCGGGATTCAAGGGCTGCACGGCTCTCAGGGCGTTCACGGCTCTCATGGCCTTAACGGCTCCACGTGCCGCCATTCCCCTGTCCTGCCGCAGCGGGTAAGATACGCACGCGGCGGACGCCTGATGCTTTCCTCTGGGATGATGGGAAACGGGAGCTCATGATTCACATTGCTCTCCGCGCGGAATGCGGACTGCTGAGAGCCGGCGTGATGGCGACGGCCATCGCCATCCTGGCCGGTTGCGACAAACCCAATACCGGTCCCAAGCGCGCGGACCACGCGGCCGCGCACACCGCCCGGTATCATCCCGACGTGCAACGGCGGGCCGCCACTCGTCCCGCCGATGAAGGCGAAAGCACCACGAAGCCGGCCGACTTCCAGTTTGGCGCGAACCCGGTAGGCAGTCCCATCATGTTCGTCAACGGCGAGGCGGTGGCCGTTCAGGACATCCTCGAACCGCTTATTGAGGATCTGTCGGAGAAGGCGCGCACGCTCAGCGAAGAGGGCTATCGCAACTACCTCATCAGCAAGGTCGTCGAGCAAATCAGTATCGAGATCAGCCGCATCCTCGTCGCCCAGCAGGCCAAGGAAGATTTCCCGGATAAGCTTAACGAGCTCCTGGAGAAAGAGGCGGACCGGATGATCACCGACGTGGTCAACGCCCGCTTCGGCGGTGTACACGCGCGGTACGAGGCCCATCTCAAGGCCATGGATCTGACTGTCAAGGAGATGAAGGAGCGGGCCAAGCGCCAGGCGATGGTGACGGAGTTTCTGCACAAGCGCTTCAAGCCGATGATCCAGAATCCGCCGCGGGCGGAGCTGTACAGATACTACCAGCAGCACCTGGACGACTTCACCACACCCGAGCGTGCCGAGCTGCTGCTGATCGAGATACCCTTGGCGGCACAGCTCGGTAAGCCGCTGTCCGCCGCATCATCGCAGGAGATCGCCGGTGCCCGCGAGGAGGCCCGCCAGCGGCTCCAGCGGGCGCTGCAGGAACTGGAGAGCGGAATCCCCTTCGGCGACGTTGCTCGCCAGTACTCGAAGGGTCTGCAAGCGTCCAGGGGGGGCGAATGGGGCGACATCGGGCCGGGCGCGCTCACCGGCAGGTGGGCAAAGGCAGGGGAAGTGTTATTCACTCTGGAGGAGGGACAAACCAGCGAAATCATCGACACTCCCGAAGCCCTGTTCATCGTGCGGGCCGGCCGGAAAACGCCAGCCCAGCGGACCTCTTTCGAGGAGAGTCAGAAACAGATCATCGAGAAGCTGCTGGGGGAGCAGTTCAATGAGCTGCAGTTCCAGTATGTCCGCGAGCTGGAGTCCAAGGCGACCATCCGGCGGCGCTCGGAGTTCACCTACGCGGTGCTCTCGGCCGCCCCTCGCCCGGCGCGCTACGCGGAGGCCGGAGCCTCGGCGAGAGAGTGAATTCCCTCCGGGCAAGCCAGAACAAACACACCCAGGGCAACGAGCCGCGGGCTTCAGCCCGCGCGGCCTCTCGAACCCGGAGAACGGTGCCTGGTGTGTGAACCGGTCAGTGCGGTCGATGAGTCTGCTGACTGCTCAGCCCCCACCCCCGCCCTCCCCCGGAGTACCGGGGGAGGGAGTCAGAGCCTCCATCGCAAACGAGCCGGAAGATCGGAGCCCCGAGCGCAAGCGAGCTGGGTTGAGATGTGCATGGATGAGGAGATAGCACCGGGGCCCGCCCTCCCCATCCTGCTCCTACTCTTACTCTTGATCCTAATCTCAATCCTAATCATAATCCTAATCCTGATCTTAATCTTCTGTTTTTCTATGTTCAGCAGTTCATCGAACGGTTCGTTGCCTGCCAAGCCCCCACCCCCGCCCACCCCCGGAGTACCGGGGGAGGGAGTCAGAGCCCCGAGCGCAAGCGAGGGGGCCGTAGGCGCACCAACGTCTCACAGCAGCGGCGAGGCCATGCGGGCCAGGCCCAGCTTGATCGACTGCGTGAAGGTCCAGCTCCGGCGGCGGTCGGCGCGGATGCGGCGCGAGCGGGCCCGCAACTTGCTGAAGTCCTCGTACAATTCATGGGCCAGGTCGTCGTCGTAGAGAATGGTGGTCAACTCGAAATTGAGCCGGAAGCTGCGTTCGTCCATGTTGGCCGAGCCGACCATGGCCCAGTCCTCGTCCACCACGACCACCTTGGAATGCAGCATGCCGTGGGGATACTCGTGGATTTCCACGCCCGACTGGGCCAGTTCCTGGTAGTAGCTTCTGGCCACCCAGAGGGTGACAATCTGGTCGGTACGCGAAGGGATGAGCAGTTGCACGCGCACACCGCGATAGGCCGCCGATTGGAAGGCCAGGATCATCGCCGCGTCAGGCACGAAGTACGGCGTGATGACGCAGACGGAGCGCTGGGCGGTGGCCACCGCGGCGAACAGCAACTGGTGCATCACGTTGGCGTGACCGTCCGGCCCGGAGGGAATCACCTGCACGACCTGATCCCCGGCCGGCTCGAGCGGGGGGAAATACGAGTCGGCAATCAGATCCTCATCGGTAGCGTAGTTCCAATCTTCGACGAATACTTCCTGGAGCTCGTGGACGGCCGGACCCAGGATGCGCATGTGCGTGTCGCGCCAGGGACCGTGCCGGGTGCGCCGGCCGCGATACTCGTCGCCGATATTCTGGCTGCCGGTAAAGCCGATCCGCCCGTCCACGACAATGATCTTTCGGTGATTGCGGAAATTGACCCGCCAGCGTCCGCGCAGGGGAATCACTGGCATGAAGAACGCCACCTCCACGCCAGCGGAACGGAGCATGCGGGTAATCTCGCGCGTCAGGGACCAGCACCCGATGAAGTCGAGCAATAGCCGGCAGCGCACCCCCTCGCGAGCCTTGGCCACCAGCAGCTCGGCGATCGCCCGGCCGGTGTCGTCCGGCTGGAAGATGTAGTACTCCATGTGGATGTGCGAACGGGCCGCACGCAGAGCTTCCTCGATGGCTTGAAAGGTCTTCTCTGGATCGTGGAAGACAGTCACCTGATTGCCGCTGGTGGGATGGTGAGTACTGACCCGGGTGGCCACGTGCATGAGACGGGCCACGCCGGCCTCGGTCGTTTCGGGGATGTGGGCCAGGTGTGCCGAGTGGATGGACTCCATGGTCAGCGACAGCGAGCGGGCGAGCTGCTTGCGGCGACGACGGCGGCGACGGCGGGTACGCTGGAGCCGCGGCTCGCCGATGAAGAAGAACAGCACGAGGCTGAGCACCGGCACCAACAGCAGCGCCAGCACCCATGCCAGCATGGCCCGCGGCTCGCGCGGCGTCCGCAGCACGGAAATCACCGCCCAGATGGCCAGGCCGTAGTGAATCCCCAGCGGAATAATCCACAGCAGCGAATAGAGCATGTCGCCTCGTGGCCCGCGAGTTGGCTCCCGCAATCCGGCAGGTCCGCAAACCCGAATCGCTGAGCACTCACCCGCGAGAGTATAGGCTGAGCTGGGGTGAAGTGTAAACGACTTCCGCTTGGGCAACCGGGCCTTAATCCCTCACCGCTTTGCCGGGCTGCCCCTCGGCACGTGTCTCATCCGGAGCCGTTGACCGGACGACAGGAGGCACGGACCACGAGTTCGCCGCGGGACATGAGCAGCCGCGCGGGGCGCGTCGGATCTTCGATCTGGGAAACCAGCAGTTCGGCGGCGCTGCGGCCGATGTCCGCGTAGGGAACGCGCAGCGTGGTCAGCGGCGGCGTGAGCAGAGACGCAAAGGAGGAATCGTCAAAGCCGCTGCAACTGATGTCACCCGGGATGGTCAAACCCAGGCCGACCGCGTGCTCATAAAGAATCCGGGCGGCGTAGTCGGAGACACACACGACGGCCGTGATCGGTGGGGTGCGCCCCAGCCAGTCGTCCAGCATCACCGATACGTCGTACACCTCGCCGGTGCGGAGCAGCTCCTCCGGAGACAGGCTGCGAACCTCCAGGGCGGGCAGGCCGTGCTCCTGAAGTTCGGCAATCACCCCCTGCTTACGGTCTTCTACCGTGCAGGACCACCGGCCGTAGAGAAAGGCCAGATGAGTATGCCCCAACCCGATAAGGTGTTTCGCCATCTGCCGCCCTTGCCAAACACCATCGGGCACGGCGGCCGACACGATGGACGGGCCGCTCTCCGGGAACGGCTGACTGTTGATAGCCACGACCGGAATGCCCCGATCGGCAAAACCCTGATAGAACGCCCGGTTCCAATCCAGGTACAGGCTACCTTCGGGGGGCACGAAGGCAATCCCGGCCGCACCCAACTCGAGGCAGGCATTCGCCCGTTCCGCGAACCGCTCCGGCTCCCGGTTGGCGTTACAGAACATCACCCCATAGTTGCGCCGGGCAATCTCTTCCTCAAATCCCCGGATGGCCAGCATGTTCGGCTCGAGGTCGCAAGTCGAGGTGATGAACGCCACAAGCTGTTTGCGGGCAATGCGCTCGGCTACAAAAGTCCCCACGCGCGCCTTGCGGACCAGCAACCCCTCCCGCTCCAGCATGCGCACGGCCTGAAGCACCGGCGAGAGGCTGACGCCGAACATGTGGGCGAGCTGCCGCGCGGTGGGGATCTGGTCTCCGGGCGCCCAGCGCCCATCGGCCAGGTGAGCCCGCATGCGGGCGGCGACGGCCATGTTCTTGGGCTGCGAAGCGTTCAGCGCTTCGGTCGAAAACTCGTGTTCCGCCATATGAATCCCCGCGTTGGCCGTGAGCCCCGCCCCCTGGACTTGAATAGGATACCGCAGAACACACGGCTGGGCGGTAACTATAACCTGGATTGAAGTGGATGGTCCAGCCTGAGTTCTCCAGCTACCCCAGCGCAGCCGTGTCGATTGCGGGAACTTGACTTACATTTTGACTTGATTATATTGTTCTCGTCTCCCCTCAGAAAGAACGAGGATCTGCCATGAGGATCGAGAGGCTTGAGAAGGCGGCACTGATTGCGGTGGGCTGCTGGCTGGGCAGTTTGGCGGGTTGTGACGATTATGGCGTGTATGGAGGTTACGACGACTGCATCGGGCCCGATGGGTACAACTGGTGCATCCCTGGTGGGGGATGGGATGAGATCCACTCACCGACAGTGGAACCCTGGGACTTCACGGATTGGTGAGTCTCACCCCAGGCGGTTGTATCGTTCCGCCTCCTCGTCAAACTCGAAGGGCAGCCGGCCCATGCTCAGCGGGCGGTGCTGGGCGACGCTGATCAGCAGGCCGATACACAGGAAGCTGGCGATCAGGCTGGAGCCGCCGGCGCTGACGAAGGGAAGCGTCACGCCTGTGATGGGACCCAGCCCGACGGTCATGCACAAATTGGTGAGCGCCTGGACGGCAATCAGGGTCGCGAATCCGACGGCCACCAGGCGACCGAAGGGGTCTTTCGTCGTGGTGGCCACGTCCATGCCAATGACGACCATGACGCCGTAGCACGCCAGCAGTGCCAGGCTGCCCAGGAAGCCCCATTGGTGAGCGATCATCGCGAAGATGAAGTCGTTGTGCCGCTCGGGCAGCAAATTGTGCTCGGAAAAGATGCCCGCGCCATAGCCTTCTCCGCCCACCCCCCCGCTGCCGATGGCCGTCTTGCTGTGAACGAGCTGGTAGCCGGTGCGTTTCTCCCACTCGCGCAGCTCGCGTTTCCAGTCGCCCTCGGCCTCGTCCCTGGGGCGAAGAGCGTCCCACCGTTCAGGCTTCTCCAGGAAGGCTTTGCGTACCTCAGGACTCTGGAGGATGACACCCGTGATGCGCAGGCGCTGATAAGTTTTGATCTCAAACCAGAAGAACGGCAGGCAAACCAGGGCCAGCAGCACGACCACGGACAGATGCCGCACCTTGGCGCCCGCCGCGAACAGCATCGCGAACAGCACCGGCAGAAAAAGCAGAACCGTTCCCAGATCGGGCTGCATCTGGATCAGAGCCATGGGTACCAGCGTCAGGCCAAACGGCATCACCAGACCGGCGACCGTGCGGTAATTGCGGCGGTAGCGCAGGTACCAGGCCAGTGCCAGCACATAGGCGATCTTCATCAATTCCGACGGCTGAATCTGGTAGCGGGCAAAGCCGATCCAGCGGCGGGAGTTGCGCCGCGGATCCACCAGCGGCATCGGCAGCCAGCGGTCGAGCACCAGATAGAGCAGCAGCAGCAGGCACGCTCCGAAAAGCAGATAGGACCAGCGACCGATGCGATGATACCCGACGGCCAGGGCCAGAAGCATGCCGCCGAGGCCGAGCAGCATGTAAGCGGACTGCATGAGGGCGGCATTGGCCAGGAGCCGGCCGGGCTCGGCGCCGCTGGTAACATGGATCGTCATCACGCTCGCAGCGCAGAGGGGCGCGACAGGCAGCAACAGCCCCCAGCCCCGCCAGGTCGGCAACCGCAGGCCCAGACTCATGGCCGCCCCTCCCGGAGCGGCATGTGCATGTCCAGCAGGCTCTGCACGATCTCGCTGGCCACGGGCGCGGTTACGCCGCCCCCACGCCCGCCAAACTCGATCAGGACCACCAGGGCGACGTTGAGCTCGCCATGGTTCGACGACTCGAGATAACGGTCGCGCGTGGTGATGTAGCCTCCGAACCACGCGTGCGTCGGATCCATGTCTTCCGTCGGGAAGCGCTGGAAGGTGCGTCCGCCGGTGACCGTCGCCTTCCTCGTCTCCGGGAAGCGGAGGCTCAGATCAAGCCGGTTGGCGGCAACGATCTCCCGCACGCTTCCATCCGGGAAGTGACACACATACAGCCTCTCGACGGTTCGACCGGCATCCACCTCCGCGCTGCCTGTTTTACCCAGCAGAACGTACGGTCCGGTGTTCTCGAGGTGGATGTGGCGGTATGCCGTGCCGCCCTGGGTGTTGACCACCTGGTACATTCCTTCGCGTACGATCTGAAGCGCCTTCGCCGAGACGCCCAGCGGCGTCAGTGGCCTTGGCCGGGGGTCGTCCGCCCAGAGAGTCACCTCCCTCCAGGAGCCTGCGGCGATCGAAGCCATCATGTTGGCGGCCTGAAGAGGCGTGGCCTGTACCTGCCATTGGCCGATCGCGGTACTACGCGCATCGCCGGCCCCGCCGGCCGAGGGCAGCCCACCCGACGACTCTCGGGGAATGCCCGTGCCAGGTGGCCGGCCCAAACCCGCCTGGGTCATCCAGTATACCAGACGTGGAACACCCAGCATCTCCCCAAGGTGATAGTAGAAGATGTTACAACTGTGCTGGATTGAAAAGACCGGCCCGACCGAGCCGTGCGAACCCAGGCAGCGGAAACGGTCTGGTACGCTGGCATGAAGGACGCCGGTGCAGACAAAGGTCGTTTCGGGCGAGACGGTGCCATCGGTCAACGCCCCAGCCAGCACCATAGGCTTGACGATCGAACCAGGCGGGTAGTTCTCGCCCAGCGCCCGAAAAGCCGCCGGCCGGTTCAGCTCATCCGTTTCCAGCAGCAGCCTTTCGCGTGGAGAGAGGTTCGGGTCGTAACCTGGATAGCTGACCAGGGCGAGGATCTGGCGCGTGGGCACATCGAGAATGACGGCCGCCCCACCGGTGCTGGTAGGGATCTCCTTTACCGCCGCTTCAAGCTTGGCATAGACC
>BTUC01000276.1:0-9666 GCA_045863575.1 Phycisphaerae bacterium
GGCTTACTTGCACGTCACCTATATGTACTACGGTCGGTTGGATGCCGGTGACAACGATCCGGCCACGCCGAGACCTACGGATACGGATGTGAATGGCGATTCGGTGGTTGATAAGCGCGACGTGCCCCTCAGCCGCAGAATGTATGTCATCGATGAACCGGACGTGCGGCGGATCCTGATGACGGATTCGGTCAGCCGCTGGACCGGCAACAAGCAGTGGCGCATCAACCACGGCCCGGATTACCGGGTCAGTGCCAGTGTTACCGAAGTGCCTCCGCCAATGCTGGAGGGCCAGAACCAGGTGTTCGGGGACGGTCACGCCAAGTGGAAGGCGGGCCATCAGTTTCCGGCCGACTTGCGTCAGGGAGTTAATCTCAGGAATACTGCCCAACTTCGGCAGGGCGACGACTATCACTGGTGGTAATCACCTTGGCCGGCCTGGGTGTGGTCAGAGGCCGGCATGAGCTGAGACATGAACGGACAGAGGGCTGGAAGGGAAGGAAGCTCATCTCTTTCAGCGAGCAAACGCGGGTATGTGACTTGACAGAAGGAGGCTTTCGATGCGCAGGACATCTGTGGCAGTCGTGTGCCTTGCGATCCTGGGTGGGGCGGTGCAAGCGGCACCCGTTCTAACCGTGACGCAGGGCGAGGAGGAAGATCTGGCGGTATTATGGAGCTCCTCTGACCTGATCCAGGGTCTGATCGCCACGGAACTGCCCGGCGACAACGGTTGGCATCCCGTCAATGAGGATCCGCTCGATAAACTGCCCGCCCTCACCGACGGCGCCGGCATGCGATCAACAGGCTTCACCGGCCTGCTGAATGATTTTCCCACGCTCGGTGATCCGACCAAGCTCATCGATTACGCCCTGCCGGAACCCGCGACGATCGGCGAGATCCGCGTGTTCACGGGAAACAATGGTCGCGATGGCCGCGTGTTTCATACCTACACCGTCGAGTTCTCTGATGATAACGGCGCGACGTACAGCCCGCCCATCTACGTTCAGTCTCATCCTTCGGGCACGCTGAACAATGTCCAGAACAACCAGTGGCGCGTGGTGCTGTCGCAGTTGACCGACGATTCGGGGCCGCTGGCCGTGGATGCGACCAATATCCGGCTCTATTTCTATTCGGTGGACAACACCGGAGGCCAGAATCGCGATCCCTTTGATGGGGTGAACCCATTCACGGAAGTCGACGACCAGTTGACTGCCGCGTTTGTGTCCCCGCTGGTCTGGGAGATCGACGTATTTCCTTTCACTGGTGAGATCTGCAACAACGGCGTGGATGACGACGGCGATGAACTGGTAGACTGTGACGACCCGGACTGCGCGGGCAGCGAATTCTGCCAGTGCAATGACCCCTTCGCGGACGCCGATGGCGACGGCGACGTGGATCAGGCAGATTTCGGCGCCTGGCAGGTCTGCTATACTGGCGTTGACGGCGGCGTGTTTCTCGGCTGCGAGTGCTTCAACCACGACGGTGACGGCGACGTCGACCAGGAAGATTTCGGTGCATTCCAGTTGTGCATCAGCGGACCGGATATCGCCGCCGACCCAAGCTGTGACAACCCGCTGGTGGAGTAATCCTGGTTTCGGCTGGCAGTGACCGACTCCCGTCGGCGTCGTTCAACGCCGTGCGCCAAGGGTCTGTGAGCAGTGGGACCGCTCCGTGAGCAGTGCTGAGGCTTGCTGTTACCCGCAAATCGACGGCAGCGTGTTCTCCGCCTCCAAGGAGCGCCAATCAATCCCCCGGTCCGAAGAGACGCGAGTCAATCCCCCGCCCCGAAGGGGGCGCCAGTCAATAGCCCAGGGCGTAAGCCCTGGGGAGGGTTGCTGAGAGCGAAGAGAGCCCCGGAGGGGCGACAGATGAGCGCGAGGTCCATGAGCGACCGGGTGTCCATCAACCGAAAGCGATACTAATTCTGGGCCACCGGCAGGGAAAGCCCACCGGCCTGAATCTTATCGTAGCCGCTGCCCAGCGGCCCGATCGGGTCGGGCGGCTTGATCTCGACGTGCGCATTGGTCAGGGTGGCCTCACCGCGCTCGACGCGGGCGGCAAACTTCACCGCCTCGTCATAAAGCGCGTCCAGCATCTGGGCCTCCGCGACCGTGCGGACCTGTTCGCCCTGGACGTAGATCACCCCGCGTCCCTTGCCGGCGAAGACGGCCACGTCCGCTCCCTCGGCCTCGCCGGGGCCGTTCACCACGCAGCCCATGACCGCCACCTTCACCGGCGTGCGGATGAGGGCCAGCTTCTCGCGTACCTTCTTGACCAGCTCGATCAGGTCCACCTCGATCCGCCCGCAGGTGGGGCAGGCGATGAGCTCCGGCTCGTTGCGGGCCCGCAGCCCCAGGCTGCACAGCAGCTCCTTGCCGTCCTCCACTTCGTGGATGGGATCGGCCGCGTACGAGATGCGGATGGTGTCGCCGATGCCCTCCGCCAGCAGCGTGCCCAGCGCGTCGATCGAGCGGATGCGCCCCGTCTCCGGCGGGCCCGCGTGGGTCACGCCAAGATGCAGCGGATAATCAAAACGTTCGGCGATGGCCCGGTACGCGTCGATGACGATGGTCGCGTCGATGCTCTTGGCTGACAGCACCACGTCGTGAAAGTCGTTCTCATCAAAGATGCGGATGTAGTCTTCCAGCTTGCGCATCATGAGAGCGATCAGATTGCTGTGGCGATCTTCGGCCATGGCCGCCTTCTCCACGGCCCGCACGGTCTTGTCCTGCCGCTCCACAATACCGCCCTCGTTGACGCCGACGCGGATGGGAATACCGGCATCCTTGCAGGCCCGGATGACCTCGTTAACCTGCTTGCGGTCCTTGATGTTGCCCGGGTTCAGGCGGATCTTATGCACGCCGGCCGAGATGGCCTCCAACGCTCGCTGGAAGTGGAAATGCACATCGGCAATGATTGGAACGTTGGTCTGGCGGAGGATCTCCGGCAGGGCGGCCGTGTCCCGCTGGTCGGGGACGGCCACGCGCACCAGGTCGCAGCCCGCGCCCGCCAGACGGTTGATCTGCCCGACGGTCTTGTCGATCTCATAGGTGTAGGTGCTGGTCATCGACTGAAGTGCCACGGGCGCGTCGCCGCCAATGCGAACGTCGCCCACCCGGACCTGCCGGGTCGATCGTCGAGCCCATCGCGTGGGCGTGCTTGTTGATGCCATGGCGTCGGATTCTCCAAAACCCCGGCCCTGCCCGGTCATGGGCCGGATTATAGGCGAAGCCGGCCGGTGGCGGCAAAGCACCCTTGACCCGCGGCGAAAACGCCGATAGGTTCGCCCGCCGGGTGGCAAGCGTAGCGCCAAGCATTTGAAAGCTCGCGGTTTGCGTCGTGGATTCGACGTTGGGATGACCTGCATGATGTCTGCTCACGTCAGGACTGCTGTTCGTACCGGTTCTCGGCTGGGGTGGTTGCCTTTCTTCTCGCTCGTGCTGACCGGGGCCGCGGCGCTGTCCGGCTGCTCAGGACAGGACCGGCCGGCGGGCACGCCGGTTGAGCAGGCCTGGGAGTCCCCGCCGCCGCCTGTGACGGCCGTTACCCCGCTTCCGGTCGCCGATGTTCCACCGGCCAGTATGCCCGCTCACGACCCGGCGGAATCGGCGCCGCCGCCCCCCGAGCCGGTGGCAGTGGTCAACGGCCGGGCTATCGATCGCGATCAATTCATGACCATGCTGGTGGAGGCGCATGGGCTCCGCCTGCTGGAACAGATGGTCCTGCTGGCCGCCGCCCAGCAGCGTGCCGAAAGCCTCGGCCTGAAGGCTACGGATGCTGACGTGCGGGCCGCTCATGGCGACGCCTTGCAGCAGATGGCCCAGCCGATCGGAGCACAGGGCGCCCCCCTGGACCGGGCGGTAGCCGAGCGGTTGCTGTCCGAGTTCCTGGTGGCCAAGAACATCTCTCGCGGCGAATGGGATCTGCGCATGCGGCAACGGGCGCTGCTCCGCAAAATTGCGGCCAGCGAAGTCGATAAGATGGAGATCACCGAGGCCATGCTCCGCGAGGAATACGCTCTGCTCTACGGCGAGCGCGTGCAAATCCGGCATATTCAGCTCTCCAGCCTCTCGGCCGTCGAGCGGGTTCGGGCTCTGCTCACGGCTGGCAGGGAGTTCGAGGCTGTGGCCCGGGAACATAGCGAAAATCAGATCACCGGCGCCAACGGGGGTCTCATCCCGCCATTTACCCGCAACGATGGCGCGGTGCCGCCGCTGATCCGCGAGGCGGCCTTTCAGCTACAGCCGGGGGAGTTGCCTCCCGCTCTGCACGAGAGCACCTGGTATCATCTCATCAAGCTGGAGCGACGATTCCCGGCCAGCGACGTCACCTTCGAGAATGCTGATCACCAGGCCCTGCAGGCCCGCCTGGTGGATCGCCTGATCCGTCAGCGCCAGGAAGCCCTGGAGGAGGAGCTGTTTCGTTCCGCCATGGTGGACATCCGAAACGACGTGCTGGAGCGTCAATTCCGCGAGAAGTACCGTTAGACGGGGTTGCTGCGGGTCCGCGTGCTGAGCTGATGGGTAGGGGCCGGGCTGACACGTCGGGCAGGGTCGGTGATCTGAAGCGTCAGGATGCTACCCAGCAGTTGATCCGTGTCCAGCAGCGTGACCCCGCACGCCTCGGCCAGTTCGCGCGCCGCTGGGGTAAACCCGGTCGTCGAGACGATGATGCCTCCGGCCGCCTTGGTCCAGGTAATCGCGTCCAGAAGATCCCGGACGGTCACCTCGTTCGTCTGAAGCGTGGCCATCTGGCGGCAGGCCAGCAGTTGGAGACCCTCGGCGTTCTTTAACACGGCGTCTACCCCTCGGGCTTCCGGGAAGGCCGTGTACAGCCGGCCGTAGCCCATCAGGCGGAAATAGCGCACTGTAAATTCAATAAATTCGTGATGCGGCATCTCTACCAGCCGCGCCCGGTCGGCCACCTGCTGTAGCTGAAGGATTTCCCGGTTGCGTTCGTCGGAGGCGATTTGCTCCGCGTGAGCCTGCTTTTGCCATCCCGCCAGGCGCCGCCGCAACCGATACCCTCGGTACCAATCCACGAACGCATCAGAGTCCAGCAGCCGACAGCGGAAATACCACCCCAACGCGCACGCCGCCAGCAGGACTCCCAGCAGGGCCCATGGACCCAGAAAAAGATGCACCAGCCAGAGGGCGGCACCGACCAGCCACACCTCCATCACGATGATCACCGTGCGTATCAACGCCCTCTCAGAAATGGCTGCCGCTCCTGTGGACCCCGTATTCCCACAACAGACGTGCACTGCGACCTTACTATATCAAGGATGCCGCCGAACTCAAAGCGCATCGGGTCAGGTCTGAGCGGCGTTGCCAGTTCCTCAAGCCACGCACTCCGCCAACCACCCGGCTGCAACCGCTCCGCGCCGGTGCGGTACCAGAAAGTGAACATCTGATCAGAGGATCAAGCAGGTGTACGGGAGCGAGTGTTTTGGACAGTGCCCAGGCGTCCATGGTGCGCGCGATGCTAGCGGCCCAGTCGACTGCCGCGCGTGGGCATGTGGAGCGCGTAGTCGAGCAGGCGGAGAAGCCCGCTCCGCACGAGCGTCCCGATTGCTCGTGATCACACTGGTGGGGGTGGTGGCAGGAATGGCCGTCGTAGCATTGGCCCGTTCGGAGATTCGCGTTGGGGAGTGCCAGGTCAGTCCGGGCGGTAACCTCGCGACGCAACTGAGGCTATTCCGGATGCACATGGGGCGATACCCGGCGAAGCTGAGCGAGCTCTGCGACCAGCCGGCAGAGCCAGATCAAGCGCGGCGATGGCGCGGCCCTTATATCACCCATCCAGGGTCTCTTCTGGATGCGTGGGGCAACGCACTGCGGTACCGCACCCCCGGGGCCCACAACGTGGGGGGCTACGACGTCTGGAGTCCCGGTGCCGACGGCCTTACCGGGACGGCGGACGACTTCTGCAACTGGGCGCGGCCGGTTTTCGACAAAGGCTGGCATGCCGCCTGGGCGGGCGTCGTGGTCGGCGGGCTGATGACGCTCGCTGGGATTCGAGTACTTCTCCTTTTTCATCGCAGGAAACACGAGAATCTGCATGAGACACTCTGAGCCGCAAAGACAGACCATCGCCCTGGGGTATGCGTCGATGACCGCCTCGGTCTCTCGGCTGTCGCCCTTGACGAGATGGCCAGGATGGTTTGGCCTCGTGTGCGGTGCTGCGCTGGCCGGATTCGTTCTTACCCTGACCTACCCCCGCTTTACATCAATACGATGTTGCGAGTCCGAGATTGCCAAAGCGATCGTTGCCCCCGGGGGTAACCTGGATACACAGCTGAAGCTGTTCAGGAGCCACCTCGGCCGTTACCCGCTCACCTTGGCGGAGCTGCATCAACGTCCGGTCAACGAGCCAGCCGCTTCCAGGTGGGCCGGCCCCTATGTCACGGATCCGGGCTCTCTCCTCGACCCCTGGGGCAGTACGCTGCCCTATCGGAGTCCGGGAATTCACAATCCTACCGGCTATGACCTCTCCAGTGTGGGTCCCGATCGTCTCCCGGGCACATCCGATGACATCTGCAATTGGAGACTGGCCTCAGCGGTGGCTGTCGGCAAGGGTTGGCACGCGGGTTGGGCGGGCGTACTGCTCGTCGGCTTTGTCGCCTGCCTGATCATTCGGAACAGACGTCACTCGCCCGGGGTGGGCCGTGGCGAGCCTTGATCCCGAGCGCAAGCCGGTGACGGGGGGCTACACCCGCTCAAACGGCTCGAACAGGCGCTTGTACTCGTCCTGGCAGTAGCGGTCGGTCATACCCGCCACGTAGTCGCAGACGACGCGATGCGCGCCTTGCCGTTGCACGCGCTTGGCGAAGCGGGGGGGGAGCATCTTGGGTTCGTCGAGGTAGGCCTGAAACAGGCGGTCGATGATTCGCCGGGCTTTCGTGTCCATGCGAATCAGACGGTGGTGCTGGTAAACGCATCTCCGCAGGAACTCCTCGAGCTGAACCGCCTTGACCTTCATGGTCCCGCTGAAGGCCACCAGCGGCTGGCGGGAGTTGCGGACGTCGTCCAGCGTGGCGATCTTCTCGGCCGTGATCCGGCGCCGCGACTCGGCCACGATGTCGTCCAGCAGCAGCGCCTCAAGCCGGTCGAGTATAGGCCGGCGCACGGCCGGCAGTCCCTGACGAGGGTATTGCTCGCGTACCGGCCCGGCGGCCTCGCGCCACAGCTCCACCTCCGAAAGCGATCGTTCATCGATGATGCCCGCTCCGATGGCGTCCTCCAGGTCGTGGCAGTCGTATGCGACGCGGTCGGCCAGATTGGCGATCTGCCCCTCGACGGGAGCACACGTCCCGTCGGCCAGCTCATGCTGCCCCGGCTGGTCGTAGATGGTCGAGTGTTTGGCGATCGACTCGCGCACCTCAAAGGTGAGGTTCAGCCCGCGGAAGGGGGGGTACGGGTGCTCCAGGAGATCGATAACGCGGAGGGCCTGCGCGTTGTGCTCAAACCCGCCATGCTCGGCCATGAGACGTCCGAGGGTGTCCTCGCCGGCATGCCCGAACGGCGGGTGACCCAGGTCGTGGGTCAGGGCGATCAGCTCCCCGACGGCCGCATTGACCTGCAAGGCCACGCACAGCCGGCGGGCGATGCTGGCCACTTCCAGCGTGTGCGTCAGCCGCGTGCGGAAGTGGTCATGCTCGCTGGTCACGAAGACCTGCGTCTTGTATTCCAGCCGTCGGAACGCGGCCGAGTGCAGCACGCGCTGCCGATCGATGGCGAACGGATCCACTGTGGCCGCGAAGGTTACCGTATGCACCCGCCCGCGCGAGTTGGCCGGGGTGATGGCGTAGGGCTTCAGGTCGGGTGTGCGTGTGGGCATGGGTTGGGCTCACCTTCCCGCACGAAGACGGAGAGACGGAGCGACGGAGAGACGGAGAGAAGTAGGGATCATACCAGTGGCCCGACCGACCAGTTGCAGCCTCTCGGATTGTGCTTCTCTCTGTCGCTCCATCTCTCCGTCTCTCCATCTCTCCGTCTCAGACCTGCCCGCGTACCTCGGGCAGCCCGAGTCGCCCGGCCGCGTCGCGCATCTTCGCGTACAGCGCCTCGATGCTCTGCGGAATGATGCGGGTATCCCCCAGGACGGGCATGAAGTTCGTATCCCCCTCCCAGCGGGGCACGATGTGCACGTGCAGGTGGTCGGGCAGGCCGGCGCCCGCACAGCGGCCGAAGTTCATCCCCACGTTAAAGCCCTGGGCGCAGGTCGTCTCCTGGAGCAGCCGCTGGGCGTCGCGCACCTGGCCGATCAGCTCCGTGAGCGTCGCCTCGTCCAGTCCGTCCAGCAGCCCGACGTGGGCATAGGGTGCGATCAGCAGGTGCCCGTTACTGTAGGGGAACCGGTTGAACAGCGTCATGCAGGTGGGGCCCCGCCAGATGACGTGGTTTCGTCCATCCTCCTCCGGGTGCTGGGCGTACCAGCACAGAAAGCAGCCCTTGGGCTGATTCTCATCGTGCAGCGAGTGGATGTATTCCATCCGCCAGGGAGCCCACAGATTGCGGTTTACTTCGGCCATGGTAGTGTTCTGGAGTCTATCGGTCCCCGGGGGCCCAGGCAAGCGGGAACGTTCGATCCGACCGGAGCCGCCGGCCGGTTGCAGAACGCCAGGTGCTCACGTAGACTTCCGCCCCATGAGTCATGCTGAGCACGAATATGAACCGCCTCGAAGAAGCCTTCTCATGCCTCGGGCCCGCTGCGCCGCCCTGACGGCCGCCTTGCTGTTGACTGGCGTGCTGGCCGGCTGCACCGAGCCGCATGAGGATCTTCCTCCCGCAGAAGTCAAAACCGTCACCGCCTACGGCCAGACGTTGGACGAGTCGGCCACTCCCGAACAGGTGACCTACGTCCTGCTGCGTTCGCTTGCCGAAGACGTGAAGGCCGCCCGGGTCATGCCGCCGCACCGCGAGGAGCAGAAGGCCGCCAATCGGATCACCTGGTCGATTGCGGCCGTGAACACCATCGAGAATCGCCTCATCGAGACGCTCCACGACTCCACGAAGGGCCAGGCCAAACCCTCCTCCCTGGGCAAGGACCGCGACCAGCAGATCTACAAGGTGGTCAACTACTGGGCACCCATCGTGGCCTACTACGTGGACAGCTTCGACACGGATTTCGAGAAGGCCGCCTCCCGGATGAGGGTGCAGGTGGCTCCCGACAACCAGGCGGCCCACGTCTACTACGATGTCTGGCACGTGGAACAGCAAGGCCAGGCCTCCGTGGGTCGGCCGGTTCGCCTGGACATCGAGCTGGCGCTGGAAGAAGCTGGCGGCAAGACCTACTGGCGCGTGGCCCGCGTGGGATATGAGGGCGTGGCCGTGACTCGACCCGCCGGTGCACCCGCAGCGCCACTCACCCGCCCCGAGGTGATGACTGCGCCATCCTGAGCTGTATCCATGGATTCAGACCTTCAGATCGCCCAACGTTCCGAGCTGTTGCCTATCCAGGACGTGACCTCCTCACTGGGTCTTCTCGATGACGAGGTCCTGCCTTACGGCCGCTACAAAGCCAAGATCCGGCTGGAGTCGATCGCCCGCCTGGGCGACGGCAGGCTGGGCAGGTACATCGTCGTCACGGGCATTACCCCGACTCCTCTGGGCGAGGGGAAAACCGTAACCACGGTGGGCCTGGCTCAGGCCCTGACGCATATCG
>BTUC01000277.1:0-9643 GCA_045863575.1 Phycisphaerae bacterium
CCTGGTGCGGCAGTCCACCACTGTGCTTTCCGAGGCGCTGCGGACGACCGGACGCCTACCGGAGGCCATGGCCTACCTGAGAGTGGCCGCACGGTTGGCCCCGCCTTCGGACCTGGGGTTGCAGGCCTTCTATACCGAGCGGATCGCCGACCTGGCCCTGGGCATCGGACGGATGATGGTGCAGACGTCCGGCGAGCAGGCCGCTGAGCCAGGCGTCGAGGACGGCCGTAGTGCCCACGATTATCTGGTCGAAGCGGGCGATCAGTACCTGCATCTGGCGGACCTGGTTAATCTGGACGAGCCGGCAGCGACCGCCGCCGCGTGGAACGCTGCTGATGCCTTCGACCTGGCCGGCGAGCGTTTGAGGGCCGCCGACGTCTTCGAGACGTTCATCAAACATCACCCGGAAAGCACCAAAACGCCGGATGCGCTGCTGCGTCTCGGCCAGACCTACCAGGCGCTGGGCCGCTATCCGGATGCCATCGAACGTTACCAGCGGAATCTGACACTGTTCCCCAGAACGCCGTCGGCTATTGCGTCGCTCGTTCCGCTGGCTGAGTGCTTCCTGGTCACCGGCGCCCTGGACAAGGCCGAGAGCACGCTGTTGCGGATCGTGAGCCTCCCGCCTGGCGATCCGCTGGGCCTGATCACCCCGGCCGCCGCGCAGTTCCGGGATGCTTTGTTCGGTCTCGCCGATCTCTATCGTCAGTCCGGACAGTACGAGAAAGCCATAGCCCGTTACGAGGAGGCTCTGGAACGCTACCAGGACGATCCGCGTGCGGACCGTGGTCTGTACATGCTGGCGGATGTCTATCGCCGCAGTGCTGCCCAGATCGATAAGGACCTGCGCGCCCCTGCGAATGCGATTCATGCCGAGCGGCTCAGGGGGATGCACCGCCGCCGGCTGGAATCGGCGGCAAAGATCTATTCAGAAGTTATCGACCACTATCGAGCAGCGGCTGCGAAACCGCTCAGCGATCTCGATCGACTCTATCAGAAGCTCAGTCACCTGTACCGCGCGGACGTCGCGTTCGAACTGGCTCAAATGGGCGAAGTGCCTGACCTGCAGAAGCTGTCCGAGGCGCTGGATCTGTACGACCAAGCGGCCTGGAACTATCAGCAGGACCCCATCGCCATGGCCGCGTACGTCCAGATGATCAACGGGCACCTGCGCCTGGGACGGATCGAGCGGGCGCAGATGGCTTTGCAGCGTGCCCGTTGGGCACTCAAGAATATCCCCGACGACGCATTTACAAACCATGCGCCGCGGGAAAACCGCGCCTTCTGGGAAGAGTACCTGCAATGGCTGGAGAGGACACCGACGCTGACCTCCACGCCGCCGGCGAGTGGTTGATGGCCCGCCGGGCGCCCGGCGCGCGGTGAAGAAAGGAACGCTGATGGCTGCCATGACGCAAGATTGTTCTGACGCCCGGGAGCTGATCGGGCTGCTGACGCGCCAGCGCGACCTGTACGTGCGCCTGGGCGAGCTCTCGCGCAGCCAGCGGACGCTCATTACCGCGGATGAGCCGGAACGACTGCTGGACGTGCTGGCCCAGCGGCAGGAATGCATCGGCGCTATCGAGACGCTGGCGCGGAGGCTGCGGGCCTATCAGCAGAACTGGCGAACCGTTCGGCTGGGGCTTTCGGAGGAGGATGGGTGCTGCGTGGACAGGCTGGTCGGGCAGGTCAACACACTGCTGGCGGGCATTCTCCAGCAGGACGCCGCCGACGCGGAGCTGCTGGCCGTCCGCAAAGAGTCCGTCTCCCAGGCGATCAGTTCGGTACGCACGGTACGGCACGCCGGGGCGGCTTACGCTGCGTCGAATGATGCGGGCGCTCCACGCGGGGAGTGGGTGGTCGAATGAGCGTGACCCAACCGGAACTGACCCAGCGCGAACGCGAACTCGGCGCCATCATCGCCGCGTACAACGACGTGACCGAGCAGCTCAAAAGTTCGCACGAACGGCTGCGCGACGAGGTGGCCCGTCTGCGCGGAGAGCTGGAGCGTAAAAACCGTCAGCTCCGCCGGCGGGAACGCTTGGCCGCCCTCGGCGAGTTGGCCGCCGGCGTGGCTCACGAGATCCGCAATCCCCTCGGCGGGATCAGACTGTTCGCTTCGCTCCTGGAGAAGGATCTGGCCGACCGACCCGAGTCCCAGCGGCTGGCCGGCAAGATTATCAAGGGAGCGGTGAACCTCGAAACGATCGTCACCGATATTCTCGAGTTTGCCCGCCCGGCCGAGCCTCACGCCGGCGCGGTGCGGCTCGATCGCCTGGTCCGCGAGACGGTGGAGCTGGCCTGGGCCCGGGCCGAGCAGCGCGGCGCGAAACTGGAGATCGCCGAAAGCGGCGCGGGCATTGAAATCGTTACTGATGGGGGGCTGTTGCAGCGGGCCATGCTCAACCTGCTGCACAACGGTGTCGACGCGGCCGCCGGCGAGGGTCGGGGCCCTGGACCACTGGTCCAGATCGCCGTCCGCTGTGCGGCGCAGGACCGGGTCGTACTCGTGGTCACGGACAACGGGCCCGGTATCCCCAGCGAGCATCTGGATCGGATCTTCAATCCGTTCTTCACGACCAAGGCCACGGGGACCGGCCTGGGGCTGGCCATCGTGCATCAGATCGTTGAAGTTCTCGGAGGAAGCATCCAGGCGGCCAATCGCCGGGAGGGGGGGGCGGTGTTTTCGCTGTCGCTGCCCGCGAAGCTGGACAAGGCGGCAGGTCCGTGACGGCCGGCCCGAGGGCTCGTCGTTGACGGTTCGCATGGTTACTGGGCATGGAAGGTGAGGTTCCCATGGGTCGCATATGCGTGGTCGATGACAACGAGATGCTCCGTGAATCCGTGGCCGAGACGCTCATTCGCGAGGACCACACGGTCACGACGTTCGGCGATCCGGTGGAGGCCCTGCGGGCGGTCAAGGGCGGGGCGTTCGATTGCGTCGTGACGGACCTGAAGATGCCGGGCATGGACGGCGTGAGTCTGCTGCGCGAGGCGCGGGCGGCCGGGTGCGAGGCGTCGTTTGTGCTCATGACCGCTTTCGCGACCATCGACTCGGCCGTCGCCGCGATGAAGCTGGGGGCCTTCGATTACGTGCAGAAGCCCTTCGACGCCGACAAGCTGTCCATGGTCGTCGAGCGGGCCATTCAGAACGCCACGCTGCGCAGCGAGAACGAAGCTCTGCGCCGTTCGCTCACCGACGGAGACGAGCGCGAGATGGTCGGCGATTCACCCGCGATGCGGCTGCTGCGCGATACCATCGGGCGGATGGCCAACAGCGCCAATACCGTTCTGATCCAGGGGGAATCCGGCACCGGCAAGGAGCTGCTGGCCCGGGCCATCCACCGCAGCTCGCCTCGCGCGGACCGGCCTATGCTCTGCCTCAATTGCGCGGCCCTCTCTGGAAACCTGCTGGAAAGCGAGCTGTTCGGGCACGAGCGCGGGGCCTTCACCGGGGCTGACCGCATCCGCAAGGGCCGCTTTGAACTGGCCGACGGCGGCACGCTTCTGCTGGACGAGGTCAGCGAGATCCCCATGGGCCTGCAGGCCAAGCTCCTGCGGGTTCTACAGGAGCGGCAGTTCGAGCGCGTCGGCAGCAGCGTGACCCGGCGCGTCGACGTGCGCGTGATCGCGACCACCAACCGCAAACTGACCGACTGGGTGGCCCGGAAGCGCTTTCGCGAGGATCTCTACTTCCGGCTCAGCGTGCTGCCGGTAAACGTACCGCCGGTTCGGGAGCGACGCGAGGACGTTCCCGCGCTGGTGCAGTACTTCCTGGGCCGAGCGGCCGCCAAGACCGGCCGGCCGCCGCTGCGTGTTGAAGAGACGGCCATGCGGCTGCTGCGCGAATATGACTGGCCCGGCAATGTCCGTGAGCTCGAGAACCTCTGTGAACGGGCGTCGGTGCTGGTGCTTGATGGCATCTTGACGGTGGACATCGTGTCGCCGTGGCTGCACGGGATTGAGCGCGTCGAAACGCTGGATCAGCAGCTTCGGCCGGGACACATCTTGGAGGACATGGAGCGGCAGTTGATCGAAAAGACGCTCCGCGAGTGCGGGGGCCACCGGGCCAGGACGGCCGAGATGCTGGGCATCGGCGTGCGGACACTGGGGCTCAAGCTCAAACTCTGGCGGGACGAAGCGCGAGCCAAACGCTCGTACCAGCTCAGCGCCTGAGGCGTGGGTTTTGCGCCGAGGCGCAGGAATTGCGCCCGGCGGCCGATAAAACCGCCCTGGAAGCTGGGGACGTGGGCAACCTGGATGTGGTATCGTCCTTGCTCGGGGCATCGGGGAGTGGAGACGGAAGAGAGGCAATCGGGTGAGAAAGTGAGAAGTTGAGCGGGCGGGAAAGTGCGGAAGCGGGCCAAGTGGGAAGGTGAGAGCGTGAGAAATCGTGCAAGTGGAAAAGCGTAAAAGTGAGAACCTGTGAAAGTATGAGCAGGAAAGGCGATGCAGCAACTGGTTCTTTTTCACCTTCGCACTTGCGCACCTTCTTGCGATCCCGTGTTCTGAGGCTCTCATGACGCGGTGTGGTCGAGTTGTGTTGGACTGAGCGAACGGATGTTTTTCGACGACCTGATCAACAGCGGATCTTTGCCGGCTTTGGAGAAGACGCTCGCCTTCACCCAGGCCCGGCATCGCGTGTTGACGGAAAACGTCGCCAACATCGATACGCCGGAGTACCGGACGAAACACCTGGATCCGCAAGCGTTTCAGAGGTCATTGCGCGAGGCGATGGGGGATCGCCGGGCGGCCGGTGGAACCGGGCCACTGGAGCTGAGCGGGACGGACCAGGTGCGGCAGGATGCGGACGGACGCCTGGTGATCGAGGCTTCGGAGGAACCGCCTGAGAATGTTTTGTTCCACGACGGGACCAACACCCGGGTCGAGCGGCAGATGGCCATGCTCGCGGAGAACGCCATGATGCATCAGGCGGTGACAGAACTGCTGCGAGGCCGATTTGAGGGGTTGCTCAAGGCCATTCGCGGCAGGATCTCCTGATAAGGGTTGCAGGTCTCGCGACGGGTGAGACGCTCTCTTAGTGAGGTAGGCTGAATGTTCGGTTCGCTGGATGTCAGCACGTCGGCTTTGGTGGCTCAGCGGATCCGCATGGACACCATCGCGGGCAACATCGCCAATGCCCAGACCGTGGTCCGCGACGACGGCCTGCCCGGACCCTACAAGCGGCGCGTGGCCGTCTTCGAAGTCGGCGACGGCCAAGGCGGTGCCGGCGTATACGTGTCCGAGGTGCGGGAGGATCCTTCGCCCGGTCATTTCGTATACGAGCCGTCGCACCCGCACGCGATTCAGTCGGGGCCGCGGCAGGGTTACGTCGAGTATCCCAATATCGATCCGTCCATCGAGATGGTCAACGCGATGCTGGCCTCGCGGGCGTACGAAGCCAACGTGGCCGCGATCGAGGTAACGAAGAGCATGATCTCTTCGTCTTTGCGTCTGCTGGCATGACGCGGGAGTAGGCGATGCCTGATCCTTTGAGCATAAACGGAATTCAGCCGGGTGGTCCGATCAATCCGGCCGGCAAGACGTCATCGGCAGGACCGGTTACCGGCCCGGACGGCAAGTCTTTCCAGGACATGCTGCTGGACAGCCTCGACCAGGTGAATAAGCTCCAGCAGGAGGCTGCCCAGGGGGTGGAGAAGGTGGTGACGGGGCAAACGGACAACATCGCCGAGGTATTCAGTGCCGTGCGCAAGGCGGACGTGGCCTTCAGCATGCTGATGGAGATGCGTAACAAGCTGGTGGACGCGTACCGGGAAATCCAGCAGATGCGCGTGTAAACCTTGACGGGGTTCATGTAGTGGTCGGCCTGGAGTGCCGGCCGCTACAGAAGAACGGCGCCGCTCGGGCGAGGTCAAGCGTAGCGGCTGTCTGGTAGACAGACAAGAACGGAGACTGTAGGAAATGGAGTTCCTCAGAAAGCTCGTTCTTCAGACGCAGAGTCATCTCAAGGGGCTGACGCTCTCGCAACGGCTGGCCATCGGCTCCTGCGTGGCGTTGATCTTTGTGTCGCTGCTCTGGATGGTTCAGTGGGCGGCCGATCCTGAGTTGGTGCCGCTGCTTGATCAGCCCCTCACCGCTCAGGAGCTGGCCCCCATCCAGCAGCGGCTCGACGTGCTCGGCATTACCTACCGCGTCGCCGGTGAAACCATCCTGGTACCCCCGGCCAACCGTCCACGGCTCATTGCGCAACTCTCCGAGAGCCGAGCCCTGCCGAAGGATATCAGCATCACCTTCAGCAAGCTGATTGAAGAGACGAGTCCCTGGGTCAGCAGCGACGAGCAGGGTTGGCGGCGAAGTGTCGCCCTGAGCAACGAGCTGGCCAGCGTTCTCCGCGAGTTCGACGGCGTGGAGCAGGCGCACGTCTTCATGGACAAGAACGCCCGGCGAACCGTGAACGCGCCGCCGGTCACGCCGACGGCCAGCGTGGTGGTGGAAATGGCCCGCGGGATGATGCTGGACAAGCAGCGCGTCGCGGGCATTGCCGCCTTCGTCAGCGGGGCGGTGGGCGGACTGGACATCACCAAGGTCCGGGTCACCGATGCGGCTACCGGGCGTTCCTATTCGGTCCCGACCCCGGACACCTCCCTGGCCATGGACGACCTGGAGGACCGGCAGAAAAAAGAAGCTTACTTCGCTGACAAAATCAAGACGGGTCTGGCCAACATCCCGGGCCTGCTGGTGGTTGTTCACGCCGAGCTGGACGCGGAGTCGCGCCGCGAAACACGGAACACCTACACCAAGCCCATCATCATCGAAGAAAAATCGGAGACCATGACCCAGGAGCGGAGCGTCGGCGGGGGTGGTCCCGGCGTGGTGCCGAACACCTCTCAGCAGATTGCTGCCGGAGGTCCGACGGACCGCATGGAGAAGGAACTCAGCGAATCCCGTTCCGATACCAAGCTCGAGTCCACTGTCATCAGCGAGGCGCCACGTCACGGGCTCAAACGGCTGTTCGCGTCGGTGAACGTTCCGCGGAGCTATTTGGCGGCCCTCTTCAAGCGGGCCAACGAGGGCAAGGAGCCCAGCGACGCCGAGTTGGAGAGTTCCAAGCAGACGCAGACGGAGCTCGAGAAGATCACCCGTCACGTCAAGAATGCCCTGGCCGTCCCCGAGGATGCCAGCGCCGTGGTGGTGGACTGGTTCGCCGATGATGCCACGGTGCAGTTCGGCGACGAGGTGATGGAGGCCGGCGCGCCCGATTCGGTCCTGGCCATGGTCCGGCTGTACGGCGGCAAGGCCGGCCTGGGCGCTCTGGCCGTCATGAGCCTGTTCATGATGCTGATGATGGTGCGCAAGGTCAGTGAAGGTCCCGTGCTGCCGGGTGAAGAACCCCCGCAGCCGATTATCCGCATCATGAAACGCGGCAAGGGCGCCGAGGAGACGGTCGTGTTCGGCGCCGATCCACCACCGGTCGGAGAGGCGGAGGCCCGCGAGCAACTCCTGGTGGGTAAAGAAGTGGACGAGAAGACGCTGCGCACCCAGCAGGTGGTGAGCCAGGTCGCCGATCTGGTCAAGGAAGATTTGGAAGCCTCGGTGCAGATCCTGCGCCGGTGGATTGATGCCGAGAAGCAGTAAGCCATGGCCCGCAAGTCGCGAACACAGTCCGATGACGGCGTACGGGAGTACAGCGGCCTCTCCAAGGTGGCAGTCCTGCTGCTGTCGGTCGGTCCTGAAACCGCGGGCATGCTGCTGAAGAACATGGACCGCGAGACGGTTGAGGATCTCACCCGCGAGATCGCCTCGCTGGGGCCGGTACCGCTGGATGCGCGCGAGAAGATCGTCGAGGAGTTCTATAACGTCGCGCTGGCCAAGCAATATGCCTCCGAAGGCGGGCTGAGCTATGCCCGGGCTGTGCTGGAGAAGGCCCTGCCCAAGGACGAAGCCGGCCGGATCATGCAGCAGATCGAGCACCAGGTTCACCAGCAGCCCTTCAGCTTCCTTCAGAAGGCCGAGACCGAAAACCTGTTGACCTTCATGCAGGACGAGCACCCGCAGACGATCGCCCTGATCCTGGCCCATCTGCCCAGCTCCAAGGGCAGCGAGATTCTGGCCGGTCTTCCGCCGGCGAAGCAGATCGAGGTGGTCACGCGCGTGGCCAACATGGAGCAGACCAACCCGGAGGTTATCCGCGAGGTCGAGCAGGGCCTGGCCCAGCGGCTCTCCGGCATCGTTTCCCAGCAGTTCCAGAAGGTGGGAGGGGTGGAGGCGGTGGCCGAGATGCTCAACCTCGCCGACCGCTCGACGGAGAAGAACATCCTCGAGACGCTGGAGAGCGAGGACCCGGAACTCGTCGAGCAGATCCGCCGCCTGATGTTCGTGTTCGAGGATATCCTGCTGGTCAACGACAAGGGCATCCAGGCTGTGCTCAAGGAGATCGATCACGACGAGCTGGCCCTGGCCCTCAAGACGGCCAGCCCGGAGATGAAAGACAAGATCTTCAACAACATGTCCGAGCGGGCCGCCCAGCTGATCAAGGAAGAGATGGAATACATGGGGCCTGTCCGGCTGAGCGACGTGGAGTCGGCGCAGCAGCGCATCGTGGACGTTGTCCGCCGCCTGGAGGACGCCGGCGAGATCATCCTCCAGGGCCGCGGAGACTCCGAGGTTATCGTGTAACAAGGAATGCTTGGTGCGCAAGACAACGGTAATCAAGGCTGATGCTCCGACCGCCGCCCAGACGCTCAGGCTGCAGGCATTTCACATCGACGATGTCATGTGCGATGCCCATGAGCGCGTGGCCGCTGCCCAGCGCCAGGCCCAGACTCTCCTCCAGCAGGCCCGCACGCAGGCCCAGGAGATCCGCCGTGCCGCCCGCGAAGAGGGTTTGCGCGAAGGGCGGGAAGAGGGATATCGTCAGGGTGAGCAGGCCGGCCGCACCGAGGCGCTGGCGGCCGTCCGCTGTGAGTTTGCGGAGCGGCAGGCCAGCGTGGTGTCCGCGTTCCGGCAGGTGGTCGGCGAGATCGACGGTCACCGCGCCGACTGGCTGGCGGCCGCGCACCAGGACCTGGTCGATCTGGCCATGGCCATTGCCCGGCGGGTCGCCCACCACGTGGGCCAGCGCGATCGCGAGGTGGTGCTGGCCAATCTGGAAGAGGCCGTTCGCCTGACCGGGGCGCGCAGCGAGGTCACCATCGCCGTTCATCCGCTGGACGCGGAGGCGACGCGGTTGTTCGGTCAGTCACTCATCGATCTGCGCGAGGAGTGGCAGAACGTGCGGGTGGTCGAGGAGCCGGAAGTCTCGCCGGGCGGAGCCCGCGTGCACTTCGGCAGCGGTTCCGTAGACGCTTCGCTGGACACGCAGCTTGACCGCATCGAGGCGGAGCTCAAGAGCGCGAACTAGTGCCCGACAGAAAGGTATTGACAGAGCCGACATGAACGCCTTTGCCGACGAGATCGAGCGCGTGCAGCGCGTGACCTCCCCCGCGATGATCGGGCGGGTAGGTGACGTCACCGGGCTCACCATCACGGTGACCGGTCTGCCCGCACCGATCGGATCGATGTGCCGCGTCGAGACGAAGGCGGGCCACATTCTGGAGGCGCAGGTGGTCGGCTTCCGGGATGACCGCGCCTTGCTCATGCCTCTGCGGGACACCCTGGGGGTGGCGCGCGGCGATGAGGTCGTCTC
>BTUC01000278.1:0-4171 GCA_045863575.1 Phycisphaerae bacterium
CTCGAACAGGCTCTTGACTTCGCATAGAAGGTCTCGCTTGCGCTCAGGGCTCTGACGAGCCTCATCGCCCAGGACGCCGCATACCCATGAGGGCTTCACGGGAATCCCGGCTTCTGGACGGGTTCGCTCGTGCTCTCTACAATCGGCCCCATGGAATGCTGCCGTTTCGGCCGCTGGCTACGTGATTGGTAGCGGCCGGCCTGGAGTGCCGGCCGTTCAGCCTGGGAAACGGCCAGCACTCCAGGCCGGCCACTACAGCCAGTCGCAAACGGCACGTGAGAAGCAGCTTGAAGAGTTACAAGCGCCGCTTCGTGCCGGCGCATGCACGAGGTCATCATGCCCGAGAAAGTCGTCATCATCGGCTCCGGCCCCGCCGGTTGGACAGCGGCCATCTACGCGGCGCGTGCGAATCTGCACCCGCTCGTCTTCGCCGGCCGTCCCAAGCAGGTCCCGAATACGGTGCTGCCCGGCGGCCAACTCATGCTGACCACCGAGGTCGAGAATTACCCCGGCTTTCCACACGGCGTCACCGGGCCGAAGCTGATGGCCTACCTGGAGCAGCAGGCGGTGCGCTTCGGCACCCGCATCCAAACCGACGACGGCCAGCACCCCGACGTCTCCGACCCGGACGACGGCCATTCATACAAATACCACGACTGCACGAGGGTGGATCTCTCCAAACGGCCGTTCAAAGTAGTCGGCGAGGACGACACCGTCGTCGAAGCGCATTCGGTCATCATCGCCACCGGGGCCACCGCCAACTGGCTCAACCTGCCCAACGAGCAGCGACTGGCCCGCAGCGGCGGCGGTGTGAGTGCCTGCGCGGTCTGCGATGGTGCTCTGCCGGTCTTCCGGGATAAGGAACTCGGCGTGGTCGGGGGCGGCGACTCGGCTATCGAGGAGGCGACCTACCTGACCAAGTTCGCGAGCAAGGTCTTCATTATTCACCGCCGCGACGAGCTGCGCGCCAGCAAAATCATGCAGAAGCGGGCCCGCGACAACCACAAAATCGAGTTTCTGTGGAACAGCGTAATCACCGATGTGCTGGGCGACCAGATGATCACCGGCATCCGCCTCAAGGATACCGTCACCGGCGAGGAGGCCACACGGCCGCTGGGCGGTTTGTTCCTGGCTATCGGGCACACGCCGGCCACGGCCTTTCTGGAGGGCCAGCTCGAGCTCGACGCCAAAGGCTACGTCAAGCTCAAGGACCCCTACCGCACGACCACCAGCGTTGAAGGCGTATTCGCCGCCGGTGATGTGGCCGACAGCGTCTATCGCCAGGCCATCACGGCCGCCGGCATGGGCTGCAAGGCGGCCATTGACGCCGAGCGCTGGCTGGCCGAGCACGGCATCGAGTGACGAGCGTAGCGGCCGGCCTCCTTGCCGGCCGTTGGTGTGCCGACTCAACGGCGCGCAGGGACGCCGGCCGCTGCAGCTTCAGCATTGCCCACAGCGCGGTGGCACACGCTCTCTGCGGCCCGGCTCCTACTCCGCGCAACCCGGTTCACCAGCCACACCCGCCCCGGATATGCACCGCTGGAAGAAACCGAAGTCGGACTGATCCACGTCGCCATCTCCGTCCAGGTCGCGATCGTCGCAACCCCGAGGCGGGGGGCCGTTCTGCGGTCCGGTGGCACATGCCTGAAACAACCCGAAGTCATCCTGATCGACATCGCCGTCGAAATCGAAATCGCCTGCGCAGAGGGCGTGCGCGGCATCCATGGCCGCGAGCATATTGAGCTTGCCGAAGCCCCACTCGAGGTTGGGCACTGATCCGGTGAAGCCGTCCTCTACCGCGGTGTCGCGGAGGATCTGGCGGGCCTGGGCAGCGCTCAGGCGTGGACACAGATCCAACAGGAGGGCCACTGCGCCGACCACGATCGGCGCCGACCCGCTGGTCGCGCCCGCACGGCCGTACCATCCGTCGCCGTCCTCGATGAGATTGTAACGAAAGGTGGCCCAATATGAGTCCGGTGCATAGGCGGCGAAGGCATTATGCCCCGGCGCGGTCAGATCCACGCCGATCCGCCCGTCGCGCGTCGGTCCGCCGGCGGAATGAGTCCACAGCTCGCCCGTCAGCCCTTCGTCATCCGCGAAACGCAGGAAGCCGTCGATGTCGTTGTACGAAGTGCGGCTGACATGAGCCCCGGCCACAATTGCCGACTGGGTCGCCGAATAATCGGTGAGCCGGCCCGGCACGAGGTGGTCATCAAACGTGATCACTGCGGATACGCCCGGCGCATACAGATCGAATCGGCCGGTTTGCGGCCCCAGCCCGGCAATCTCAAAAGTTCCTCCGCCGATATGCCCGCTGATATACATCCACACCGCGTAATCGCCACTCGTCGACTGCCAAGGGTAGAACTCGGTGCCGGGCGGGTCGTACGTGTAGATCGAGATCCCGTCTTGTCCGGTCACGTACTCCCCCGGGACCACGGGCCCAACCACAGTGCCATCGTCAAAGGAGATGCTCACCGCCGCCGGCGCCTCACCGCGGTACCAGAGCATGAGAAAGGCCGGATCCAGATTCGACTTGGTGAACCGGACGACCGTGGGTGCATCGCTGTAGTCGCCACCGGCGTGCGTATCGTAGCCACCCTCGTCGCCCGAGGCCGCCACATAGATCCGCCCCGAACGGTGCTCGCCGAAAACCTCATCGATCTGGCGGCTGACGGCCGAAGTCCCGTCGATGGGCCCCCACTGTGTGCCGCTGTTGATCAATGCGACGCACGGCCGGCCGAGGGCGGTGAGCTTCTGATCCAGCCACTCGAGTGCCGTATGGTTGCAGCCCTGGAAAAAGGCCTCCGCCAGCTCTCCATCGTGAGCGGGAGCCCCCTCCGAGGTCAGCTTCACAATGATCAGGTCCGCCTCAGGGGCCATACCCCGATACTTGCCGCCGCCAAAGGCTCGTCCGTTGCCGGCGGCCAGGCCCGCCGTCACCGTCCCGTGGCCCACTGCATCGCGCGAATCGATCGGCGGGCCGCCGGCCAATGCGTCATTGATGTCCGCCTCGGAATACTCGACCGGTGGCGGATCACCCGGATCGCACGGATTGGGACCCGCGTTGCTCATGTCCAGCAACCACTTGATGCGGGTGGTGCCGTCGGGGTTAATGAAGTCCGGGTGCCTCCAATCAATACCGCGGTCCAGGATGGCGACGATGACGCCTTCTCCGGAGACGTTGTATTTGCCCACTGCGGCATCCGTCTGCGTCTCGAGCCTCACCTGATCCATGGCCATGCCTGACGGCCCGGCCGCCGACACGATCAGCGCAGACGCAAACCACAACCTACCGATGAGACCCGCTTTCCGGCCCGACATGTTCCACCTCTCTGCCCGGTTCTATTATGCACTGCAGCCACCCGATTTCTCAAGAACTGGCCACAGCTCGCAGTTGACGACCTCCGTCCGTAGCGGCCGGCCTCCCGCGGGCGGTTTGGCGTTACCCAAACGGCCGGCAGGAGGCCGGCTGCTCCCCAGCTCATCCGCTCGAGCGGGTGTCAGACGGGTGCATGGGCGTATCCCTAGATAGGCTAAGCGGTTAGAATACCCCCGATGTCAGCTCATGGGATATTTCACGTTTCACTGGCCGCGAAGTGCCGGCTGCTGTTCGGCCTGGCGGTCGTGCTGATTATCGGGGCCGCCCTGTTCGTGCCCTGGCATACGCTCGAGACCATGGTCCGCGACCGGAACGTCCAGCAGGCGCGTTTTGCGGGGCAACTGGCTTACGCCTGGATGGACCCTTCCAGCAGCGACTGGTCGCGGCAGCAGGAACTGCTCGACCAGTGGTGGGAAGACAATCGTTCGGCTTTGCGGCTGCCGGAGAAGGCGCCGCGGCTGATCGCCCTGCCGGCCGGTGGCGTGCCCACGCCGTTCATGTTTGACGCGCTGGAGCGATGGCAAGAACCGGTGCGCTGGACGGCCGGCACTGTCGGCATACTCCTGGGTAATGCGGATCCGCTGGTGGCCTTACGCTTCGCACCGCTGCTCTGGCGGATCCTTCCCGAAGGCTTCCGCGACCGCGGCCGTGCCGCCACCGTGCTCCTGGGCCAGCAGTTCGTCTCCGCCTTGCTGCCCGACATCCAGGTCCTGGATGAGGTTCAGGCGGAAGCGGTGGCCTACTTCCAGAAGGATGCCACGCGTAATGAGTTCCACGCACCCGATCAAA
>BTUC01000278.1:4181-9630 GCA_045863575.1 Phycisphaerae bacterium
GGCTTGACGACGGCCCCACCGTTCACCGCTACATCCTGGCGGTCCGGCGTCCCGAGGCCGGCGTGAACCGGCGCCCGCTCGCCGGCATCATCGACATGGCCCTGCCCGCGCCCAAGACCGATGAGGACATTCTCTTCACCCGCATCATTGTGGCGTTGGCCGGTTCGCTGGCCGGCTTCCTGGCCATTCTCGTTTTCTATCTGATCACGCAAAAGCTGATTCTGGCTCCGGTGCGCAATCTCAAGACGCTGGCCGAGCAGATCGCCGGCGGTGACCTCAGCGCCCGCTCGGAGATCAACACAGGGGATGAGTTCGAGGAACTCTCCACGGCCTTCAATGACATGCTCGGCCAGCTTGAGCGGGCCCGGCTGGAACTGGAGAAGATTAACCGCTCGCTGGATATCAGGCTGGGTGAGCTGGCCGAAACCAACGTGGCCCTCTACGAATCGAACCGGGTCAAGAGCGAGTTCCTGGCCAACGTCAGCCATGAGCTGCGCACGCCGCTCACCTCCATCATCGGCTTCGCCGACCTGCTGCGCGACTCCACGGACAGTGATGGGAGCATCGACAAGGGCCGCTTCGCCCGCTACGTGGATAACATCCTGACCAGCGGGCGCATGCTGCTGGACATCATCAACGACCTGCTGGACCTGGCCAAGATCGAGGCCGGCAAGGTGGAGCTGCACCGCTCGACGTTTTCGCCGCGCGAAGTGTGCGAGACACTGGCGGACTTCATGCGACCGATCATCGAGAAAAAAGGACAGAGCCTCAACCTGGCGCTGGACGAGAACCTGCCCATGATGCAATCGGACGCGGGCAAACTTCGGCAGATCCTTTACAACCTGCTCTCTAATGCCAACAAGTACACGCCGGAGGGCGGGCTGCTCAGTCTGGAGGCCCACTACCTGGTGGATAGCGGCCACGTGCGCCTGGCAGTGACCGACAACGGGCCGGGCATTGCCATCGAAGACCAGGAACGCATCTTCGAGAAGTTCCGCCAGCTCGACTCATCGGTGACCCGCGAGCACAGCGGCACCGGGCTGGGCCTGGCCATCAGCCGCGAGCTGTGCATCATGCTCGGAGGCACCATCGGCGTGGAAAGCGAGCCGGATCACGGAGCCCGGTTCATCATCGAACTACCGACCGAGGCACCGGTGAGCGTGACCCGGCCGCTGCCGGCGCTGACGTAAAGATAGTGATGCGTGATGAGTGATGAGTGCTGAGTGGATGTTGGGTGTTGGGTGTCTGGGTGTCTGGGTGATGGGTGATAGGTGAGTGTTAGGTGTTGGGTGTTGGGTGTTAGGTGGTGGGTGTTGGGTATCCGGTGTTGAGTGTCGGGGTTGGGTATCGGAGGGTAGGTTTGGGGGTCGTAGGTTTTGGGTTGTGGGTTGAGGTTGTGGGATTAGGTTGTGGAATGTCCGGACCACTCCTACTCCCTCCCCCGGTACTCCGGGGGAGGGCTGGGGTGTGGGCTTGGCAGGCAACCAACCTTCCGGATTTCGCGTACGTCCGTGCACCAACTGATAACTGAAAACTGAGCACTGAGAACTGCAAGCTGCTGACCGCTTTCAACAAGGAGCCTTCCTTGCTTCCCGAATTCTCCCTCAACGGCCGTTGTGCCCTCATCACCGGCGGCGGCAAGGGCCTGGGTTTTGCGATGGCCTCCGCCCTGGCCCGGGCGGGTGCGGACGTGGCCTTGGCCGGCCGTCACGAGGACACGCTCCGGGCGGCCGCCGAGCGGCTGACAAGCGAAACCGGTCGGCGGATTCTTCCAGTGGTGGCTGATGTGACCCAGGTCGATCAGGTGGACGCGATGATCGCCGACGTTCTGAATGCCTGGGGCAACATCGACGTCCTGGTGAACAACGCCGGCATCAACCTGCGCAAGCCGACCATCGAGCAGACCGAGGCCGAGTTCCGCCAGGTCATGGACATCAACCTGGTCGGTGCGTTTCTGGTGGCCCGGGCCGTCGGCCGGCACATGGTCGAACGCAAGAGCGGCTCGATCATCAACGTGGCCAGCATGCTCGGCATGGTGGGCCTCGCTGACCGCCCCGGCTACACGGCCAGCAAGGGCGGTCTCGTGCAGCTCACCCGCACCATGGCTCTGGAGGTGGCCGCGCATGGCGTGCGCGTCAACGCCCTCTGTCCGGGCCCCATCGTGACGGAGATCAACACGCCCGTCCTAGGCAACCCGGAGGCGAATGCGTTCTTCCTCCAGCGCATCCCGCTGGGCCGTTGGGGACAACCACACGAAGTCGGTCCGGCGGCCGTCTTCCTGGCCTCTGATGCCTCCAGCTTCATGACCGGCGCGACGCTGGTTATCGACGGCGGGTGGACAGCACAGTAAAGGCTGCTCGATGACCGAGATCTTCACCGGCTTCGCGCTCGCCCTCGCCTGGTTCGCATCCGTATGCATCAACCGGCGCCGCGTGCGCGCCTTCGAATCGCGCGGTGACTGCAGCGGGGACACCATCATCTTCGTCGAGCCGGTGCGCTGGCTGTTCGTCATCTGGGGATTCGCCTCCTTCTGCAGCGGCATGCGCCGTGCCGGCTGGAAGGGGCAGTTGCGGCTGTTCCGCTGGAGCGGGACGGCCGGCGCCCTGCTGGTCATCCCCGATCTCATCCGGCGTGGGCGGCTCCTGCAGAAGGCCGAGCGGCTCGCGCTGGCCGTCTCGAGGTGCATCCGGGAGAATCCAGAGCGCAGGATCCACCTGATTGGCTATTCGACGGGGTGCTACATTGTTCTTGAAGCCTGCCGGCGACTCATCCACCAGGACAATCTCGGCCAGGTTGTGCTGTTGGCCCCGACGGTCTCGCCAGAGTACGACCTGACCACCCTGTCGGGTGGACCCCAGACCATCCACACCTACTACTCCAAGGCCGACCTGATCAACGGCATCGGCCCTTTGCTGTTCGGTAGCAACGACCGCCGATGGGGTCCGGCGAGCGGAACTCTGGGCTTCCGTGATCCACCCGGGTTCGTGAGGCAGCGCGCGTGGCGGCTCAGGGATGTTCGGCTCGGCTACCTGGGTGATCATTTCACATTGCTGTCGCAATGGTTCGTCGCCCAAGAAGTCGCCCCCGTGCTGGTTGGTGGAGAATGAGGGCGAGACGTGGTAAAGGATAGCTTGGTCGCGGCTATGCGTAGCGGCCGGCGTCTCTGCCGGCCGTTGAGCGTCAGACAGAACGGCCGGCAAGGACGCCGGCCGCTACATGGCTCTTGGAGTAACTGAATGATGCGCTACTCTCGATCTTGCCTGCTCCCTCGTTCCATCCTGGCCATGAGCGTGTTCTGGCCTGCGTCCGGTTTGGCAGTTTCTGCTCCCGACGCCCCCCTGCCGCCCATCGAGGGATTACCCTTCGAGATCGGCCGGCTGGATTCGACGCCGGTTGCGGCCGGGTACCCGCGCCTGTTTTTCTCGCCGGATGAAGTCGGCGAGGCCAAGGCCCGCGTCGAAAAGGATCCGGCCTCGAAGGCCATTCTCGACCGGTTGATCGCTGAAGCGGACAAGCAGCTCGAGATAGAGATCAAGCCGCTGGACGAAAGCTGGTGGGACGCCGACAAGGACAAGCCCTGGGAGCAGACCTATCCGCAAGTGTTTCAGCACACCATGGTCGAGCCGGCGCAATACGGGTCCGCCGCCGCCAACCTGGCCACGGTCTGGCTGCTGACCGGCGAGGAACGATATTACGACAAGGCGGAGGAACTGCTCCGGAACCTGAGTGCTTATCAGTTCCGAGCCGAGCACTACGACGTGGGCATGAACTACACCATCTGGTCTTTCCAGGCCCTCAAGGCCTACGACGCCATGCTGCCGGAGATGTCCACCGCCGACCGGGAGGCATTCGACGGCTGTATGACCCGGTTGGCCCACGCCGTGGCCGGGAACGACGTCTTCTGGATCAAGAACAACATCGGCGGCGGCCTCAATAACCATCTCTCCTGGCATAAGATGATGCTCGGCCTGCTCGGGCTGTTCTATGAACGCCCGGAGATGGTCGAGTACTGCCTGCATGGTGAGCGCGGGCTTGTTTCCCTCCTGGAGGAGGGCCTGCTGGACGACGGGCAATGGTGCGAAAGCAGCCTGGTCTACCATTTCACGGGCATCGTGCCCATGGCATTGTTCGCCGACGCCCAGCGCCGCGCGGGGCTGGAACCGACGCTGTTCGAGGGAACCTACGCCAACGGCCGGACGCTCAAGCAGCCGTTCGACACGATGTTCAACGTGCTGGCCCCGGACGGCATGATCCCGCCCATCGGCGACGCCTATGGCCTGCGCAGCAAGCTGTGGGATAACCCGATCTACGAATACGCTTGGGCCGCCTGGGGTGATCTGAAGCATGCCTGGCTGCTGGCCCGGGCGAAGCAACGTTCGGTGCAGGCACTGTTCTCGCCCGCGCTGCCGGCGGATCCACCGGCGCCGCCGATCGCGTCACTGCTGCTGCCCGAGCACGGCTACGCCTTTCTGCGCTCGCACCAGGACGAGGCCTACTGGGGCACGGACGCCTGGATGGCTTTTCTGACCTACGACCGCAGCAACGTGCACGCCAATGCCGACAAGCTCAGCCTCATGCTCTTTGGACAGCAGCGCATGCTGCTCTCGGACGTGGAGGGCAAGGCCACCGTCCCGCACGCGTTCAGCAGCCAGATTCAGCGCGAGCTCAACCGCGGCGGATTGAGCCAGAACACCGTCATGATCGACGGCCAGGATCAGCGCTGCATGCCGCGGCAACTCCGGCTGGTCGAATATCGCGATCTGCCCGATGAGAAGCGCGTGACGGCCGTCGATGACAGTAACATCCTCTACGATGGCGTGCGCCAGATGCGGACGATCTGCATGACGCCCGACTACGTGCTCGACGTGTTCCAGGTGGACTGCGGCCAGACCGAGCGACAGATCGACTGGATCGTGCACGTCATGGACGAGACGGCCACGGCGGCGGCCGAGCACAACCTCGCTCTCGATCGCATGAAGCCCTTCGAGCTGCCGAAGACCGGTGCCTGGCCGTGGCTGCGGGACGCACGGAGTTTGGAAGTTGATTCGATCGAAGCCGCTTTCCAAGGCGGGCCCATCGCATTCGACTGGCGCGCCGATTCCGCCCGCGTGCGCCTGTTGATGCTCGACCCCGGCGTCGAGCGCGTCATCGCCTGCGGCTATCCGGCGACGGATAAACCCGGCTCCGGCGATGTGCCCATGCTCCTCGTGCGCCGCCGCGGTACGACAGCCACGTTCGCCGCCCTCTGGCTGATCGGCGAACGCCCGGAGAAAGCCACCTTGACCACTCTGCCGCCCAAGGCGGACCAACTCGTCTACGAAGTCCGAGCGGATGGCCGCCCCCGCCGACACCTGGTGCCCGCGCTCTACACGCCAGAGCTGAAACCGGACTGAATCAGGAGCAGAGAACGCGAGAAGAACGTGGTGGGTCACCACGAAAAAACTCTCCG
>BTUC01000279.1:0-9581 GCA_045863575.1 Phycisphaerae bacterium
ATGGCCTGAGATCGCTCGCGGACGAAGTTCTTGACGTGTTCCTCGCTGAGTCGCACGCCGGGATTGGCCGCCGCCACCTCGCTCAGTTCCACGCCGAGTTCACGGGCCAACCGTCGCGTGGCCGGTCCGGCGGGAAGCGGCTCTTCCGAAACGGACGGCGGCTTGGCAGCAGTGCCGACTGGCGTGCGGGCGGCCGGTTCAGGCTGGACTTCCTCGGGCTTCCTCGGCTGAGCCTTGGGTTTGGCCGGCGGCGCCGCCTCAGGCTTGGAACGTGAGGGTGGGGCCGCCCGGCCGTCGGCTTCTGGCGGCTCGGCCGTTTCCGCATCGGCTGCCTGGGCAGCGGGCGTCGCCCCCGCTGAAGCAGCACCGCTGGCCTGCGTGGGAGCCTCTGCTTTGGGGCCCGCCGCCTGGCCGTCGCCTGCCTCGTCCAGCGAAACCAGGGGGGCGCCCACTTGAACTTTCTGGCCCGGGCGCACGTGCACCTTGGCGATGCGCCCGCCGAACGGGCACGGCACTTCCACCACCGCCTTGTCCGTCTCGATCTCCACTACCGGCTGCTCGCTGGTGATGGTGTCGCCTTCCTTCACGAGCACCTGCACGACGTCGCCGGCGGAGATCCCCTCGCCCAGGTCGGGTAGCTTGAAATCCTTCATTCGTGGCCCTCGTCCCTCGCGTCAACTGCTGTCTATGCTTTGGCCGGGTCGATCACGTCCGGATTCACGCCCAGTTCGCGGATCGCCTTGGCGACCACCTTGCGGTCGATGTCACCCTTCTGAGCCAGCGCGTACAGCGCCGCGATGGTGATGTGCTCGGCGTCCACCTCAAAATGCCGCCGCAGGCTGGCCCGATCCTCGCTACGCCCGAAACCGTCGGTACCCAGCGTGTACAGTCCCCCCGGCACCCACTTGGTGATCTGATCGGGCACGGTCTTCACGTAGTCGGAGGCGGCCACAAAGGGGCCGGACTCCTTCTCCAGCAGCTCCGTCAGATAGGAACGCCGCGGTTTCTCTGTCGGGTGCAGCATGTTCCAGCGGTCCACCTCCAGACAATCACGGCGCAGATTGTTGTAGCTGGTGGCGCTCCACACATGGGCCGCTACGCCGTACTTCTCGCGGAGCAGGTCGGCGGCCTGGAGCACCATCCGCAGAATGGGCCCGCTGCCCAGGAGCTGCACCTGGCCCTTGGCGTTGGGCAGTTTTGCCGCCCGCCGGAAGCAGTACAGTCCCTTGAGGATGCCGTCGCGGGCCCCCTCGGGAATGGGCGCGTGCTGGTAGTTCTCGTTATAGATGGTCAGATAATAGAAGATATCCTCGCGTTCCTCGTACATCCGCCGGATGCCGTCCTGGATGATGATGGCCATCTCGCCGGCATACGCGGGGTCGTACGCCTGCACGGTCGGCACGGCGGAGGCCAGCAGCAGGCTGTGGCCGTCCTGGTGCTGGAGCCCTTCGCCGGCCAGCGTGGTGCGTCCGGCCGTCCCGCCCATCATGAAGCCTTTGCAACGCATGTCGGCTGCCGCCCAGATGAGATCGCCGATGCGCTGGAAGCCGAACATTGAATAGTAGATGAAGAACGGAATCATGTTCACGCCCTGGTTGGCGTAGGCCGTGCCGGCGGCGATGAACGAGGCCATCGAACCGGCCTCTGTAATTCCCTCTTCCAGGATCTGGCCGTCCTTCGATTCCCGGTAATACAGCAGCGTGTCGCGGTCCACCGGCTCATAGAGCTGGCCCACGTGCGAATAAATGCCCGCCTGGCGGAACAGCGGCTCGAGCCCGAAGGTACGCGCCTCGTCGGGGATGATCGGCACGATCAGCTTGCCCATGTCCGGTTCGCGGAGCAGCTTGGCGAAGAGCCGGGCGAAGGCCATCATGGTCGAGGCCTCACGGTCGCCGGTGCCCTCGAGGAATTCGTTGAACGGGTCCATCGGCGGGGCTTTGAACGGCGGGCACTCCACCTTGCGCGTCGGCATGTACCCACCCAGCGCCTCGCGACGCTCGCGCAGGTACTTCATCTCCGGACTGTTCTCGGGCGGCTTGTAGAACGGCGCCTGGGCCACCTCGCCGTCGGAGATGGGAATGCCGAACCGGGTGCGGAACTGGATGAGCTCGTTTTCGTTGAGCTTCTTCTGCTGGTGGGTGATGTTGCGCCCTTCGCCGGCTTCACCCAGCCCGTAACCTTTCACCGTCTTGGCCAGAATGACGGTCGGGGCCCCCTTGTGGTCGAGGGCGGCCTTGTAGGCCGTGTATACCTTCTCCGGATCGTGGCCCCCGCGGCGCATGCGCTGGATGCGCTCGTCGGAGAGCTGCTCGGCCATGCGGGCCAGCTCCGGATACTTCCCGAAGAAGTGTTCGCGGATGTAAGCCCCGGACTCGACGGTGTACTTCTGGTACTCGCCGTCTACCACCTCACCCATGCGCCGGACCAGCCAGCCCTCGTCGTCCTGGGCCAGCAGCGGGTCCCAGTCGTCGCCCCAGATGACCTTGATGACGTTCCAGCCGGCGCCGCGGAAGGCCGCCTCCAGCTCCTGGATGATCTTGCCGTTACCCCGCACCGGACCGTCCAGCCGCTGGAGGTTGCAGTTGATGACAAAGGTGAGATTGTCCAGCCGCTCGCGCGAGGCCAGCGTGATGGCGCCCAGCGTCTCCGGCTCATCGCACTCGCCGTCGCCCACGAAGCACCAGACGTGCGACTTGCTGGTGTCCTTGATGCCGCGGTCGCGCAGATAGCGGTTGAACCGGGCCTGGTAGATGGCCATGATCGGCCCGAGACCCATGGACACCGTCGGGAACTGCCAGAAGTCCGGCATCAGCCAGGGGTGCGGGTAGGAGGAGAGTCCGCCGCCGGGCTTGAGCTCACGGCGGAAGTTCTCGAGCTGTTCGGCCGACAGCCTTCCCTCCAGGAACGCACGGGCGTAGATGCCGGGGATCGAATGGCCCTGGAAGTAGACCAGGTCGCCCGGATGATCCTCCGTACGGCCATGGAAGAAGTGGTTAAGCCCCACCTCGTAGAGGGTCGCCACCGAAGCAAACGTCGAGATGTGCCCGCCGATCCCGGAGGACTCCCGGTTGGCGCGGACCACCATGGCCATGGCGTTCCAGCGCAGAATGCTCTTGATCTGCCGCTCGATCGCACGATTGCCCGGGTAGGGGGGCTGGTCCTCCACGGGGATCGTGTTCACGTAAGGCGTATTGGCGCTGAACGGAAGCTGGATCCGACGTTGGCGCAGGTGTTCGCGCAACGTGTTGAGCAGGTCCAGTGCCCGGGCGGGCCCGCCCGTGCGCAAGACATAGTCGAGGGACTCGACCCATTCCCGGGTCTCCTCCCATTCATGATCTACCGAAGGTCGAACGTGGGGTTCTACTACTGTATCCGCCATGAGCAACAACCTTTACAAGTAGGCACGGGCCTTAAATCGCGCGGGGCGCCGACGTCCATTCCTGCTTCGCGCGGACGGAGGGGGCCTCAGGCAGGGGTCGGGCACGACCGGTGCCGGGAACTGGCCCGTCCAGATAACCAATGCTTTGCGGCGGGGATGACCGTGTTTGGCCCGGTAGCCCCAGCCGGCCATCATCCAGACTCCAACCGGCGCTGTCAACGCGTGCAAACTGGCCGACCGCATGTGCCATGGTAGGCCTCCGCTGGAACTTGTACAAGGTAAACCGTCGACGCTAGTCGGTGACGGCCAGTCACGATTGAATGAATTGAAACTTTATGGCTGGGGTAAACCCATGCTACATTCATTTCCCATCCTTCAGACAGGCGGGCTGAAGAGCCGGCCGTTCAGCAGTTCGCATAGCCGGGTACTCACGCCGGCCGCTATGTGCCTTCCGCTGATCGTGGATAGAGCGGCCATGCTCCTGCTTCTGGCGCCGTGGCTCATCCTCCTGGAGCCCCTGGCCAGACCCCGCTCAGCCGGGGAAGCTGCGGCGCTCATCGATCCCTTACTGACGAACTTCATGATGTGGTCTCCCTTGGCCGTCATGGGGTCAGCAATCTGGGCGGCATTCGCTCGCCTCTCCCGTCGCTCTTCCACGCCGGAATGTGAGCGATACGGCTGATCACGCCCGCGCGGATCAGGCCTTCGCCTATAGTCGGCGTTGCCAGGTTCGGTTTCCCTCGTACACTGTGCGTCAGGGCTCTGTGCCTGAGCATATGCATCACCGGCCCGGTAAACCTCACTTTTGAAAGCGCACGCGAGTCGTGATACACATGTGCCGACGCGAGGGCGAAATGCACATGGCTCGGAACTCGGACAAGCCGGACAACTCAACGCCAGGCGTTCTGATCGGCCGGCAATTTCCGGACGCACAACCTGTCCGTGTCACCGTTAAGGACGGCCTGATCGCGCGGGTTGAATCCGTGCAGACACTGCCCGAGCGCGGGGACACGCAGCGCTGGATCACCCCCGGGCTTTTCGATTTGCAGGTCAACGGCTTCGCCGGAGAGAACTTCCTTGACCCGGCGGTGACGCCTGAGGATGTGAGTCACATCGCCCGCGCGGTGCTGCGATCCGGTACGACCCGCTTTCTGCCGACGGTGATCACCGCCGGCATAGCTGCCATGTGCCAGCAGCTTTCGGTGATTGCCGACACGATGGCGGCCGACCCGCTGGTGGCCGCCATGTGTCCTGGCGTGCACATCGAAGGTCCATTCATCAATCCGGAGGATGGTCCCCGGGGAGCTCATCCGCGCGAGCACGTCCGCGAACCGAGCATCGCCGATTTCGAGCGATTGCACCGTGCGGCCGGGGGGCGCGTTGCCCTGTTGACGCTCGCCGCCGACCAACCCCGGGCCGTCGACCTGATCCGGCACGCCCGCGAGCGTGGCGTGCTTGTCGCTGTCGGCCACCACCGTGCCGGCCCGGAGGCCCTGGAAGCCGCCATCGATGCCGGCGCCCGGCTGTGCACGCATCTGGGCAATGCCTGCGACGCCATGCTCCCGCGCACCGACAACTATGTCTGGCAGCAACTGGGTGAAGATCGGCTCTGGGCCAGCTTCATTGCCGACGGGCACCATCTGCCCCCGTTCACGCTCCGCTGCATGCTGCGAGCCAAGACGGTCGCCCGCAGTGTCCTGATCACCGATGCGATGTCAGCGGCCGGAATGCCCCCCGGCCAGTACAGCCTGGGTGAAACCGAAGTTGAGCGCACGCCGAGCGGTCGGGTGGTTCTGCCAGGCACGCCTTACCAGGCGGGCTCGTCGGCCGACATGCCCCTGGTCGTGCGCAATGCGGTTGCCTACGGCGGTGTCTCGTTTGAGGAGGCTATTCAGATGGCTTCGCTGCAGCCCGCGGCTCTGCTGTCCTGCGGTTCCTGGTCGTGCACTCCGGGAGCCGAGGCCGATCTGGTCGAATTTGACTGGAATCCCGATCAGCAGACGCTGGTTCCCCGCCGCATCGCCTTCCGATCGTTCGAAGTGATCCTGAGCACCTGAGGAGCATCATGGCCAGTAAGCCCACGACCCGCAGCCGTACGACCCGAGTCGCCCGCCCGGCCAGACGGTCCGATGCTTCGGGCAACGGACAGGCCGCCCCCAACACCCGACTCGCGGGCGTCATTCTGTGCGGCGGCAAGGGAACCCGGATGGGCCAAACCCGGGCTCATAAGGTCTGCGTACCCCTGGCGGGCCGGCCGGCCATCGTTCGGCTCATGGACACGCTTCGGGCCGAAGGTGTGGACCCCCTCGTGATCGTGGTCGGGCACCGGGCCGGTGACGTGATTGAGACCGTCGGGGCGCTGCATCCGGGTGTTCACTTCGTTTATCAGCGGGACCGCCTGGGCACCGGTCATGCCGCCCGGATCGGCGTGGAGGCACTGACCGATCTGGGTTATCGCGGCTCGGTACTGGTCACGATGGGGGACAAGTGGCTGGCGCCCGGCCTCGTAAACGCGGCTTTCGCCCGGTTTCACGCGGCCGGCGCCGACCTGCTGGCGGTCAGTACGCCTAAACGGCCGGAGAGCACGGCCGGGCGGATTGTTCATATCCCCGGCGGCGGGATCGGTGGCATTGTCGAAGTGCGTGACATTCAGCGGGCACGCCTGCTAACCGAGTGGTCGGCCCTGGCCACTGGGCACGACGTGTTGCGGCGAGCGGAACTGCTCCGTGCGGGTTTGCGCTGGATCCGCCCGGCCTCCAAGCTTTGGCGAGCGCTTGGTCCGCTGGCGGGCTTCGCCCGCGGGCGGGGTACCGTGCGAGGCCCGGAGCTGACCCAGGCCCTCCGCGAAACCGGTGTGAAGATCACGGTGGGTGGCCACTGCCTGGATGCAGCGGAGGTCGAGCGTCACAGCACGACCGTCAATGAATCCGTCTACATCGCCCGCATCGAAGTCCTGGAGCAGGCACTGCGGCGCGTCGGCCGCTGCAATGCCCAGGACGAGTTCTACCTCACGGACGTTCTGGAGCTGATCTCCCGCGGGCTCGACGGGGGCGGACCCCGCTCCGAGCAGGTCATCGAGCATCGCCTGGAAGGCAAAGATGTGATGGCCTTTAACACCCGCACGGAGTTGCGGCGCATCGAGGAGCACGTGCTGGAACTGGAGCGCGCCCGGCCGCAGACCGGCTTGCGGGGCACGGCCGCGCGCTGCCTGCACACGCCCGTCTGGTGGCGGGATTTTCTCGACCCTTCATCTCGGCGCGCCCGTCGGGTCATCGAACGGACATATGGCGTGGGTGGGCCGCTCGTGCCGGAGCGCCTCCATGCACTGCGCCGGGTCGTCCGTCTGTTCGCCCAGACCTACGGCGCCGATCGCCGGGTGTTTCTCGTTCGCGCTCCCGGCCGGATCAATTTGATGGGCCGCCACATCGACCATCAGGGCGGGCACGTCCACGTGATGGCGCTCGACTGCGAGGTGGTCATGGCCGTCTCACCGCGCCGCGACGACGTGATCCGCCTGGTCAATGCCGATCCGGTGGTCTTCCCCGCGCGGGAGCTGGTTCTGAACGACTGGTTGAGCGCCCTGCGGGCGCCGGACTGGTTGAGCTTTGTGGATGGCCCGGCCGTTCGCTCGCACCTGTTGTCAACGGCCGGTGACTGGAGCAACTATGTGCTGGCGCCGGCCCTGTTCCAGCAGTTTCACCGTCCGCAGCAGCGGTTGCGGGGCATGGATGTCGCCGTCTACGGCAACGTGCTCATGGCCGCCGGGCTCTCCAGCAGTTCCTCCGTCGTGGTGGCCGCCATGGAGGCCGTGAACGCGGTGAACGGGTTCGAGATCGCCCCCGAGGAAGTGGTTTCCTCCTGCGGTCAGGCTGAGTGGTTCGTCGGATCGCGGGGTGGGGCGGCCGATCACGCCGCTATCCGCCTGGGGCGTGCCGGCCATGCCGCCCGTATGACCTTCCATCCGTTTAAAATTACCGGCTATGTGCCCATCCCGCCGGAGGCGGCGGTGCTGGTCGCGTTCAGCGGCCAGCGGGCGGTCAAAAGCGCTGGTGCCCGGGATCGGTACAACGAGCGTGTGGCCTGCTACCGACTGGGAATTCTCCTGCTCAAACGCCGGTATCCGCGCCTGGCCCCACGTCTGGAGCACATCCGGGACGTCGCGCCGCATCGCCTGGGGACGACCGCACCGGAAGTCCTGCGAATGATCGGTGCACTGCCCAACGACGTGACCCGGAGCGAGCTGCGCCGGCAGTTGGGGTCGGTCGGCCAGGACGATTTGGCGCGTATCTTTGCCTCCCATCGCGAACTGGGCGGCTATACCGTGCGGGATGTTGTCGCCTTTGGCGTGGGCGAGTGTGAGCGTAGCCGCATCGCCGCCGAATTGCTCTCCCGAGGCGATTTGAGCGGATTCGGCGAGCTGATGCTGCGATCCCACGACGGCGATCGGGTCAACGGGCAGCCGGCGTTCCCGGACCCGATGACATCAGGGCAGACTGCGCAAACTAGCGTGCCTCTTCAATCGCTGATTGGGGGATATGCGTGCAGCACGCCGGACATCGATGAGCTGGTGGACCTCACGCGGAGCCTTCCCGGCGTCTACGGCGCTCAACTGGCCGGTGCGGGGCTCGGAGGTTGCGTGATGGTCCTGGCGGACCGCTCAGTCGTGCGCCGCGTATGCGCCACGCTGGCCAAGGACTACTACGAGCCCCGGGGCATGTCGCCGGCCATCTGGCACGTCCGCTCGGTCTCCGGCGGCGGGCTGATCGAGGCGTAGTACCTGGGTGGAGTGCCTGCCGCCGAGGGGCGTGTGCCACTGCTGCGTGAACATGCGGCAGTCAGCAGCCGAGGCGCGTAAGCCCTCGGTTCGCGGACGGGCCCACGGATTGCCACGGCAGTGGCACACTGGGGCCATCCGCGGTTTGGCTGAACGGCCGGCAGGGACGCTGCCGCTACACGGCGCCGGGAGTTCGTCCGCTGGAGGGGCGTAAGACACCCTATTCGCCCCCATGGCGGCGCGCCTGGCTTGCTGGCCACCCCGGCTGACCCTAAAATGGGGTGTGCCCGCTCCCCCTGATTTCGGACGGGTGGGATCGAGGCCGCCACCCAACCTCGGTCCGCTCGCGGCGGATGGCAATACTGTCCCCGGGTGAAAATCCACACGTATGGCCCGACGACAAAAGAAAATCGGCGAAATCCTGGTGAGCTGGAACATCATCGGGGAGAAAGCCCTCGAGGATGCGCTGGTTTACGCCAAGGATCATAACAAACGCATCGGCGAGGCGCTGGTCGAGCTCGAACTGTGCAAGGAGGAGGACGTCACCAAAGCCCTCGCCGCCCAGTTCGACATGGCCTACGTTGACCTGGACAAGAACACCACTGTCCGGGCCAACCTGCACCTCATTCCCGAGAAGATCATCAAGGCGCACTCCGTCCTCCCGCTGGGCGAGCAGGACGGGCGTCTTCAGGTGATCATCAGCGATCCCCTGGATCTCGAGACCCTCGACGTCCTGCGGTTCCGGCTGAATCCGAACATCGAGGTCTCCCTGGCTCCGCCCGCCAAGATCAAGCGGTTCATCGAGCACTTCCTGTCCGAGGTCGGCAGCAAGATCAAGGACACGATGGACAGCATCGACCAGGAAATCCCAGAAGAAGAGGATGACCTGGCCAAGGTCGCCTCTGACGATGCCGATGCCCCCATCATCAAGCTGATCAACCAGTTGATCGGCGAAGCGGTCCGCATGCGGGCCAGCGACATTCACGTCGAGCCGATGTCCGACCGCGTCCGCGTGCGTTATCGCGTGGACGGTGTCTGTGTCGAGCGCGAGCGGGTGCCCAAGTCCGTGCAGGGCTCCGTGACCGCCCGTCTCAAGCTGATGTCCGGCATCGATATCGCCGAACGGCGCATCCCCCAGGACGGGCGCATCAAGCTCATGATCGGCGGCAAGCAGATCGACTTCCGCGTCAGCTCGCTGCCCTCCTACCACGGCGAGAGCATCGTCCTGCGTATTCTGCGGCCCGATTCGGTGCGCGTGGGCATCCCCTCGCTGGGCTTCGAGGAGGATGACTACCAGACCTTCATCAAGATCATCAAGCGACCCAACGGGATTTTCCTGGTCACCGGCCCGACCGGTTCGGGCAAGACCACCACGCTCTACTCCACGCTGCAGGAGCTCAACCGGCCGGACAAGAAGATCATCACCGC
>BTUC01000280.1:0-9580 GCA_045863575.1 Phycisphaerae bacterium
GATCAGCAGCGCTGGGGTCTGGCCGCGGTGCGTGTCTCCGACGGTAAGATCCTCTGGCAGCAGGAAGATATTGACGCCTGGGCCCACCTCAACGCCGATGTACTCGGCGCCTCCTCCAGCGTTGTGCCCCTGGCGGTGCTGGTCCGCTCGGGTGAATCCGGGCAGCGCTTCAGCAACCACTCAGGCCGTGCCGGGGTCGCCGCCAAGATCGAGCTCAGCCTGATCAGCAAGCAGACCGGCCAGCAACTGGGCGACAAGATGACCGTCGACGTGGACGCGGATGCCGGAGCCTGGCGAATTCTGAACGTCGAGTGCCGTCCGGATCACGTCCTGGTGGTCGCCGGCGCTGCGCATGCGCGGTTCCCCTTCCGCGCCGAGACCTCCCCCGGGTCGCGGCCGGCGGCTCATGCCCCCCCGGCAGAGGACGACTCCGGCCCGGCCAGGCGGGTGGTGTCATCCTCGGGAGAACCCCAATGAGCAGAGGCACGCGCAGCCGCACCCGACTCGCCGCCGTCCTGCTGTTGCTGGTCGGGCAATGGCCCGCGCCTCCTCGTGTCCGCGCGGATGCTCCTCCGCCCCTTCCACAGCACATTACCCCGGAGACCCAGGCGGCCATCGACCGGGGATTGGAGTACCTGGCCCGCACCCAGAGCCGGGAAGGCGCCTGGCGTGAGCAGGGGTACATGGGCTCCTATCCGGTGGCCATGACGGCGCTGGCCGGACTGGCTTTACTGGCCAATGGCAACACCATGACCCAGGGCAAGTACGCTCCCAATGTCAGCCGGGCGGGCCATTTCCTTCTGGGCTGCTCCGGGCCTACGGGGCTCATCTCGCGCATCGAGGAGGAAGGCCGCTCGATGCACGGCCACGGCTTCGCCATGCTGTTCCTCGGGGAGTTGTACGGCATGGAGGATGATGCCGACCGGCAGGCCCGCATCCGTCGCGTTCTTCAGACGGCCGTGGGGTTGACCTCCCGAAGCCAGAGCCGCCGTGGGGGCTGGCTGTATACGCCCGACGCGCAGGACGACGAGGGCTCGGTCACCGTCACGCAGTTGCAGGGCCTGCGATCCGCGCGCAACGCGGGCATCGCCGTGCCCAAGGAAGTCATCGACCAGGCCCTGGGTTATCTGGACAAGTCCTCCCTGCCCGACGGCGGGATCGCCTATAAAGCCGACCGCCAAGGGGGCAGCCGGCCTCCCATCACGGCGGCCGCGGTGGTGTGCTGGTACAACGCCGGCGATTACGACAATCCGCTGGCGAAAAAGGCCCTCGCCTACATCAAGACACGCCTGGGCCGCGGAGACAGCCGTGGAGGCAATTGGGGTCATTACTTCTACGCCCACCTCTACATGTCCCAGGCCATGTGGCTCAGCGGTGCTGACAACTGGGACTGGTACTTCCCGGAAATGCGCAAGCGCCTGCTCGATTCGCAGGCCGCCGATGGTTCCTGGGATGGCGACCAGGTGGGCAAGGTTTACGGCACGGCCATCGCTCTGCTCATCCTGCAGATCCCGTATGGCGCCCTGCCGATTCTCCAGAGATGAGCCGGGTCCCGGATTATGGAAGGATAGAGAATGGCTGAAACGACGATGGCAGAGGGAAACGGCGATCTCGCCGCGGTGGCACGGCTACGCGAAGCGCATCAGCGCATCCTCGGAGAGCTGAACAAGGTGATCATCGGGCAGGAGAAGGTGCTCGAAGAGCTGCTGATCGCGCTTTTCGCCGGGGGCCACTGCATCCTCGAGGGGGTGCCGGGCCTGGCCAAGACGCTCATGATCTCGACGCTGGCCAGATCGCTGAGCCTGACTTTCTCGCGGATCCAGTTCACGCCCGACCTGATGCCTTCGGACATCACCGGCACGGAGGTGATTCAGGAAGACAAGGCCAGCGGCGTGCGTTCCTTCCGCTTCCTGGCCGGGCCGGTTTTCGCCAACGTGGTGCTCGCCGACGAAATCAACCGCACGCCGCCGAAAACCCAGGCCGCCCTGCTGGAGGCCATGCAGGAACGGCAGGTCACCGTTGGCGGCAATCGCCACCCGTTAGAGCCCCCGTTTTTCGTGCTGGCCACTCAGAATCCCATCGAGCAGGAGGGCACCTACCCCCTGCCCGAAGCCCAGCAGGACCGCTTCATGTTCAAGGTGTTTGTGGGCTACCCCAGTTACGAGGAGGAGCTCCGCATCGCGGAGCTGACCGGGGCGGACATTGCGGCCGCCCGGGAGTCCATTCCGGCCATTTTCGGCGCCGGGGAGGTGCTCAGCCTGCAGGACACCGTGCGGCGGGTGCCGGCCGCTCCGCACGTGGTGCGGCACGCCCTCGACCTGGTTCGGCGAACGCGGCCGCACGAGGAGGGGGCCGGCGAATTGATCAAGCGCATGGTCAACTGGGGTGCGGGCCCGCGGGCCGTGCAGTTCGTGGTACAGGCGGCCAAGGCCCGCGCGATCCTTCGCGGCCGCCACCACGTATCAGTGGAGGACGTCCGGGCCGTGATCCACCCCGTCCTCCGCCACCGCATCGTGCCGAACTTCTCGGCGGAAGCCGAAGGGTACACCACGGATCGGATTATCGACGAACTGCTGGCCACGACGCCGGCCAACGAATCGACGTTAACCCAGGATGCCAGACTACAAAAAGTACTTGAAGCCTGAAGTCCTCGCCCGGCTTTCCCGGCTCGAGATGCGCGCCCGGATGGTCGTGGAGGGGTTCATTTCCGGCATGCACAAGAGCCCCTACCAGGGCTTCAGCGTGGAGTTCGCCGCGCACCGCGAGTACGTGCCCGGCGACGACATCCGCCATATCGACTGGCGTCTGTTCGGCCGGGGCGACCGACTGTACATCAAGCAGTACGAGGAAGAGACGAACCTGCGGACGCACGTGGTGCTGGACTGCTCGCATTCGATGGCTTACCCGGATGTCTCCGCCCCGCCGCACGAAGGCCGCATGAACAAGTACGACTACGCCTGCACGCTGGCCGCCTCGCTGATCTACCTGATCATGCACCAGCAGGACGCCTGCGGGCTGGTGTTGTTCGATCACCAGATCCGTGAACAGATCGCGCCGACCTCCAGCACGGCGCACCTGCGCTCCATGATCGAGCTGATCGAGCGGAACCCGCCGGACCAGACGACGGACGTCAAGATGCTCTTCTCCCGGCTGGCCGAGCAGGTGCGCCAGCGCGGCCTGGTTATCCTGATCAGCGATCTGCTGGCCGACGTCGACGAACTCGTTCGCGGGCTCCAGCGGCTGCGTTATACACGCCACGACGTCATCGTGCTGCACGTCATGGACTCCGACGAACTGGAGTTCCCGTTTGACGGCAACACCCTGTTCGAAGGCCTGGAGGCGCCGGAAGTCCAGGTGCTCGCCGATCCGCAGGCGCTGCGCCGCAGCTATCTGGAGATCGTGCAGCGGTTCATCCGCCAGGTACGCTCCGCCTGCGTCAATCACCAGATCGATTATGCCCTGCTGTCCACGCGTGATCCGCTGGACGCGGGCCTGGCCAGCTACCTCGCCGGAAGAATGCACCGGCTGGGCAAATAGGAGGACCACCCGACCGCATGTTGATGGGGAACCCTGACATTTTGGCCGCCGTCGTTTCGCCGCTGTTCCTGGCTCTGGGTGCGGCCGCGGTGTCGGTCCCTGTTCTTATCCACCTGCTCACCCGGCGGCGATTCCGCCGCGTCCGCTGGGCAGCAGTCGACTTTCTCGTGGAGGCCAACCGGCAGAACCGCCGCCGCGTGCAGCTTGAGGAACTCATCCTGCTGGCGCTGCGCTGCCTGGCTGTCTTTCTGGTCGGACTCATGCTCGCTCGGCTGTTTTTTCAGCCTGAAGCACTGGCGTCTCTGCTCGGCTCCCGGGCTCGCACACACCGCATCGTGCTGCTGGACGATTCCTTCAGCATGGGCCTGAGCCAGCCGGCCCATCGTCCATCGGAACCGGCAGGTTCCAACGGCCATGCGCAGACGGCTGAGCGCACCGTTTTCGGCCGGGCCAAAAACGCAGTGGACCGACTCGTGCGATGGATCCGGGAGGAGTCGCCCGACGATGCCTTGACCGTACTGGTAACTTCGCGGCCGGATCAGCCCCTGCGCGTGGAGCCGGCTGTCGGGCAGATGGAGATGGCCGGTTTCGCCGAAGAACTGGAGGAGCTGGCCCCCTCCAGCCGGGGCGGCAATTGGACGGCGGCGATCAGCGCCGTCCGACAACTCCTCGACGCGCGTGAATCGCATGTCAACGCAACCGTATATCTGGTGAGCGATTTTCAAAAACAAGACTGGCTCCGGCCTGCAATGGAAGCGAGCGCACAAGAGAACACCGTAGTGCCAACGGGAGCCGGCCGAGCGCTGAAGAGCCCCGCGGCCGTGCTCGCGGAAGGAGCGGGTGCCAACCGCGGGCTCAGCATCGTGTTGATGGACACCGGCGTCGAGGCCAAAGGCAACCTGGCCGTCACCGCCCTGGAGCCGCAACAGGCCCAGCCAGTCACCGGCGTGAGCGCCCGCTACCTGGCGAAGGTGACGAACTTCGGCACGACCGATGTTGATCCACCGCCCCTCAAGGTCTTTGTCGGTGACGCCGCGCAGCCCGAGCTCGAGGTGCCCACCGTTCCCGCCGGCGAGACGATCGAGGTCCCCGTCGAGGTGGTGTTCCCCACGGAAGGCGCGGAGGCCCTCAGCGTTGAGTTGGGCGCAGATGCGCTGTCCGTGGACAACTCGCGCACGCTGGCGGTGCCTGTGGCCCGGGCTCTGCGGGTGCTCATCGTGAATGGCGAAGGCACGGCCGACCCCTACCAGGATGAAGTCTTCCTGTTGAGCGTCGCGCTGCGTCCCGAGGGCCCTCAGTTCAGCGGCAACGACATCACTACCATCGATGAGAACCAACTGGAGAGTGCGGATCTGGGCATCTATCACGCGGTGCTGCTCGCCAATGTGTATCGCGTCACCGAGGACGTCGCGGCACGGCTCGAAGCCTACGTGGCCAAAGGCGGCGGCGTGGCTTTCTTTCTGGGCGACCAGGTGGACGCCGAACTGTACAACCGGATCCTCTACCGGGAGGGCAAAGGCATTCTCCCGGCTCGGCTGGGGGAGGTGCTCGCTCCACCGGCCGACCGGCCCGGAATCGCCTTCGGCGCACCTCATCCCACGCATCCGCTGACCCGGCGCTTTGCCGACCAGCAGGCGGCTTTCTTCGGCGGGGTGGTGGCCTGGCGTTACTTTGGCAGCACGCCCGCGGGGGGCGACTCGGGGGGCACCCGTCCGGCTGGTGCGACCGGCGAAGGTCCGATCGCCACGCAGCCGGCTGAAAGCGGCGTGGCCCGCGTGCTGCTGCGTTTCGAGGATGAAGAGCAATCCCCGGCCCTCATCGAGCGCGTCGCGGGTGACGGTCGTGTTCTTCTCTTGACCACCAGCATCGATAAGGAGTGGAACAACCTCGCCGACCGGCCGGTCTTTTTAGTGCTGGCCATGGAGGCCGTCCAGTACCTGGCACGACGCCCCAGCCGCGGCGGAGAGCAGCTCGTGGGACAACCCATTCAGTTGCCCCTGGAGCCCAACCGGTTTCAGCCGGTGGCCATTCTCAAGCCGCCCCGCTACCCGGAGGAACCCGCCACGCGCGTCGACGCCCAGCCAGATCCGCAAACGGGTATCCCCCGCATCCACTGGGCCACGACCGATCACCCGGGGATCTACCGCTTCGAGCTGATGGAGGTTGCCGGCAGCCCGTTCGTGGAACATGTGGCGGTCAATGTCGATCCGCGCGAGAGCGATCTTCGCCGGGCGGAGCGCGCCGAACTTCTTGAATCCATGTCCGGCCTGCCGGTCTCCTATGTCAGCGGCGAGGAGCTCGTCGGACGCCAGGACGTTCAGGCGCGGCGGGAGCTTTGGCCGACCGTGCTGATTGCGCTGGTCGGTGTTCTCATGCTCGAGCAGGCGCTGGCCGTATGGTTCGGAGCGAATCGCAGTTGGCGCGCCGTACTGCAAGGACAGCGCTCATGAGCATCAACTGGAACATCCTGGCGGCGGACGTTCTGGAGCAGCGGATCGAGTTCGCCCGGTTGCCGCACGGCTGGGCGGCCGTCGGCGCCATCGTTCTGCTTATCCTCCTGCTCAACCTGGTAGTTTTCCTCTACCGGCGCGAACAGCGGACGGGCGCCAGCCCCCGACGCCGAATGCTGCTGGCGGGCTTGCGCTGCACGGTCATCCTGGTGCTGGCGCTGGTTTGGTTGGAGCCGGTGCTGGCCACCTATGTTCATCGGACCATCGAATCGTTCACGCTGCTGCTGGTCGATCACTCGGCCAGCATGGGCCTGCACGACCGCTATCCGGATCCGGCCGAAGCAGGCCGTGTAGATGCCGCGCTGGCCGGGGCTACGCCGGCCACCCAACCGGCCGCCGCAGCCGCCGACCTGAGCCGGGCGGACCTGGTGGAGAAACTTCTCGCCCGTGACGATGCGCGTCTGCTTCGCGAACTGGCGGAGCGCAATACCGTTCAGGTCTTTCGGTTCGCAGACAAACTCACCCCGGTAGGACAGGTCACCGCCGGCGGAGAGATCACGCCCGATTCCGGCCCCGACGGAATACCGGCGGCTACCCGGCCGGTAGATCACCTGGAAGGCTCCGGCACCCCGAGCGAATTGCTGCACCGCGCGGACTCGCCGCTGGGTGCGGCTACGGATATCGGCCGAGCCGTTCGCCAGGCTGTGGAGTCGCTCTCCGGCTCCCCTGTTGCGGGCATCGTGGTGCTCTCCGACGGGCGCTTCAACCATGGCGAACCCGCCGAGGTGGTCGCCCGATACGCCCGCAGCAAGCGCATTCCGGTCATCGCCGTCGGTATCGGCGATCCCTCGCCTCCGCGGAACGTGACGGTGGCCACGCTCGAAGCCCCCCCGAACGTCTTCGTCAAGGATCCATTCAAGGTGACGGCGCACCTGCGTGCCCAGGGCCTGGATGGCACCCGACTGAGCGTGGAGCTTCTAGAGCGCGGTGCGGGCAGCGCCCAACCGACCGTCGTGGAGACACGGCCGGTCACCGTCGGTCCGGGCGGCCAGATCCCGCCGCTGGTGTTTGACCGCAAAATTGGTGAAGCCCAGGAGGTGCGGCTGACCGTGCGCGTCGCTCCCCAGGAGGCGGAGACGCTCACCGACGACAACCAGCAGGAAGTGGCTGTCCGGGCGCTCGAGAACAAGACGCGCGTCCTGCTCGTTTCAGGAGGACCAACCTGGGAATACCAGTACCTCTCGCGGCTGCTGGAGCGTGACGCCACCATCAACCTGAGCTGCTGGCTTCAATCCGCCGACGAGGAAGCTGTCCGCGACGGCAACACGGTCATCGACCACTTCCCGCGCAAGCAGGAAGAACTCTTTCAATATGATCTCATCATCCTGCTGGACCCCCAACCCGGCGATTTCGACCCGGCCTGGACGGCCCATATCGAATCGCTGGTGGGCAGCTATGGCGGAGGACTGCTCTTCATCGCCGGCCGGATCAATACCCCCCGCTTCGCCCATGACGTCAACACCCGGGCCCTGCTCGACCTGCTGCCGGTGGTGCTCGACGCCAACGAAGCGGATCTCATGCTCAACGAACTGGGTCATTTCCAGCTCGCCGGCTGGCCGCTGGCCGTGCCACCCGCCGTGGCCGGCCACCCGGTGATGGCCCTGTCGGATCAACCCGGTGAGACCCAGCAGATCTGGAATCGTCTGCCTGGGGTCTACTGGCACTACCCTGTGCGCCGAGAAAAACCCGTGGCCACGGCGTTCCTGCGTCATTCCAATCCCAGGATGCGCAACTCTTACGGCGGCCACGTTCTGCTCGCTTCGCAGTTCTTCGGCGCCGGCCGTACTGGGTTTCTGGCCTATGATGGCACCTGGCGCTGGCGTCGCTATGGCGACCGGTACTTCAACCGGTTTTGGATTCAACTTCTCCGCCACCTGGTCGAGGGCAAGCTGCTCAGCGGCCAGCAGCGCGGCCTGATTCAGATCGAACGCGACCGCTACGCCGTCGGAGAAGCAGTCGTCGTCGAGGCCCGGCTGCTGGATTCCCGCAACCTGCCTCTGGAAGAGGAGACCGTCGAAGCGACCGTCGCCGCGCCGGGCGCGGCGGCCCGACGGCTGGTTTTGAAGGCTCAGCCCAACCGCCCCGGCTGGTACCGTGGCCAGTATGTGCCCACGGAACTGGGCACCCATAGCGTGCAGATCGATCTGCCCGGCGGCAGCGGTAGCGAACCGGCTGCCATTCGCGGCGAGATCCGTGTGGGTCGGGCTGAGCTCGAATTCCTGCGGCCGGAGCTGGACCGCGAGGCACTGCAACTGCTGGCGACCGGCTCAGCGGGCGGCAAGTACCTGAATGTGGACGAAGTGGACCAGCTTTCCGGGCTGATCCCCAGCCGGACGGCCAGCCTGGTCCTCACCGGTCAGCCCACGCTGCTGTGGGACCGGTGGTGGACACTCGCCGCTGTCGTCGGCCTGCTCGGACTGGAATGGCTGATCCGGAAGCGCTCGCACCTGCTGTAGGTGGGTTTCATGGTTCTCGAGGAAACACAACGTCAATTCCGAAGCTCAGTCGTTCCGCGGCTCAGACGGCTCGGGCGACGTATGCGACTCTACACTCTCCTGGAAGGCTTGGCTCTCCTGCTGCCTGCCGTCCTGGCGGCCATCCTGATCACGCTGCTCGTGGATCGCGCCTTCTGGCTGGCTTGGGATATGCGGCTTACTCAGCTTCTGACATTGTTGCTCGTGCTGGCCTTCATCGCCTGGCGCTGGGTGTGGCGGCCGCTGCGCGTTCCGCTGCACGATGCTGACCTGGCCTTGCTGATCGAGCGGCGCTATCCCACCCTCGAGAGCCGGCTGATCAGCGCAGTCCAGTTTGTAGAACCCGTTCCCGCCGGCATTCCCGCCCCGCGGTCACCCGCCCTGGTCCGGCGCGTGCTCGCAGAGGCCCAGGCGGCTGTTTCCAGCCTGCGCTTCCAGGACACCCTGGCCCATCCCCGCGCCCGCAAGCAGGCTTCGGTTGTCTTGGGATGCATGGCGACGACCGCCGTCATCACGCTGGGCGCGCCGGAGACGATGTCCCTCTGGTTTCAGCGCAACGTGCTGCTCTTGGAGGCCGCGTGGCCTCAACAGAACCGGCTCAGCGTCGAAGGTTTGACGGGTGATCGGCTGATCGTGCCCCGCGGAGACGACGTCACCATCACCGCCCGGGTCGACGAAGGCTACGAGCCCCCTCGCCAGGTCTACATCCAGTACCGGACAGCCGGCGGGCCTAACGAACGCAAGCAGATGCTGGCCGTCGCCGACAGGGCCCGGCCCGCGGAAGGCACAATCCCCACGTCGTCCGCGACCCGCTTTGTTTACACTTTCGAGCGAATCGGCGAGACCCTGGAGCACTGCCGGGTGGTCGGCGGAGACGCTCGAACGGAGTGGTTCACCGTCGAGGTGGTTGATCGGCCGCGCATCGAGAAGATCAGTCTCGCGATCAAACCACCCGACTACACGCGTTCACCGGCGTACGAGCTGCGTCCCGGCCAAACGGTTGCGGAGGCACTCAAAGGCAGCGAAGTGGAGTTCCGCGTCCAGGCCAACAAGCCGCTG
>BTUC01000281.1:0-9565 GCA_045863575.1 Phycisphaerae bacterium
TCCAATTCTCGACCGTAAGATCAGGAACAGCCTCGAAGTCGCGATCAGTCGTCAGGATCGTCAGTTTCATGCGGCGGGCGAGAGCGGCCAGCATCATGTCCACCTGCGAGAGCACGCGTCCTTTGGCTCGGAGCTCATTGTAGATCTCGCCGTACATGCGTGCCGTCAGCAGATCGATGGGCCATATGCGGATCTGTCTCAGTCGGACTCGCAGGGCCGTCCCGTTGGCTTCTCGCCGAGTGGTTCGTTCGATGCCGACCGCCAACTCGCAGAGTACACCCTGGCAGGTGCCCATGCGCCAGCCAGTCCGGCGAGCTGCCAGAGTTCGGTGATGGATGCTTGAATCCTTGTCGAGAACGGCGCTCAGGTGGTTGGTGTCCAGGATATACCCGGTCACGCCCCTGACTCCATCTGACTTCGCACGCATTCCTTGGCCAAGGCGTCCGCTTCCTGGAGAGCCGCCTGCATCATCTCGCGTTCGCCGGGTTCAAATTGGAAGTGCCCGAAGCGACGACAGTCTTCATCCCAGCGGTCAATTTCGGCCGGATCGTCACTGGGCTCTGTGAGGTCCCATTCGATGCGGACTTCCTGGCCGTCGGACCATTCCGGCGGGACTGGCTCTGAGGGGTAGATGACACCGTTTCGGTAGATTGCGCGGATCATGCACGACTCCCTATGAACTGCTTGTCCCATTATACCGCGGATACAACCGGCCACCAATGGCGCTGATGAGTGGTGCTTTCAGGGGAATGACTATGGAGTTCGTAATCGCATCGGGGAGGGGATGTCGCTAAGTCGGGCTCACGCCTCTTTATCCGCCAGATTAAACATCGCCCGCAGCGTCTCCGCGTACACTTGCGATGCTCCATTGGCTGTGCCGTCGTTGAGGCGGGTGATGGGTTCGTGGAGGAGCTTCTGGGTGATGCGGTGGAGCATCTGTTCGATGAGCTGGCGGTCTTCGGGGGAGGCGTCGGCCAGCTTGGGCAGGATGCGCTGGAGTTCGCCTTCGGCCACTGTGCGGAAGTGTTTCTGGAGCGAGGCGATGAGCGGGCCGACGTCCTGGCGGGATTGGCGGCCGGCGAATTCGAGGACGTTGGTTTCGATAATCGCCTGGCAGCGGTTGATGGCTTCGCGGCGCTGGGCGAGGTTGATTTCGACGACCGATTGAAGGTCGTCGATGTTGTAGAGGAACACGCCATCGGCCTCACCGACTGCCGATTCGATGTTGCGCGGGACGGCGATGTCGATGAACAGCAGGGGCTTGTAGCGGCGGCGGGCCGGGATGGGGGCGAACTGCCGGGCGGTCAGAATGGGCTCGGAGGCGCCGGCCGAGGAGATGACGATGTCCACCTCGGCCAGGTGGTCGATCCACTGGGCGTAGGGGACGGCTTCGACGGGAACGGCCTGGCGCTTGGCGATGCGTTCGGCCAGGGCCACTGCGCGGGCGTCGGTGCGGTTGGTGACCCAGAGGCGCTTGGGGCCGGTGCCCAGCAGGTGGTTGAGCGTCAGCTCGCCCATCTTGCCCGCGCCGACCATCATGATGATCTTGTCGGAGAAGTGCGAGAAGATCTGCCGGGCGAGATCGACGGCCGTGCTGCCCACACTCAGACGGCCGGTGGCGATGGCCGTGTTGGTGTGGGCTTCCTTGGCCACGGCGAACGCCCGCGGGAACAGGGCGGCCAGCCACTTGCCGGCCGTGCCCTGGGCCCGGGCCAGCTCGAAGGCGGCCTTGGTCTGGGCGAGGATCTGCGATTCGCCCAGCACCATCGAATCCAGCGAGCAGACCACGCGGAACAGGTGGCGGACGGCCTCGATGTCTTCGTGGCTGTAAAGGTGCTCGGCGAAGCTGCACGCCTCGATCCCGTGAAAGTCGGCCACGAAGCCGATCGCCTCATCGATCCGCGGGTGGGCATTGACCGGCCGTGCGAGATACAGCTCGATGCGGTTGCACGTCGAGAGCAGTACGGCCTCGCATTCGGGGAACCGCCGGCGGAGCTCGCTCAAGGCGCGCACGGCCGTCTGATCGCTGAAGGCGATCTTTTCACGCACCTCGACGGGTGCGGAGCGGTGATTGCAGCCGATGACCAGCGTCCTCATGCTCATTGGTGCAGCGGCGAAAGAAACTGTCGAGCCAGAAAGGCGACCACAATCAGCCCCAGGCCGTACGTGGCCAGCGTCGCCGCCCGCCGGCCGCGGACCTGAGGTCGATACATCAACGAAAGCGAGAGATACGCATACACGGCCCACGCCGCGATCGAGGACAGGAAGGTCACGTCCAGGTACCACGGCCGGGCGCCCAGATCCTCACGGTGGGCGACGCCGCACAGGCCGGTGAGAATCCCGAAGGTAAACAGCGGGAAGCCGATCACCGGCATCCAGCGGCCGAAACGCTCCAGCGACTCGAGCGGCGGCACGCGCGTAACCATGGCCAGGCCGCGCTTGCGGCGGAGCATCCAGTTGACCAGCAGGTAGGCCACACCGGCCACGCCGCCGGCAATGAAGAAGGTCGCGCTGACGGCAAAGGCCAGCGAGTGGCTGATAAACCACGGCCGGCCGCTGGAGGTCACCGGCTGGCCGATGACGGCCAGGTCGCTGAAGGCCAGCAGCGACGCAGCCACGAACAGCAACCCATCCAGTCCTTTCAGCGTGGTCGAGAAGTGCGTGCCAATCGCCACCAGCCCGATCAGCATGGACAGCAGCAGGACGGCGTCGAAATTGTACTGGAAGGTCCCGACCAGGCCGTGGGTGACGATGGAGCGAAACAGGTAGGCGCCTTCGATGCCGATGCCGATGGCCCCTCCCACGCGCAGCACCGCCGGGGCCCAGGCCGCCTGATGGCGGATGCGTGCGTAGCCGGCGATGGCCGCGATGGCGTAGGCGACTCCGCTGATGATGGCGATCAACAGTTGGCCAGTCATGGTGCTTCCGGGTGGACCTCGGGACACTCCTCAGCTTGGGCATCCTGCCCGACGGCCGGTGTGGTCTTCGCCAGCCGCGCTTGGGTTACGCGCTCGAACCATTGGCGCCAGGCTTCGCGATCGCGGGCGGTCAGAAGCTTCAACGAGCAATCGGTGCACAGGGTCTCGAGAATCTGCCGGCGAACGGCCGGGTCCGACACCCGATCCTGCACGATGCGACGCGCCCGAACCAATTCCTCCGTCAGGATAGCGAACTCCGGGCCAAATTGCGATTCCAGCCGGTCACGGAGCAGGGCGGCCAGGCGGGGGCCGGTCCCGCCTGTGCCGACGGCGATGGTCAGGAGCCCGCGGCGGAGGACGGCCGGAACCAGGAAATCACAGTCGTCGGGTGCGTCGGCGACATTGCAGAGGATGCCGGTCTTGCGGGCGTCGGCGGCGATCTGGGCATTGACGGCCGGATCATCTGTGCAGGCGAAGACCAGGTGGACGCCGGTGAGGCAGACGGGGGTGTATTCCCGAGCCTCGCGGGTGATGTCAGTGCGGTTTTCCAGTTCCGGGGTGAACTCGGGGCTGACCACGCGGACTTGAGCCTGGGCGGACAACAATCCGGCCACTTTGCGAGCGGCCACCTGGCCGCCGCCGACGACCAGCACGGGCCGGTCCGTCAGCACGAGCTCAACAGGGTAAGTCGCAGGCATGGGGATGACATTGCCTCGATCCACGGACGAACTGGTCAGACTCGCTTACGATCCCTTATCGTAGGGAGGGCCGTTAGTTGAGGCGAGATCAGATATGCTCACACGCCGGACCGACGATGCTGGTTTGATGCGATGCTTGGGATTGCCTGCGAGGGCAATCGCCTTAATGGCGTGGGGCGTGGTTCTGTGCCTGGGAGCTGAGACGGGCGCGGGGTTGCCGGCTTCACGGCCCGCATCAGCGCCCGGCAATGAGCCAGAATCGCCCAGCAGCGCGCCGGCGGCGCCTGACGAGGTCGAGATTCGTCAGGTCGTGCGTCAGCTCAATCATCCGCTGCCGGCGCGGCGGCGGGCGGCCATCCGGCAACTGGCCCAGTGGGGGCCGGTTGCGTTTCCGGAGCTGCGGCGCGTGGCAAACTCGGGCCGGATCGAGGCGGCGCTCTCCGCGCGGGATCTGTTGGCGGAGCTCGAGTCGGCCATCCTCATCGGTGGGCGTGTGCGGCTGGAGGTGGACCGTACGCGCCTGGCGTGGGACCAGCCGGTGAAGCTGATCGTGCACATGTTCAATCCCACGAGTGAGCCGATTCGGGTTCCGTGGGCGGCATCTGACGCGATCGCCTCCCAGCCGGTGGACTTGGCGGATGCGCGGCAGGTGGCGGCCATGCTCGATGCGGCGGACTTCCTGATCGTCACCGGGCCGGGGCGTGAGTCTATTGATCTGCGGGTAGATGCCATCGAGCGCGACCGCCGGATCTATGAGGCGGTGGATCTGCGGGCACGTGGGACGCCACCGTCACATGCCGTGTCGCCGGGGGCTTGGGCGCGGCTGGAGATTCCGCTCTTCAACCGTGGCTGGTCGCGGTATCCGATGTTGGAGTCGGGGCGGTACACCATCCGCTTCTCCTACCAGCCCAAGTGGAAGGAGGAGTCGTGGACACGCGAGGAGTTCGGGCGGGTTGAGTCGGCCGCAATCAATCTCGAGGTGACTGATCCCGCGCCGGAGATGGTCCGTCGTTCCGGCGAGCCGTTGAATCTGGAGCTTCGACAAGAGGCCGGCAAGCTGGTGGCCGAGCTGTTGAGTACGTGGGACCGGGATCAGTGGATCAGTCTCAACCTGGGGCAGGACCTGTCCACGCATGGCCGGATCGAGTGGCGCATCCGCCCGGTGAGCGGCAACGATGATGAGCCGGTGCAGGTGGACTCGCCCTATACGGAGCCGATTTTCCAGGCGAGCCGGGTGCATCGGCTGGAGCCGGCCGGGCGGCTGCGGATCGGCGAGATGCCGCTGGAGACGCTGCATGCCAGGGTTCGCGCCGAGATGCCCGGGCGCGAGGATCCGCTGGAAGTGGGCGTTCGCTACATGCAGCTCGCGACGCCCGACCAGATCCGGGAGCGGCTGGGTGAGCTGGGCCGGGCGGTGCCTGAGATTCCCGCCGGGCTGTTCGCGGGCACGGTTTCCAGCCAGGCGGTGAATATGTAGGTGGGGAAGTAGGGGTGGAGGCGCCTTCGGGGGACCTTCCGCTCTTTTGAAGGGGGGTTGGGGGAGCCGGCCACTACGGCCGTGCCTGTCGTTTTTATCCGGTTGCGTTCAGCCGTGCTTGGCCCTGAAGGGGCCGAAGTCAAAAGCCCAGGGCGTGAGCCCTGGGTTCGCGAAATGCTGGCGATCTTGCTCCAGCCCTGAAAGGGCGGAAGATTGCGCGAGGGTTCTTCAGCCCTTTCAGGGCTGGATTGTTGGGGGGGCGGCGTCTGTCCCGTGGGCTGACGCCCACGGCTATTGACTGGCGCCGCTTCGCGGCTGCTGGGGTGCCGGGGCGTTGCTCGCCTCTGTGAGTTTTCACTCTGGGGGATTCACTGCCCGGGCCAGGAGGGCGAGGGGTAGGATCCGGCCGAGCAGCATGGCGAGGATGATGGCGACGCGGCCTTCAACAGAGAGGCTGCGGGTGAGGCCGGTGGAGAATCCGACGTTGCAGCAGGCACTGACGGCTTCGAACGTGCAGGCTTCCAGTGTGCCCGTCTCGCGATAGACCAGGATCAGCGTGGTGGCGGCCACCAGCGCGATCATGCCGGTGAACGCGGCGGCCGCGGCATGGAGGCACTCGCGATGCCCGGGCGGATGTCTCTGCGTGAGGGTGGAGTCGCCGTCGGCGCTGGGCTCCTCTGGCGAGGTGCTCGCGGAAGCCTCACCCGGCGGTGCGGGTAGGCTCGCATCGGCGTTGAACGGAGTTGGGGGAGGCGCGTTGGGGCTGAGGGGGCTGGTGGGAGGCGAATCGGGGGTGGAGGGGGTGGGCGGAGTCGAGTCGGGAGTTGAAAGTGACTCCAGCACGTGGTGATTGGCTCGTCGGCGCCCCAGGAGTGTGGCTATGAGTACCGCGACGACCACCAGGCGCAGGCCGCCGGCCGTTCCGCCGATGGCGCCGCCGGTCAGCGCCAGCAGCATGAGCAGCATGCGGCCGGCAGGGGAAATGGATGCTTCGTCCATCCGGGCCACGCGGAAGCCGGCGCTTCGCGCAGCGGTAGAGTGAAACAGCGCGGCGGCGGCGCGCTTCCCGGGGGGCATCGTACGCATGCGTTCCGCGGGGGCACGGTCGGAGGTGGCCGCTGAGAAAATGATCGCACCGTCCTCCACGCCGGCCTCGTCGTCCACGAACAAGCGGCCGGGGGTATCTTCGCGGGGGTAACGGAGCTGCCAGCGCGTCGTGCTCTCGACGGCCAGCAGCAGGGCGGCCCCACCGATGATCAGCCCGCCAGTGGCCAGCAGCGTGATTCTGCTGGTCCAGGATAGACGTCTACCGGGCCGGCGGATGAGCTCGTAAAGCACCGGGCCGCCTACCCCCCCCAGGACCATGAGCGGCAGGAAGCCGGCATAGGGCACCCACGTGTCGCGCAGGTCTACGAGACTGCTTCCCGGCAGGGTCAGGCCGACGTTGCAGAACGCACTGACCGCATGAAAGATACTGGCAAACGCCACGTCACCGGCGTTCGCGCCTTCCCGCGGGGTGAGCGCGTAGAGTGCGGCGGCGCCGAGCGCCTCAATGAGCAGTGCGGCGAGGCAGACGAAAGCAATCAGCCCGCCCACGCCCGCTCGGGGTCTGATGCCGACGGGCTCCCATTCGAAACGGCGTCGGAAGCGCCAGCCAATGACCGCCCCTGCGATCAGAACAAACAGACCGCCCGTCTGCATCAGGATCAGGATCAGCGTCTGACCCGCGCGGTTGAAGTCATGACCAACGTCGTAGGGCGAGAGGCCTGTGCCAGTGAGTGCGGCCGTCGCGGTGAAGACGCAGTTGAGCCAGTGGCGGGCATGCTGGCCACGGGTCTCGGCCACCACGGCCAAATCCCAGAAGGTCTCCAGCGAAAGGATGCTGCCGGCGACAAGGACAGCCGCGCAGGCGATCAGCAGCCAGCGGGTGATCATGACACGGCTCCGTGGGGGCGAGCGGGCCCGGGCCTCTTCGAGAGGAGCTACGCGGCCGAACTGGGGCTTTCGTGTTCCTCTTCAGCAGGAGGGTCTGCTGCCATCGTTTACCCCCCCCCCGCCCCCCCTTTTAAAGGGGGGGAGAGGCTACCGCGGATCCCATGGCCGTTTGGGTTGAGGGGCTTTCCCATTGCTCCAGCGCTGCCGGCACCGGGTGCTGCACGGGGATCGTATAACCTGTTTCCGTGATCTTCCCGCCGTTGCGGACGATGATCTGCTCGGTGAGCGTCCGGCAGACGTCGATCAGCTCTTTGTAATTGTATGGAGTGTATGAGAACTTCTGGTCAGCGACCGCGGCGAGCCCGGCGTAAGCATCCTCCGGAATCCGGGATTTGCCACGCATGCAGCCCCACACGCCCGCGGCGGACGACGGGTTGCAGTCGGAGTCCTGGCCGCACCGCGTGGAGATCTCGCAGACCTTCCAGAAATCTTCACCGCCGTACAGCAGCCCCATGACGATGTAGGCGCCGTTCAGGTGGGCGTCGATGTTGAAGGGCTTGCCCGGGGTGTAGTCGAGATCGTCGTTGTACTTGTCCTCGATCTGCTGCCACACGGCCCGCCAGTCGTCGGGCTTGGCTCGGTACCAGGACACCACGTCGCGAATGCAGCGGGCATACAGGCTTTCCGCGGGGATGCAGCCCAGGCCGGCCTCGATGACCTTGATCGTATCCTGGTTTTCAAAGTAGGCGGCCGCGTACATGCCCTGCATGAACAGCCCGCCGTAAACCCCGTCACCGTAGTTCATCACGTGACCGAAGATGTTGCCGAGGCGATTGGCCTCCTGGGGCAGGCCGGGGCAGATGATGCCAATCGCGTCGGCTTCGATCTGGTAGTCGATGTCGTTGGCATGAAGGTTATTGTCGGGATGGCCGCTGGCTGGGGGCATGATGCCCTTGCGGACGTTATCACGGCCGGCCCGGTTGGCGTGCCAGAGCTTGTACTCCGTGGCCGCGAAGGCCTTGCCCGCCTGCTCAAAGGTGACGTCGAGCCCATCCTTCTGGAGGCACATCAGCCAGGTCATCTCGACGTACAAATCGTCCTGCTGGATGGCGTTCTGGATGCGTTCGGGCTTCCACGGGGGAAACTCCGCATCATCGATCTTGCCGTTGGATTTGAACTCGCGGGGCGCCCCGTACGAGACGCCGGCCATCTGCCCGATCCAGGCGCCCTCCATCTTGTCCAGGTAGGCCTGCCGGGACAGCGTTCGCGTCCCGGGACCACCGGCACAGCCGGCGGCGACACCCGCGATCAGGGACAACATCAGCGTGGTCGAGATCTGTGCGTGTTTCATCGGTGTCCTCCCTCAGAGTTACGTGAATGCTGAACTGCACAGTTGATAACCTTAGACTCAGCATTTGAAAAGGCCGTTTCCTTTCGGCCATAGGATGCGACATTCCCGCGCATGTATCAGCGTGAATCAATCTGTGGCTCAGCCAAGCTCAACTTCGTGATTCCCCGCTCGTGCCCTTCCCCCTTCCCAGGCCGTAGCAGTCGGGTCTGTGCCAACCGTCTTGCGTATGGGTAAACGGTTGGACCCGCTACGGAGGGGCAGTTGGCCAATTCGAGAAAGGCGGTGCTCCGTCGAGGTGGGCGACGTGGCGGATTTCCGTCATGCGTGGTGCATCGTGGCGCATGAGGAATATCTCACGAGTAGAGAACCAAGCTTAGGCACTGTGTTGAAAGTGTCCGTTCTGACTGTTGACAAGAGTTTATATAGGGTATAATCGTTGGTAGTTGGTTAGACGAACGAGTCAGATCCGAGACAGTTTTCTGCTTGGACGAGCTAGCTCATTCGCCCGCCACTTTTCCGGGCCGGAACGTCGGCCTCTTTCCTCCTGACCTGGAAAGTAAAGCGCAGGTCAGAATGCCCGTCTTGCATTGGAGAATCCAATGGGCAGAAAGCTGTATGTGGGCAATCTCAGCTACGACGTGGACAGCTCTGAGCTCGAGAGACTGTTCTCGCCGCATGGCACGGTGGAGAGCGCCCAAGTGATCATGGACCGGGACACCGGTCGGAGCAAGGGTTTCGGGTTCGTCGAGATGAGCTCGGACCAGGAGGCGCAGGCGGCGATCGCGGCGCTGGATGGCAAGGAGAACGGTGGCAGAAATCTGAAGGTGAATGAAGCCCGTCCGATGGAAAGCCGCGGTGGCGGTGGCGGCGGCCGGGGCGGATACGGGGGCGGCGGCGGTGGCGGTGGCCGTGGCGGTTACGGCGGCGGCCGTGGCGGCGGCGGTGGCCGATCGCGCTATTGATCGCCCGCTGACGACATCACTCCCAGGCAGTTGACATGGGGAGGGCCGGTGGCCCTCCCCTTCTTTGTGGTGTGCCAGGCATGATGTTTGACTTGGAGGTGCAAGTCCTCTGGGGGCCTTGATGACGGGAACCCCTAGCCGAACAGCAAGGGCTGCCGCCGCGAGGCGGGGTCTGAAGGAAGCTGAAGGCAAAGCTCCGGCCTGAGGAACACGAACCGCATACG
>BTUC01000282.1:0-9490 GCA_045863575.1 Phycisphaerae bacterium
CAGGGCTGCCTGAGCGGCGCGAACGTGCCGGCGGATCCGACCTGTGCGGACTGAGGCATCTTCGCCCCGTTCTTGGGATTCCACCGGGCAGGCGAAATGGGGGGCACTGGTATAATGGCGAACACGGACTGGCGGCATGGCCGGCCCGGCCTATCCGGAGAATCTGCTAACGGAGAACTGTCCCATAATTCGTTGCGACGGCGGATTCCAAGGATAGTCCCCAGTCTGACGAGCGCCACCCAGCCCTTTTCAGGAGGAATGCCATGCACCACCACCCCCGGGCGGCCGGGATCCTGGCCATAATGATGGCTGCCTTGATTCCTGGCATCTCCCAGGGCCGGATACCCGCGGCCCCCGAGCCCAATGTGGAGATCGCCTCAGGCTGGTTGCACGATCTGGACAATATCTGGACCCCGGTGGGGTGGCCGGATCATCCCTGCCGGTTCAATGTGCTGTTCGACGGATCCCTGCTGATCTATTCCCACCGCCACCAGGACAAGCTGCCAGCGTATACCTGGGGCCGGTTCTCCTTCAAGACGCCGGACCGGCCCGTGGGCCCTTGCGGCGGCGATGATCGCACCGTGCGCCAGGGCTGGAATGACGGCGCGGCGCCCGTGCTGTGGAGCCAGTGGATGCGCGATGTGCTGGTGCTCCGCCAGGAGGTGTTCGCCCATGTGCCCGGCGGCGACGAGATCGCCACCGGCCGGGAGCCCCTGTACGCCTGGGTGCGGCTGTCCGTGCATGATGTGGTCGAGGGCATGCCCGGCACGGACACGGCCGGGTTCCATATCCGGTTCAATGCCCCGGCCCTCACCCTGGACATGTCCCGCCGCTGGAACATGGTGTTCAACCCGGCGGAGTCTAAATATCCGCGGGTTCTCAAGGGGGATGGCGATGGCTATGGCAAAGACCGCGGTTACCGCGTGCTGCGTGACGATGGTTTGGCCATCCTGGCCATTCCGCCCGGGCAGGACTGCTGGGTGGAGCTGAAGCAGACCTCGGAGGTGGATACGGGTCTGACCCTCAACATCGGGTCGAAGAAGGGAACCCATGTGGACCTGCTGGTGCCCTTCCTGCCCGCGCCGAAGGAGGCGCTGGAGGCGGAGCTGAAAGTCGGATATGCGGGGGCCCTGGCCGAGGCCGAGGCCTTCTGGTCGCGCCGCGCGGCCTCCGCCGCCGTGTTCGATGTGCCCGAGGACTATGTGAGCCGGCTGCTGCGGCGCAGCCTGCAGATGGCCGAGGTGATTGCGGAGAAGAACCCGGTGAACGGCCAAGTCTCCACCTTGACCGGATCCTGGCAGTACGGCTGGGGGCTCTGGGCTACCCCCAATGCCATGACTCTGAACCTGCTGGACATGATGGGAATGCCGGCCACAGTGGAGAAGTACCTGGAGGTGTTCCAGGCCGAGCAGGGCAGCATCAAGCCGCCCGGTCCCTACTACCAGATGCATCCGGGCTACCTGAGTTCGCCCAAGACCCTCACCAGCGTGGACTGGCTCTCCGATCACGGCGCCCTGTTGTGGGTCATGGCTCAGCATGCCCTGCTCACCGGGGACCAGGCCTTCATCGACCGGTGGCTGCCGGTGATGCTCAAGGCCTGCGCGTTCATCCGCGATTCCCGCCGGATCACCGGGCATGATGGCGTAGCCGGCCTGCTGCCGCCGGCCGTGTCCACGGATCTCGGCAATGCCATGCAGGCGGTGTGGAATGACGGTTGGTGCCACAAGGGACTGATCACCGTGGTGCGGCTCCTGGAGCGGACCGGACATCCCCAGGCCGCGGAATGGGCCGCCGAGGCCCGCGACTACCGGACGACCTTCGCCGCAGCCTTCCGCAAGCAGATGGCCGCCCTGCCCACCTGGACAGACGCGCAAGGCAAGGTCCATCATCAACTGCCCACCGCCCTGTTGGGCGAACAGGGCTGGCAGCTCAAGCATCCCTTCTACCTGGACACCGGGCCGCTGTTCCTGGTGTTCGCCGGCCTGCTGGATGCCTCTGACCCGGCCATGCAATCCGGCCTGGCTTTCATGCGCGAGGGCAAGCAGGCGAAATACTTCCAGCCCAACTCGGACTGGGGCCAACTGCCCTGCCTGTACCACGAAATGTCCAGCGCCGAGCCCTGCTACAGTTGGAACCTGTTCCACACCTGGCAACTGGGTGACCGCCACCGGTTCCTGGAAGGCCTGTACACCCTGCTCACGGGCGCCTTTTCGCGCCAGACCTTCACCATGTGCGAGACCCGGGGTGGCATCACCGGGCTCACGCCCTGCACGCCGGTGGGCCTGCTGGCCCGGCTGGCCGTGGTGGATGATCAGATCCGGGACAACGAGTTGCACCTGCTGCGACTGGCGCCACTGGCCTGGCTGAGCGAAAAGCGGCCGGCCCGCTTCGTGAATTTGCCTACGGAATACGGCCCGATAGATCTGTCCTTTGGCCTGGGAGCCGGGGGAAGGGAACTCCTGGTTACCTATGCCGGGCGCCTCCGCCGCGCGCCGCAGAAGATCCTGCTGCATGTGCCGCCGGTCCAGGGGCTCAAGAAGATCATCTTCAATGGCGCGGTCCTGGCCTGGGACGGACGCGTTGCGGTCCTGCCTGTGGAGGACTAGAAACGTGAAACCTCGCCATGAACGCATTTCCAAGCGGCTGCTGCTGGATTTCAGTACGGTGACCAGCGGGGTGACGCTCAGCCGTTTCGCCGGCCACCGGGTGCTGGCCAACTGGTCCCCGGATCGGACCTTTGCGGCTCATCTCTCTGTCGCTCCTCAGGCCAACTCAATCCGCAGGTACTCGAAATACGCGCGGTACCCGGCTGTCTTGGGGCTGCAGGCGTAGACGCCGCAGGCCACCGGCTGGGCGGGCTGGTCTTCGTGCAGGTGGGCCATACGCAACTGCGTCCAGTTCGCGCCCGAAACGGAGGATTCCACGACGTAGTCGGCACCTTCGCGGCGGATACGCAGATGGATCTCGGGGTAATCCGGCGGGAAGTTCTGCGTGGACCAGTCGGACCAGCCGTCGTTAGTGACCACCGCACCCAGCCGGGCCGGACCGTCGGGCTCATATTCGACCGAGGTCTTCAGCCAGCAGGAGGGCGAAATCCGCACCATCAGGCCGGCCTGGTCGTACTGGTGGACTGGATGAAAGCGCACGTGGGTGGCCAGAACGAAGTTGCCGGACACCGGTGTGAACAGGAAGTGGCCATTGTCGGCCTGAAAGCCGTAGTGTGTCCGCTGCCAGAAGTCGGTGCCGCCGGCCGTCTCGATGAGCAGGCCGCCGGCCGGATCCAGCCGCCACTGCGGCGGGGGGCAGTGCCAGCTCAGCCGCGGGTCCAGCCCCGGACCTTCAAACCGCTCGTTCAGCCATGAAGTCATCTGCATACCTTGATCGCCGCCCGGCCAGCCCGTAAGCTTCATGCTCGAGGGCCGGATTGCCGGGCAGAAAGCGCGCACGTCTATATAAAGGGCTCATCCCATGTCCACGAGGCCGGAACCGTCGTGTCCCGACTGCGTCATCGTACCCAGCAGGTTAACCGAAACCGCGCTGCCGCGCCGCACGTTCCTGCGCGGGGTGGCCGCGACCGCAGTCAGCGGTATGCCGGTCAGGTTGCTTCAGGGCGCCGCTACTACACGGCCGGCCGGTCCGACGCCGGGCAGCACGGCCGAGACTGGCGTGAAAGCATTGTATGATCTGCTGAGCGACGAACAGCGCAAGTTGATCTGCTTCCCCTGGGAGCACGAGAAGCCTGGCCGTGGGCTCCTCCGCACGCATGTCTCCAACAACTGGCACGTGAGCAGCCCGAAAGTGCGCAGTGACTTTTTCTCGAAGCGCCAGCAGTCGATCATTTACGACGTTTTTCAGTCGCTTTTCCAACCCGAATGGGCCAAGAAGATCACCCGGCAGCTCAAGGACGACACTTACGGCGAACCCTGGGGCGCGGACCAGAGCATCGCCCTGTTCGGCAAGCCGGGGGAAGGCAAGTTCGAATTTGTCATGACCGGCCGGCATCTGACCATCCGGGCCGACGGCAACAGCGAGTCGCGGGTGGCGTTCGGTGGGCCGATCTTTCATGGCCATGCAGCCGACGGCTTCAATGAAAAGCCCGGCCATCCCGGCAACATTTTCTGGCCGCAGGCGTTGGCCGCGAACAGGGTGTACGCCATGCTCGATGGCCGGCAGCGCGACGCCGCGCTGGTGGACGGGCCGCTGCCCCCGGAGGCGGCCGTGGCCTTCCGGGAAGTGGCTCGGGCGCCGGGAATCCCGGTTGCTGATCTGACGGCCGACCAGAAGGTTGAGCTCGAGAAGGTGCTTGCTGCTCTGTTGGAGCCGTATCGGGACGAGGATCGGGCAGAAGCAATGGAATGTCTCAAGAAGCAAGGTGGGCTGGACGCCTGCCGGCTGGCCTTCTACAAGGACTCCGATCTGGGGAATGACCAGGAATGGGACAACTGGCGCCTGGAAGGTCCGGCGCTGGTCTGGTACTTCCGCGGATATCCGCACGTCCACATCTGGATCAATGTCGCCGATGACCCAAGCGTGGCGCTCAACGCACGCGGCTAAACATTCAGACCCGGTGCTCGACTGGCGGGAAGCCGGTCCCACACGAGACGGGTGCCCGGCCTCGAAGAGTGTCCCGCCCCTTTGAAGGGGGAGACCATGAGGCGCGGCGACGGGTGGCAGCAGGGGATCTGGAGGATGGTTTGCCGGCCAAGCCCCCACCCCGCCCCTCCCCCGGAGTACCGGGGGAGGGAGAGAATCAAAGTCCGCCGCTTTGAGGGGCGGGGGCCCCGGCGACTGCAATCGACTGCCTGCAACCCACAGCCTGCGTTCGACTACCCACAACCTGCAACCCACAACCTGTAATCCACAGCCTGCAACCTACAACCTGCATCCGACTGCCCACGATCTGCAACCCACAAACTGCAGCCGATGACCCACGCTCTTCCGTCAGTTCGCCTGCATTCAGGCCCTCCAGTGACCGATAATCGTATCTATAGGTTCCGATCAGGTGGAATGAAATCATGCCAGACTGCCGACTCGACCAGATCCGTGTGCACCGCCCCGAGGTGGTGCAGTGTCTTCAGCAGGGGGATGCTGCACGCGCCGAGCGGACCGCCCGCGACTATCTGAGTATGGCCATGAGCGATCTGGCAGTCGCCCAACTCCAGCAGGGCAGGACGCCGGAAGCGATCAAGGTGCTCGAGGACGCCCTCAACAACTGTCCCTCGAATCCCCTCGCGTTTCACAACCTGGTGGCGGCCATGATGAACCATCGGCTGCTGCACGGTAACAACCTGGATACCATGGTGCAGTTCGTGTCCAATCACCTGCACGATTTCCCGTGGGTCAGGGAATATGCGGTCCTTCTGGTGCTGCCCCGCTTCATCAACCTGGAATTCGTCAGCGGCAAGTGCAACCTCAAGTGCCGCATGTGCCAGGGAACCAACGGGACTGCCTATCCGAACGCGCTCAACTACATCCCAGCCGAAGTGTTTGCGCATCTGCTGCTGGCCGTACCTACGGCCGGCGGGCTCACCCTCAGCTCGGGCGACAGCGACCCGCTGCTGCATCCGGAGTTCGAGCGCATTCTGGATCTGGCCGCCGCTCACAACGTGACCGTCGATCTGTTTACCAACGGCCATGCCCTCTCCGCGCGGGTCTGTCGGAAGATGGTTCAATCCCGTGCGGTGAACATGATCAACTTCTCGATCGACGCAGCCACGCCCGAGACCTACCGACGCATCCGCGGAGCCAGCCTGGAGCATGTGCTCAAGAAGATCGAAATGCTCAACGAGATGCGCGCCCAGGCGCGGTCAACGCTGCCCTGGGTTTCCATGTCGTTTGTCGCCATGGCGGATAACATCGAAGAGCTGCCGGATTTGGTGCGCATGGCGGCCCGGCTCCATGCCCAGCGCGTCTACGTCGAGTACCTCATGGGGTGGGATGGCCAGGAGGGCGAGAACCGCGTGCCGTCGCTCAACGAACGCTACGCAACCAGTGTGCGGGAGGCCCAGGCCGTTGCTGTGGGCGCGAAGCTGCCGCTCAGCCTGCCCGAGCGCATGCTGGCCGAGGTGGCCCGCGAGAGTAGTGACGGCGCCAGCGGTCCCGTCGCAGAGACCCCGCAGTCTGCGGCGGCCGCGCCGGCGCCGGAGACCGGCAAGCGGCTCCAGTGCTGCGGTTGGGTGCGCGGGGTGTTCGTGACCCGGGAGGGCAACCTCGATCCGTGCTGCATGGTTCACAACGTGGCCGACATGGGCAACGTCCGCGACGGACCGCTGCACACCAATGAGAAGCACCTGCACGTCAAGCGACTGCTGGCCAGCGGCCGGGTCTTCAAAGAGTGCCTCAAAACGCGGATGTGCCCCTACGTGGAGCAGATGTTGGCCGCGGGCACACCCCCCGAGGTGATCACGCCGGATGATCTCGGTCCGCAGTGCCTGCCGCGCCGCGAAACCGATGTCTCGGCGCCCGACCCCGAGCCAGTGAGTGCCGAAGAGCCGCTGGTTGCCGCGGCGCGATAGCCGCCCTCCCGTTGGCGCTCCCGGCCGATTGACCTCGCGTGCCTGTTTCATTCTGCCAGTTCGGTAGCAGCCGGCGCAGACAGCAGCCGAAACCATGCTGTACAATCGCCGGTCACGACCGCGCCGTGCGTTGGCGCTGGAGTGGATCCTGCCAATTCGTGCCATCGTCTGGAGGCACTGGTCGCCAGCGTTGCATGGTCGTGAGGGATTATCACCATGTCTGACACCGCGCTGGCCTCCGGGTTTCTGGTCATATTCCTGCTGAATCTGGCGGCGGGCGGCTTCCTCTTCTGGCTGACCTGCCGGGTGTGCCGCGTTCCCCGCGTCAGCTACTGGCGGGCCTTGGCCGTGCAGGCGGTGCTCACCGCGTATGTGCTTCTCGTGGAGATCGGCCACTGGTACAGCGCCGATCAGTTGCCTGGGATCGTACTCTTCTGGCTGGCAGGGTTGCTGGCCGGCATCTTTCTCATCCTCAAACGCGGGTTCAGGATCCGTGGCGGCAAAACCATCGTCGTAGCCCTTGTGGGGTTTCTGCTCAATGCGGCCGTCTCCTTCGCGGTCGCCTTCGCCATCATTGCCTGGCTGGCGGAGGCTTTTGCTGTCTCCAGCGGCTCGATGGCCACCACGCTTCTGGGCGCGCACCACGTTGCCGCGTGCGATCGATGTGCTTTGAGCTGGCCCGTGGGGGCCAGTGACTATCGTGGCCCATTGCCCTCCGCGAGGTGTCCCAACTGCTCGGCGGCGATCCGGCTCCCGCAGGACGAGCCGATCGTTGCGGGCGATCGCATGCTGGCGGACAAGGCTTCCAAATCGAAGCGCTGGGATCTGATCGTCTTCAAGAACCCGGCCGATGGAGTCACCCCATTTGTCGATCGACTCGTGGGCCTGCCCGGCGAGGTTGTGGAGATCATCGACGGAGACATCTACACGGCCTCGCTGGAGAGTCTCCGAGCTGCCGGCTTTCCACTGGAGGAACTGGACCGGCTTCGCCTGGAGATCCATCGCCACGGCCAGGCGCCGCAAGGTGGCGGCGAGCAGATCATCCAGACCTACGAAGACCTGAATCGGCAACTCGCGCCTCATCTCCAGATCCAGCGCAAAGCGGAACAGGCTCCCGCCGTCCAGGAACGCCTCTGGATCACCGTCCATGATCACGATCGAGCCTGGCGGCAAGGGCAGGCGGCCGGCCCACTCGGCTCGCTGGCCCGCTGGACACCAGATGGGCCTGAGGCGACGGCGGCCTGGAACGCGGCACAGCCCGAGATAGCCCTGGCTCAGGCCGAAGGAACTCAGTATCTGGTATTTGACGGCAAGCCGATCGACGATTGGCTCGCTTACAACGGGAGCCCGTCCTGGCTGAAGGCCCACCCCGTCGGAGATATCCGACTGCGGCTGACGTGGCTGCCTGGCTCCGCAGAGGGTTCGATCGTGCTTCAGGCCAACCGGGACCAGGACACTTTCGAGGCTGAAGTCCGGGCGGACGGCGTGGTGGCGCTCCGAAGCCTGGGACCACACGCTCCGGAAGACCGCCAGGTGCTCGAGGAAATGCAACTGCCGGCATTTGCGGTGGGGCAGGCGGTGCGGATCACCTTCACGAACGTTGATTATCGGTTGAACCTGGCGATCGATGGGCGGACGGTGGTGGAATCAACGGACCAGCAGTACGCGCCGGATACTGCCGCTCTGTTGTCCAGGCTCGGTGACGATGGCTTCGCAGTACAGGAGACGAAAGTGCGCATCGGGGCGCGGGGCGCCTGCCGGCTGCGGCAGGTGATTCTGGATCGCGACATTTACTATCGTCAGGTTCGCCAGATGGAGCCGTACTCAGGGACGGCCCGTCAGGCCAATCCGTACCTGGGCTGGCCGGGGTGGGGCACGGCCGGCATGCCTATCCTGCTGCGGCCCGCGCGCCAGTCCGAAGGTCGGAATCTGCCCGCCGAATACTTCCTGCTGGGCGACAACAGCGCTTGGAGCAAGGACTCCCGCCTGTGGTGGCAGATCGGCCCGCGGGTCGCTGGCCTCGGTGCGGAGTATCAACCAGGCACCATCCCCGATGACCACCTCACCGGTGTCGTGCGCTGGATCTACTGGCCGCCGGAGCGCTGGAGCAGATTTCAGTGAGCACATGGGGTAGTACCGGTTCATATAAACACGAACGCCACGTAGGAAGGTCAGAGATGATGCCCAATCCCATTGTGGACGATCTTCATCGCATCCGCGAACAACTCTGGGAGCAGTGCCACGGCAGTGCAGAGGAGATGGCCGAACGGCAGCGGCGTTTACAGGAGCAGCTCCACGATCGTTTGACTGATCCGGAGGATTGGCGTCGCCGCCAGCCTCAGGTGCATAGACCCACACGAATGCACCGGTGCAGATGTTGTCCGCTGGATGCTTGTATGGGCCATCCCTAAATGCAGAAGGGGCCGCGCGGGCGGAAGCGCCGGCGCGGCCCCGTGGTGTGTAAGAGGATCCGAGCTCGCCGTTACCCGGACCCTCCAAGCCAGGCTGTCCCGCTCCTTCGAGCGGAAAACCCACAGCCTCTATTCGAGTATCGAACCCGGCGGGGGGCACCTTTAGTTATCACTGCTGTAGGAGTTGAATGTAATCCTGATCATCCGTGCCGAGGCCGCGTTGGGCTGCGGCGTGGACGTGGGGGACCTGGCCGGCCGCGTCGCTCACCGGCCCCAGGCCGACTGTGGCCCGCTGCTCGTTGAGGATCTCGATGCCCACGGCATCGGTCGCCACCGGGTCGGTGCTCAGCAGCAGGCCGGCATGGGCCCACGTGGATTCGGCTCCCACGGCCGGTCCTCCCTTGTATACCGCCCGCAGGGCATTGACGATGTTCAGCCGCAGCTTGTCGCGGATCTGCGGCAATGCCACGATGTCCCCGACGAAGGGCGAGCACGCCTGGGCATGGTACCGGCCGGGATGCCGCACCAGCGCATGGGAGAGGTTCTTCAGGCAACCGGTCATTC
>BTUC01000283.1:0-9441 GCA_045863575.1 Phycisphaerae bacterium
GGGGTGTGCCCACCCTTCCCCCCGCTGCGGCCCCCGGCGGCACGAACGCCGGCCGCTACAGACGCAGAAGTCGGCAACCGGAAGGGGCACTGACGAACGCACCATACCCGATCGCACCCACTTTCGGCCAGTCTCGTGCTCGCACGGGGGGCGCCGGCTTGGTGATCTCGTCTATCGGGCCTTCATCAACCACTCGGCAATGGCCGTTTCATCCGCCTTTTCACGGCTGACGCGGACCTCGACGCCATTCACCCGGCCGGCTGCGTTCACCCACTCCTCGTCGAACGGTTCACCGATGTTGTGGAACCAGATCGGCCCGTTACAGGCGACCGCCGCAATCGCTCGCAGGCCGCCGATGCGACGGATATGGGGCAGGTTCAACGCTTTCAGGTAGGCCTCGTCGTTGTGCATCTCAAAGCGGTTCATGTCGATGACCGTTCGTAATCCGGAAGACTTTGCCAGGTCGGCGGGCATCAGTGCTCGCGCGATCAGGCACTGCGGCCCGGCCTCGCCCGTGCCCATCAGTCCGACGGTGGTGCCATCGAGTCGCCCCCATTCGAACGCCAGAACGGTAATCAAGTCGAAGGCTGCCTCGGCCGGATTTACCCTGTTGAACGTCGTGAAGAAGCCCGTCGATTCCCGCGCCGGGGTGCTTTCCTTCGGTTTCTCGGTGCCCGGAAAGGCGGTCACGCAGAGGACTTCGACGGCCCTCTCCGGCTTGGCGCTGAACATCTCGCCCAGGGGATTTGTCTTGCTGCCTTGGGCCGGTACTGACCGGATGATGCGGCGCTCCGGAGGGAAACCAGACCTCCAGGCGTCAGCTTGCACACTACGGCCCTGTCGCCGGTAGCTGGGCTTCAGGCCGAGAGTCATGCCCGACATGCCCCAATCGCCGGGCTTGCTCGGGAAATTCGAGCCGACACTGTGTTGGAGCCAGGTGCGTACCAGTTTGTCCAGCCGGTTGTAGGCCTGAGCGTCGACCGGCTTGCTGCCCTCGGCCTTCCGCTGAAGTCTGCGCTGGATCTGCTGCGTCAACTGATCGATCGTGAGCATGTCCTTGGGCGCCGTCTCGGCGGTCCACACCAGGAGCTGCTCGGGCGTGTACTGCGGGATGTCGCCTTCTGTGATGGTTTCTGCATCCGGGCGGTTCAACAGATGTTTCGCGAAGAATCGGTACATGGCCTCGCGGCTGGCCTGGTTGTAGTTGTGCGGGGCGTCGATGTGCACGCTCTTGACCTTGTCGGCCGCGTCGTAGAGCGCGTAGATGCTGCGGATGAACGGGTACTCGACCTCCGGGGTGAGCTTCGTCCAGTCGCCGGTGGCGCTGATCATGAGCAGCGGCTTGGGGGCCATGAGCGCGCCGATTTCCATGTTGTTGGTGTCGATCCGCAGGCACGGCGCGTTCTCGCAGATGCAGCCGCCCTGCATGGTGCTGGAGATCATGTTCACGGGGGCCGCAACCTTTACCCGGTCGTCGATGGCGGACAGGATGAACGTCTGTGTCCCGCCGCCGGATGCCCCGGTCACGCCGATCCGCTGCGGGTCCACCTCCGGCAGCGCCTGTAAGAAGTCGAGCACGCGGATGCTGTTCCAGGTTTGCAGGTGCAGAGAGGTGATGCCCCACAGATCGCGCTGCGGCGTGTTGATGCGGTGGTCGATCTGCCGCTTGCTGTCGTTATAACCCACCATGTCGTAGGCGAAGACGACCGCTCCCAGCCGGGCCAGCGTGATGCACCGCGCTGGAATGTTGCCCGTATCCGTCTGCTCGAGCCGGCCGTTAGACCAATGGCCGTGAGGGCACGCGACGGCCGGCAGCTTGCCTTCGATCTTCGACGGCCGGTACAGATTGCCGGTCACGTAGAAGCCCGGATAGCTCTCGAAGTACACCTTCTCGATGGTGTACCCGTCGCCCTCGATCCTGCCGAAGATCTTCGCATTCAGCGGAGTCCGCTCCGGCTCCGGCCAGAGCCCGGCCGCCACCCGCACCTGGTCGCGCAGCCACGCCCGCCGCTCGCGCCACGTGTCCAGCGTCTCATAGCGGGCCGGCTTGAAGACGGTATTGGTGTGCGGCAGATCGCCCCAGCGTGCATCGGCGGGGCGGGTGGCGGCCGCATCGGCCGGCCGCGTGGCGAGGTCGGCGGGTCGGGCGCTGGATGCGCCGGCCGGTATGGCCGTCGTTCCGGCCACCGGCGCGTCGGCATGCACTACTGCGGCCCGGTGAATCGGCAACAATGCGAGGCAAATCGCCCATAGAACCTGGCGTTTCATCGGCAGCGACTCCCGAATCAAGAGGTCTGCGGCTGGGAGCCTACCCCATCAGGCCATGTGGCACCGGTTTCCAACCGGTGTACACAGCGGGGGTACACCGGTTGGAAACCGGTGCCACACCATACTGGGATAGGCTCTTGATCCGACGCGCTGCGCGTTATACCCGATGTGGGCGAGGGGATGCAAAAGGGCGTGGTCAGTTGTCAGTGGTCAGTGGTCAGTTGTTGGGTCAGTAGTCCTGTGGTCAGTGGCAGGAAGGTGGGTGGTGGGTTGTGGGTTGTTACTCTCTCCGTCTCTCCTTCTCTCTGTCGCTCCGTCTCCCTCCCCTTGTCCCCTTGTCTCCTCGTCTCCTTGTCACCCGTAAATCGCTCCGTCTCTCCTTCTTAGCTTCTCCCGCCGTCACGGATCGATACTCACCTCACCCGTACCCGCCTTCACGCGGACGGTCATGGTCTGCCCTCCGGTCGCCAGCGTCACCGTTGCATCGGTGGACTGATCGGGTGTTCCGTAGGCATCGAACTTGAGCACGCCGTCTCCGCCGAGGCTCGCGATCGACTGGAGGGTGACCCCGGCCGTCCCGGCCGCGCGGCCGGTGCCGAACTGTGTCATCAGTGGCGTGCCATTAGACGGATCGGTGATCGGCGTATCGGGTGTCGAGCTCGGCGCGATCCAGTAACGATGCAGGGAGGTGTCGAACTTCACCAGCCGCGTGTTGTCGGCGTGGGTAATCGATTCACTCTGGGCGAATTCGAAATCGGCGGCCAGCATCCGCGCTGCCTCGCGCAGCCGCAGCGCCCGCGTATCACCCAGGATGGGCAGCACCATCCCGAAGGCGATCGCCAGCACCACCATCACGATCAGCAGCTCCACAAGGGAAAAGGCCCGGCGGATGCAATAGTGCTGAGTGCTGAGTGCTGAGTGCTGAGAAGCCAGTGATGAGTGATGAGTGATGAGTGATGAGTGGTGAGGAGCCAGTGATGAGTGATGAGTGATGAGTGATGAGTGGTGAGAACGGAGAACTTCCAGCCGGCAATCGCCCACTGGTAACCGGCCACTGGTAACTGGCAACCGATAACTGGCCGCTGAAAGCTGATCGCTGACCGCTGACCGCTTCGTCATCCCGGCGCCTCCTGCACGCGCAGTGCGACACTGGCCTGCACCGGCTCGGTCAGCGAGGCGTCCGTGAGCGTGACGCTGTAGGTGACCAGCGTGGCTTCGGTGGTCACGGCCGCATTCAGCGTGAAGCTCAACCCCGAGAGCTGTGTGCACCAGGGCGTGCCCGGGAAGTACGCGCCGCTCTTGGCGTTCTGGGCGGCGGTGTAGTAGTTCGTGCCGGTGGGGTAGGCCGTGTCGGCCGCGTCGATCTGGGCCTGTGTCCAGCCTCCCGGATAGACGGTCGTGTACGAGGTCAGGGTTCCGGAAGCCAGCTCGATGAGCTGCAGCTCGCTGGGGTTCACCTTCTTGTCCGTCCGGCTGTCGCCGGTCCAGAGCACAATGTAGCCGCTGCCTGACGCCAGGATGGCGTGGGCGTTGCGCAGGGCGGCATCCAGGCGTGCCTGCGCCTGCCGCGAGCGAACCACCACCCGCCGGACTTCCCGTTGCGACGAGCTGCCGTACGCGGCCACCTGCAGGATGGCCGCTACCCCGGCGGCCATGAGCGCGACCATCACTGTCGCCAGCAGGACCTCCACGAGCGTGAACGCCGGCATCCGCGGCCGGGACAAACGTCCCGTCCAGATGTGCCCCGCCGGGCGCCCCGGCCGGCCCGGCTGGCAACGGTTCCGCCTGCGTGAAAATGACGGCATGTGCCTGCTCATGACGGATTCGCCTTGAACCGGGTCAGGGTCACGACCGGGCTGCCGTTCTCGGTCACGGTGACGGTGACGTGGATCCCGCTGATGGCCCCCAGTCCCCCGGCGGTCACCGAGCCGAGCGAGCAGCTCACCGACCGCCCGAACTTCTGCAAGACGGACGGACAGTTCGCCAGGGTGGCGTCTTTCAGACTCCCGGCGGCCTCGGAGAGGCCGTGGAAGTCGTCAATGTTGTCATAAAGCAGCCGCGTGCTCTCTCCGGCTTCCGGGCCCAGTGCGGAGGACCCCTGCGGGTCGGCGTACGGCCGGGACAGGATCTCCTCCATCATGGCCTCGGCCAGCCGGGCGGCCCGGGCCCGCCGCAGGGCCTCTCCGGACTGCTGCTGCCCGGCCACCACGGCATAGGTGATGGCCGTCACCGCCAGAGGCAGAATGACCAGGGCCAGCACGCATTCCAGAAGCGTCAGGCCACGGGCTGCCGATCGTAAATTGCGTCCGATAAGGTGCATACGCCATCCTCAGGCGGCGCGAGTCCGCTATCGGTAGCATTCGGCTCGCAGGCTGCCGCACTTGACCTGAGACGGGCAAGTAATCTTGGGGGGTGACTCGCCTTCCGCTATGAGCAGAAGGCTGGCCGTGGCGCAGCCCGTAGAAACGGAATCCGCCTTTGTCGAATCAGGTTCGCTATAGGTGGTCCTGGTCAGCCTTGGGCCACAGCCGGAGCCCCGGCCGGGGGCGACATAAGGTAGCCCAGGACGAAGGCGGGCGCGAGCCCACCGCAGCCCCGGGAACCGGTATTCAGCCTGCCGCCAGAGCCCCGTAGGGGCGGCAGAATCATCATCGAGGCTTGTATTGCGTCGGCAGGAGCACGCCCGCCCGTTCTTTCGCCCCTTCCGGGGCTCCGACACGTGTCGCAGCGCGTCCATGTTCCCCGGGCTCAACGCCCGGGGCTACCATCTGACGCCCCGTCCGGGGCTACCATCTGACGCTCCGTCCGGGGCTGGCACCGAAGGCCACCCCGCCAGGGCAGACTCCCGCTTCTCCACTGCGTCGACTCCCACCCCGAGGCAAGCGAGGGCTCAGCCCCGGCCGGGTCAATGAGGGCTGGCATGTGTAGGAAATAACAGGAAAAAAGTTTATAAAAGATGCACAAAACGGTTCCTGTTCCCAATGGCACCAATGGCGAGTCCGGGGTTTTTGCCCACGCCTCCCAGGAGCGCCTCGGGTCCCTGCGAGTTATCTCGTCCCCGCCGCGTGGTGGGTTCCACCTGCCAGGGCATCTACGCCTACAGAACTGCAGGATTCTGCGGAAGCAACCACGTGCATGAGGATAAGGAATAGTCAGTTGCGGGAAAACCGCGATCTGGGGCCGCTAGCCGCTGAACGACGAAACCTTGGATTTCCACTGGCAATCGTCAGTTGCTCAGTTATACTGAACGCTTCCCCAAGGTAGTGATGATGTTGCTGGAAGGCGGAATAGCACGGTCGACCGACAACCCGATCCACCAGGCGGACCTGTCCTGCAACACATAGCTTTCCCTGCTTTCGGCAGCGTTGCCGTCGGCGGGGCTGGCTCTCGTTAGCATCGAGGATAACAACATGCGTCGGAACAGAAGGGTCAGATCAGCGGTCCGGCGCGCCGGGTTGGCATGTGTCCTTATAGCGGCTACGGCGGCTTTTCCCGAACTCGCCTATGGGTCTGAGTTTTTATAAAGCTATTTACAGGATCGGGCTTGACGGCTCGCTCCGGCACATCATTGATTCCGTGGATTTTCCACACACGTACATAACACTTGATGTCTCTCCGTGGACTGGCGACATCTACGTTGGACGGGACAACATGGAATTGTCTGGCGGCGACCGTGTAAGGGTCTTTCATTCTGACGGCACCTTTGTCGGGAGCGGTCCGTCAACTGGCTGGTTGAGAGGACTTGCATTCAGCTCCAACGGGGACATCTACGCAGCAGACCAGGGACAGAACATTTTCAGGATGTGTTCAGATGGTCATCGGTACGGACCCTTCTAACCTGCAGGTGAGGGCTTCCCAGTTTACACGGATGTAGCGGTCACCTCCTCTGGAAGAATCTTTGCTTCTCAGCCGTGGTAGAACAAGAGGGCAACCGAACTGTGCTTGTCCGTTCGGCTTCGGCACCGCCTTTGCGGTCGGCGGGAAATGCGGTACCCTTGTGCCCGGATGAACCGCCTCTGGCTGGCCGGGTGGATATCCCCGCGGACGAGAATGCCGGCGACAGGAAGGTGGCTTATCGTAAGCCTTGAAGGGATAGTGGCTTAGGATAGGTGCTGGTATAATGCTCGCCGCTTTCGCCCGTGAACTCCAGGCCGGGCCGAAGCGCCGAAATGTCCCCATCGGACAGATCGGACGGATCAAAGGCATCGAATCGGACGGATTAGATGGATCGGGTCGGTGGGTGGGACGGTTCGGTCGGACCGGCCCGTGAACAGAAGCCCGGGGCTGACATGACGGAATGCCTGACCCTGCACCGGACGGCAGGACTGCCGGCCGGGCGGGGTGCAACAAGGAGCTGACGATGAGGATTGGCAAGAGTACTCTGACTATCTGTGTGACCGCACTGGTGGTCTGGGCGGCCGCCGCGACCTTGAACCAGGCCCAGCCCGCGTCGCCGTCGGTGGCCGGGGCGACTCGCGTCGCAGTGGTGGACCTGGTGCGGGTGTTCAATGAGTTCGAGCAGACCAAGGTGCTGAACCAGAAGATGGCCGTCCTGGAGAACGAGCTGCGAACGCAGGACCAGAAGAAGAGCCAGGAGATCGACGCCGCCCGGCAGGGCTTGCAGGCATTCAACCCCGACAGCGCCGAGTATTTCAAGAAGAATCAGGAACTGGCGCGCCTGACGGTCGAACACAAGGTCTGGCAGGCCATGGAGCAGGAGAAGGTAGCTAACAGCCATCTGCGCTGGGTCAACAAGACCTACAAGAGCGTGGAGGATGAAATCGCCGCCGTCGCCAAGAAGCGGGGCTGCCAACTGGTCATCACGCGTGAAGACCTGGATACGACCATCAAGGACTCCAAGGCCATGCTCAAGCAGATCATCGGCCGGAAGGTCATCTACTCCGATCCGTCGGTGGAGCTGACCGATGAGGTGCTGGTTAACCTGAACGCCGCGTTCGCCAAGGCCGGCGGCGCCAATGCCATTGACTTTGGAAAATAGCGTGAGCAAAACCTTTCCGCTCGCCGAGATTGCCAAGTGGGTGGACGGCATCGTCCGCGGCGATGCGAGTACGCGCATCGGGGGCGTGGCCGGTGTTCAGGAGGCCGAGCCGGCGCACATCACCTGGCTGGCCCACGACAAGTACGGGCCGCTGCTGCGAAGCTGTAAGGCCGGGGCGGTGCTCGTGCCGGAGCATTTCGGCGAGACGCCCATGCCGGCCGTCCTGTGCCGCGATCCGGCGCTGGCCATCATGACCGTGCTGGAGAAGTTCGCTCCGCCGGTGCCACGGCCGGCCGCCGGCGTTCACCCGACCGCCTGCGTGGCCGCCTCGGCCCAGCTTGGAAAGGGCGCTGCCATCGGCCCTTACGCCGTCATTGGCGAGCACGCGCGGATCGGCGACCGGACCGTCGTGCACGCGAACGTCTTTCTCGGCGAGCAGACGGCCATCGGCGCCGACTGCGAGCTCTGGCCCGGGGTGGTCATCCGTGAACGCTGCACGCTGGGGAACCGGGTGGTGATTCACCCCAATTCGGTGGTCGGCGCGGACGGTTACGGCTACCAGTACATCCAGGGCCGGCACGCCAAGATCCCCCAGATCGGCACGGTCTGCATCGAGGATGACGTCGAGATCGGGGCCAACTGCTGCATTGACCGGGCCAAGTGCGGCGTCACCCAGGTCGGGCGTGGCACCAAGATTGATAACCTCGTGCAGGTGGCTCATAATGTGCGTATTGGTCCGGACTGCCTCATTGTGGCCCAGACCGGGATCGCAGGCAGCGCCCGGCTGGGGCGACTGGTGGTCCTCGGCGGCCAGGTCGGCGTTCGGGATCATGTGACCCTGAACGACGGCGTGCAGGCGGCGGCCTGTGCAGGGATCTCCAAGGATGTGCCGGCGGGCACGACGGTCATCGGGTCGCCGGCCGTCGAGCACGAGCAATTCATCCGCGAGCGCGCGAAGATCCGCCGCTTGCCGCACATGGCCGAGCAACTGGCTGACCTCCTGAAGCGAGTCGAGCGCCTTGAAGCCGCAGCAGAGCATCCGTAATCCTGTTGAGCTGACCGGGCGGGGGCTGTTCACCGGAGAGCCCTCCGTCCTGCGCTTTCAGCCCGCGCCGGCCAATACGGGCGTGGTCTTCGTGCGCGACGATCAGAATCCGCCCATCCGCATCCCCGCCCGCGTCGACAATGTCTGCAAGCGGCTCCGCCGAACTTCCATCCGCAACGGCACGGTCCAGATCGAGACGATCGAGCACTGCATGTCCGCGCTGGCCGGGCTGGGCGTGGACAACGTCTTCGTCGAGCTCAACGCCAACGAAGTACCGGCCATGGATGGCAGTTCGCGGCTGTTCGTCGAGTCGCTCAAGCAGGCCGGCATCGTCGAGCTGGACCAGCCGCGGCAGGTATTCCGCATCCCGGAAACGGTGCGCGTGGCCGAGGGGCATTCGTACGTGATGGCCACGCCGTCCACCGACTCCAGCGAGGTGCTCGAGATCATCTACGATCTCAACTACGGCCCGCAGCGGGCCATCGGCGAGCAGATCTTCAAGATCTCGCTCACGCAGGAGAGCTTCGAGGAGCAGATCGCGGCCGCCCGCACGTTCGTGCTCAAGGAAGAGGCCGAGCAGTTCCGGGCGGCCGGCCTGGGCGCCCACCTGACCTACCAGGATATCCTGGTATTCGGCGAAGACGGGCCCATCGACAACGAGCTGCGCTTCCCGGACGAATGCGTGCGGCACAAGATTCTCGATCTGATCGGGGACCTTTACCTGTTCGGGAAATTCCTGGTCGGCCAGGTTTTTGCCCGTCAGTCGGGGCACGCCCTGAACCACGAGCTGGTCCGGCGGCTGTGCGAACTGGAGAGCGCGGGAGAGCTTCAGCGGCGCCGCACCGCCGAGCCGGTGTTCGACATCCGCAAGATCCAGCGGATTCTCCCGCACCGGTTTCCCTTTCTGATGGTCGATCGGGTCATCAAGCTCGAGCCGGGCGAGCACGCGGTGGGCATCAAGAACGTGACCGCCAACGAGGAGTTCTTCTCCGGCCATTACCCCGGCCAGCCGATCATGCCCGGCGTCCTGATCATCGAATGCATGGCCCAACTCGGCGGTTTACTCCTGGCGCGGGAGCTGGAACATACCGGCAAGGTTGCGGTGCTGCTGAGCCTGGACCGGGTCAAG
>BTUC01000284.1:0-9411 GCA_045863575.1 Phycisphaerae bacterium
CTACCGGCTCCGCTACCGGTACGGCGACCGGTACCACTACCGGTTCTGGGGTCAGTTCCTGCGCTGGGCGGCCTCGCGCAGCCTGGGCGGCGGTTCGAGCACGGTCCGCCTGCTTACGGACAAACGGCAGTATCAGCGTGGCGACGCGGCGGTCGTCGAAGTACAGCTCCGTCATCCGAACGGCACCCTGGTGACCGGGGCTCAGATCCACGTTCGCGCCATGCGGCAGGAGGCTGCCCTTCGGCAGGATGTTCTTGTTGCCACCGTTCCCCTGGCGGAAGAGACTGAGGCGCCGGGTCTGTATCGGGCCACGCTGCGGGAGCTGCCTGAAGGCCGCATTCGGTTGTCCGTCGGCGGTGAAGGGCTCGCCGCGCTGCAGGCCGAACCGGGGCGCGAGGACCCTAGCGTCGAGATCCTGGTGGAGCCGCCCGTCTCCGCCGAGATGCGGCAGACGCGCTGCAATCTGCCGCTCCTGGAGAAGCTGGCCCGGGCCAGTGGGGGGGCGGTGGTCAAGCCGACGGCGCTGCCGACGGTGTTGTCCCTGCTGGATCTGGAGCCCGAGGTGACGGTCGACGTCCAACGGCGGCCGCTGTGGCCCCGGTGGAGCTTGCTGTGGCTGTTCGTCGGCTGCCTGAGTTTTGAGTGGGTAGTGCGGAAGCTCTGCCATCTGCCCTGATGGAGTCGAATCATGACTCGGATGGCTCTGAGAAGTGAATTGCCCGTGGGCCTGGATTCCAAGCTCCGGCTGCTGCGCCGGCGGTTCTGGTGTTCCCGGGGGGTGGCCGGGTTGCTGCTGACGCTGGCCGTGCTGCTGGCCGGCATGGCGACCGCCATGCTCATCGACGGGGTTTTCCTGCTGGCCGAAGAGCGGCTCCGCGTGATGCTGTCGATGGTTGCGTGGGCGGTGGCCGTCGCGGCGTGCGGCTGGTTTTTGCTCCGGCCGTTGCTGAGGGCGGTGCCGATCTCCTCGGTGGCGCGGGAAGTGGAGCGTCAGTCCCCCTGGCTGGAGGAACGCTGGTCCACCGTGGCCGAGTTGGCCGAGAGCCGCGACCCGCCAGAGGTACAGGGCGCTCGTGGACTCATCCGCCGCGTGGGCCACGAAGCTGATGCGCTGGCCGCCGGCATCGAGTCCACCGACGTGGTGGACTGGAGCCGCCCGCGGCGGTGGGGGCTGGTGGTCGCGTGCCTGGCTGCGGCGCTGGTCACTTTCTTCTTCGTGGCCCCCACTTCGACGCACGTGCTGTTGCGGCGCTTCTGGAATCCCTGGAACCCGCTGGCCCAGACGCAGGTGGAGGCATTGACGGCCCAGCAGGTGGTTGCGATCGGCGAACCCGTGGAACTGGCGGCCCGGGTCCAGGGTCGGCTGCGCCAGCAGGCCCGGCTGGTGCTTCGAGATTCCGGGGGGAACGAAGAGCGGATCGTGTGCCGCACCGAAGCGCAGCCCCCCGACCGCTTCACCTATGCGCTTGCGGCGGTCCAGGCTTCCTTCCAGTACCGCTGGGAGTGCGGGGACGGACGGACCGAGTGGCTCAACATCCGCGCAGAGGCTCGCCCCCAGCTCGCAGAGGTACGGATGCGTATCGTGCCACCCCTGTACAGTGGCCAGCCGGTCCAGGAGCACACCATCCTGCCGCGCAGCGTGCGCGCACTCCGCGGCAGCCGCCTGGAACTGGAGATGCGGCCCAGCAAGCCCTTGGCGCGGATGGCCATGGATTTCGGCGCAGGCCGTTCGGTCCTGTTGGATGCCGAGCCGGAGGGGAGTTTTCGCTACGCGCAGGTCCTGCGCGAGAGTGAGTTGTTCACACCGCAGATGGTGGACGAATTCGGCCTCGCTGCCCTGGACCCGCCGGTGTGCCGTATGGTCGTGTATTCGGATCAGCCTCCTTCTGTCACCATCGTTTCGCCGGAGGAGGAGATTTCGGTTCAACCCGATGACGTGGTGGAGGTCCGGTTCACGGCCACCGACGACATCGGCGTCATGACCGCGGAACTGCTTACCATGGGTGGTGATGAGGACGAAGCCTCCGCCCACGTGACGCCGATTCCGCTGGAAGAGAAGCGCGGCCGCACGGAGTTGCAGCACGCGGCCCGGCTGGATTTGAAGGAACTCCGGCCGCAATCGGGCGACGAGCTGCGCTATGCGGTCCGCGTGAGTGATGGCGGCAACCGAGTTGCCACCAGCGAAGTCCGCCAGGCCATGCTGGGCGGCGCAACGCGCCCGGCCGGGGGCGCCCAGGCCGATGCCTCCTCTGGACGCGCCACGACCCCAACCCGGGAGGCAACCCGTTCGGGGCGGCAACCCGGCAGTGCGGCCAGCCAACCTGCGTCCGAAAGCGGCACAACCCAGCCGGCATTGGCCGAAGCCGGTTTCGGCGAGCGGCCAGGCCATGCCGCCACGCAGCCGGCCTCGAACCAGAATGCGCGGCCGCAGGCTCAGTCGCGTTCCGGCGCCCGGCAGGGGCGGCCTGGTTCGCAGCCGGCTTCTGGGGGCCAGAGTCCCGCTATGGCTTCCGCGAGCCAGAACCAGGAGTCTTGCCGGCCCGGTGAAGGCAGCACGTCTCGACCGGCCGACTCGGTCACGCGCCGGCTGATTGACGTGGGTTCGAGCACCGCCTGTTCGCAGACACAACGGTTGCAGGTCGATGAGTGGGCTACGCCTTTCGCAGCGCAGCAGCGTCAGAAGCTTCAGATCAGCATCCGGGCGTATCTGGAGCGGTTGCAGAAAGCCTTGGCGGAGGCGGAGACACTGATCAACGGTTCCCTGGCCACGCTGCGCGATCCGCAGAAGGCGGCTGGCGGCGACTGGTCATCGCCGGTGGGCCGGGCAGGCGAGCACCTGGCCGAGGGCAGCAAGGCAGTCGATGAGCTCAAGGCGGTCAGTGCCGACACGCCGTACGCCTTCATGGGCCTCCAGTTGATGGATGTGGACGTCGCTCACGTGGTGCCCGCGCGCCGGCACCTGGCCAACGCCGGCCACAAGCAGGACGCACCGCCGGAGGCCCTGCGCGACGTGGAGACGGCCGCTCTGCACGTGGCCCGGGCCCGCGAGCTGCTGGCCGCCCTGACCGGCGAGTTCGAGGAGTTCACCCAGCGGGAGCAGTCCGAGCAGTCGCTGCAGCATCTGTCCAAGATGCACCAGATGTTTCTGGAGGACATGCAGGCGCTGCTGGGCGCCTGCAAGCCGACGCTCAATCCGCGCACGGGCAAGATGGTGGAGGTCCCGGACGACGTCGCCAAAAAAATCATGGAAAAGATCAAGGAGCGGGCCGAGCGCCGCAAAGCGCTGATGGATGCGCTGGCGAAAATCCTGGCCAAGGATCCCGATCTGCTGCGGCGCTACATGGATTCGAGCCGCAAGTGCGCCCGCACGCTTCGCGACCAGTTGACGGTGTTGGCGCAGCGGCAGGCCGCCGTCCGTACGGTGGTGAGCGCATGGGCCCAGCCGGCGCAGACCAAGCCGGCGGATCCGGGTGACTGGTTGCGGTTGGCGCTGATCACGGCCCAGATGGAAGTTGCCCGCATGGCGGCGGAACTACAGGCGCGGACCGAGACGTGGATCCCGCGCGGGATGGATGCTCAGCAGGGGCCGCTGGCACAATGCCGCGAGCTCACCGCGGAGGTTGCGTTGCAGGCCCGGCGGCTTCCCTCCGCCTCGGCCTCGCCGGGCGATTCGGCCCTGGATAGGGGCAGCAGGAACCTGGTCAAGCTGATTCATTCGTTCAAGGAGGCCCTGACCGCCGCGGGCGATCTCGATGAGGAGAGCCTGGCGCTTTCCGCTTACGTGGCCCAACGTATGATCGAAGCCGACGCCATCGCCTCATTGCAGGAAGACATGATCACCAAGCGCGCGGCCCTGGCGGTCGGCCGGATCGGACCAGTGCTGGCGGTGGACCAGCGGCGTTTGGAGGCGGACACCTGCGCGTTCGCCGAGAAGATGCAGCGCGTGGCTCGCAGCCTGGGGGCAGTGAGCACGCCCGAAATCGGCGCTCAGTGTGCGGATATGGCGGACTTCATCCTCTCCGATGTGAATCTCCGCCAGGGAATGGCCGGCCGGATGCTGGACACGCAGGAGAAGGGAGCCTCGGTTAAGGCTCAGGAGGACCTGGCGATCGGGTTCGCCCGGGCCGAGAAGCTTTTCGACGAGTTGCTGGACGCTTACGAGGATTGGGCCTCCAGGCAGCCATCCACACCGCCGCCGCCGGAGCAGGGCCAGCCGCTTTCATTGGAGGAGCAACTGGCCCGTCTGCTGGAGGCCATCGAGCGCGAGAGCGAAGCCTGCGAGAAGCTCGGGGCGGTCATTCGCTCGAACATCATGGTCAGCGGCGACTGGGCGAAGCCGGGCGACGGCGCCGGCAGCGGCCTGGGCAATAACGGGATGTCCGGATCGGGCAGCCCGCAAGCGTCGGCCCAGCCCGGCTCGGGGGAGCCTGCTCCCTCCCCCATGCCCGGCGAGCAGCCTGCGGATCAGGAACCGGCCAACGCGGGCCAGCCCACACGATCCCGCCAGGATGAGCCACAGCCGATGGATACCGCCATGGCCGAGGCTCGGGCGTGGTCTGAGGATGCGGAGCAGGCGCTCCGCGAGGCGCGCCAAGCCCGCGAGCGAAAGCCCGCGCAGGCTTCCGCGGCTCAACGCCCGGCGGGCGACCCGTCCACCGGCGGATTCCAGGATGCCGGGTCTGGAACCCTTCGCGGCGGCAGCGGGCGTGATTTCAACGTGCTGGCGTCGCAACTCCTCGACGAGCTGCGGCAAGGTCGGGAGAACATGCCACCCGAACAGTACCGACAGGCCATCGAGGATTACTTCCGGCGGCTGTCGGAAGCGGGACGGCCGGTGGAAGCGGCCTCTGCGGAGGAGCCGCGCTGAGATGCTTCCGGAGAGCGTGGAAAGGGCACTATCGCTGGAAGATGGGCAGTAACTGATACGGGGGTGTGAGGGCCAGCACTGCCAGGGCGGTCGAGTAGGTGTTGCCGTACACCTCGTCGATGTTTGCCTCCGCGTCCCAGCAGCCGCTGGCTTGCTGGTGCGTGGCCAGCGTGCGCAGGAGCACGGGGTAGAACTCCGCAGCGTACCGTCCCCCCAACTGGAACATCCCCTGGCTGCAGTAGAAAGCGCCGTAGAAGAACCGGTCGTGATACTCGACCCGCGCGTTGAACTGGTCGTAGGGGTGGTTCAGGACCCAGTCGCCGGCGGTGCGGGCGGCCTCCGTGCCGTGAAGCCCGCCGAGCGACAAGGCCAGAATCCCCGCGCCGGTCATGCCACGCGAGCTGCGCCGGTTTTCGCCATAGAGAGCGTAGAGGAACCGCCCGCTGCGCGGATCATAACAGCGCTTCACGTACGCCATCGCCTCGTCGATGTGGGCCGCGGGCACATCGAAGCCGGCGTTCCGGCAGGAGCGCAGAAACATGAGTTGCCAACTGGTCACCGACAGGTCCGAGTCGCTGACCGGCCACGGCTTCACGTAGCGCCAGCCCCCGAGATCGCCCTCCCACTTCTTGCGGTCCAGCTGACGCTGGCGCGTATAGCCCAGGGCCGCTTCGATGGTCTTTCGAATCTGCGCGTGCGTCTGGCCGTGGGTCATGCCGAACGCTTCGCTGAGCATGAGTCCGGCGATGGCGTGATTGTAGATGGCCGTGTGCGACGGATTGTTGGAGACCATGGGCATGCTGGGATAATGGCGGGCCAGCAGGCCGTCGGGGTGCTGCGCGGCGAGCACGTAGTTCAGCCCGCGGTCGATGACCGCGCCGTGCCGGCCCTTGCCCGGCTCATGTCCGGCCGACAGGAAGGCCAGCACGCACAGGGCGGTAACGCCCGGCTGGCCGGTGGAGAGTGTGTACCAGGATCCATCGGCTTGCTGATTTCGGGCCAGCCAGTCCAGGCCGCGGCCGACCGTCCGCTCGAGGGTGGCCCATTGGGCGCTGGAGAGGACGTCCCGGACGGGCGCCGGGCGGCTGCTGGGGCCCTGGGGGGCGAACGGGTTCGCTTCCTGCGCGCAGATGCCTCGAGGGAGTGAAGCCGCCAGACAGGCGGCGGCCATCGGCCAGACGTGCCATCCCCGCGCTTGCATCCTCATGGGTACCTCACTCAGGAGGGATGTCGGATCGGCTCCCCTCCAGTAGTGATGCCGGTGCGCTCCTGACGTTACATTGCACTCGACCGGCATTCCGGTCAAGCCTCCGAGATTCCGGCGCGCGGATGCCCGGGATTCCGGTTGAGGCCCCGTGGCCGCCTCCGTAGGATGAGCGTCATGATGAAGGCACGGACTGTTCTGATCGGACTGGTGACGTTCCTGGCGACGCTTCTGGCCGGCTGCGCCTCTCCTGCTGCCGGGGGCCGGGCGGGCGAGGCGACGGGTGAGTTCCGCTCGGCTTTTCTGGCTTTCTGCGATCTGGCTGCCGCGGACCTTCAGAAGCCTTACGAGCCCTTCCGCGTGTTCGAGCGGGATTACGCGGAGACGGCCACCCACCACATGCCGGCGTTCGAGGACGCCCATGCGGCGCGGGCCCTGGTGGTCGCGTACGACCTGACCGGTGATCGCCGGTATCTGGATGCGTGCCGCCGCTGGTCCGACTGGGCAGTCGATTGCCAGAGCCGGATGATCCCGGCCGGCGCCTACTACATGAATCACTCCCGGGCTCCCGGCGAGGATACCGGCCAGTGGAACGCCGCGGACAGTGGGACCATCGGTATGGGCGTGCTGGCCACCGCGCTGCGCTGCCGGGAACCGGCTGACCGCGAACGCTACCTGGACTCGGTGAGGGCCTTCCTCCAACTCATGATGGACAATTACGTCAGCCCGGAAGGGGGCATCAGCAACGGGCTGTGGCCGCAGTATGCCGGGCCCTGGTGGTGCTCGACGGCCAACGTGGGCAAGCTGGCCCTGCTCATGCACGAGGCCACGGGTGAGCAACAGTATCTGAAGCTGGGGATTGATGGCATGCACTGGCTGGCGCGGACGGACTTCCGGGAGGTAGGGCCGATCACGTTCGAGCAGCGGCCTTCCGGGATCATCTTTTACTGCTTTGACTTCTACGCGACCGGACTGAAGCATCTGCCGCTCGATTCGCCGACGCGGGCAGCGATCCTGAGCCAGTTTGACGCCGCGGCCGAGTGGCTGGCCGGCCATCAGAAAACACGCGGAGCCGACGTGCCCGACTACACAGTGAAAAACGTGGACATGGCCGCCATGCCGTCGCTCATGTATGCCTTTGCCCGGCGGGAACCGGCACGCTATGGCCGACTCCTCGCGCCGGCCGATGCGGAACTGCGCTATGTGCGCGACCTGCTCCTTTCGGACGGACCCCCGAACGTGTCGCGCCTGATGATCTGGGAAGTCATGACCTGGGGCATGATGTCGTACGCGGAACGGTTGGTGCCCGGATCGATATCCGGGTAGGTCTTGGGGGAGGGGGGGGCGGTGTTGGGTGTTGCGTGTCCGGTGTCGGTTGTGGGTTGTGAATAGCGGGGTTGGTGGCGCTCGGAATAGGCCGTTACAATGCCCCTTCCTGCGTGACGGAAACGTCGCGGGGGGTGACAGGGGTGATCGACGGGATCGCCGGGCGTGCTCGTCTACGGCCGCGCGGTGCGTCATAGTCAGGAGCGAACTGTATGGCAGAGCGAACGTGTCGTTTGGGTCTGGCGTGCCGGCGGAGCCTGGCCGTGTTTTTCGTGGGGACGGTCGCGCTCAACCTCAGCGCTCAGCAGAAGCCGCCGCCGTGGACCAGCGGAATTGACTGGCCGAAGCCCAAGCCGGTTACGCCGGCCGCGACGCCTGGCGGACCGCCTTCGGACGCGATCGTCCTCTTCGATGGCCAGGATCTCTCCGCATGGGAGGGCGGCGAGAAGTGGACCATCGAAAACGGCTACGGGATCTGCCGGAACGGCATCACCACCAAGCGTGCCTTTGGCGACTGCCAGTTGCACCTGGAATGGGCTTCGCCGGAGGAGGTCAAGGGCGAAGGCCAGGGCCGTGGCAACAGCGGCGTCTACCTGATGGGTAAGTACGAAATTCAGATCCTCGACTCGTATAACAACGAAACGTACTACGACGGCCAGGCCGGTTCGATCTATAAGCAGCGGCCCCCGCTGGTCAATGCCAGCCGCAAACCCGGTGAGTGGCAAAGCTACGACATCATCTTTCGGGCGCCCCGCTTCGACAGCGCCGGCAAGCTGCTCAAGCCGGCCTTCGTCACTATCCTGCATAACGGCGTGCTGATTCAGGACCACTTCGAGATCGTCGGCGAGTCCGAGTACCGCAAGCCGCCCATGTATCACCCACTACCGGCCAAGGCGCCGCTGCACATCCAGTATCACGGCCATCCCGTGAAATTCCGCAACATCTGGATCCGCGAGTTGGAGGACACACGCGAGGATCTGATCGCCCCCCTGCGCGAGCGGATGCGAGCCGAAGCGGGAGCGGCCAAGTGAACGACGGCCGTCGGCCCGGCGATGGCCCCGAGGAGCTTGGGGGCAGGGCGAGATGGAGCGAGAGCGAGACAGAATCGGATCGCGAGGGCCTCGGGGATTGGCGCCGATGTGAGCTTCCGCAAGAGGACCTCAAGATGCGAATTCTCCTGTGTTTTCGCGAAATTCCTCTGCCAGGCCCCGTGTCGTTCTGGTACACTTGATGGTCGCGGAGGATCGGGCGGCGCGCGCCCGGTCAAGTGAGTGCTGCGATACAGGCGGACGCCATAATGGACCAGTACCGGGTGCGGTTTTCCTGCCGCTGGAGAGGGCCGATAACGCGCATCGAGCGCTTCTGGTCGCGTACTGAACGGATCCTGATGGCCGGGGCGCTAGTTGGTCTGGTGGCCTTGACCGCGCCCGCCAGCGCCCTGACCATCAATTCCGTCAGTCAGAGCGGGACGCAGATCGGCCTCTATCAGCCCCTCACCATCCGTTTCGGTCTGTCGCGAACGTACAGCAATCCCTACGACCCTGTCCTGATCGACGCTCGTTTCGAGTTTACCGGTCCTTCCGGCGCCGCTCGCGTCATCCCGGCCTTCTACACCGGCGAGAGCCCGGCGTGGATGGCCCGCATCGTGCCGCTGGAACTCGGTGCACACACGTGCCGTCTCCTGGCTAATGATCACACCGGCGAGGCGGCCGTGCACACGCTCCACTTCACGGCGGTGGCATCCACGGCCCGCGGCTTCGTCCGGATCGATCCGCGCAATCCGCGCTACCTGCGCTTTGATAACGGCCAGCCCTATCGCCCCGTCGGGCACAACGTCTGCTGGGGTGGCCGGGAATCTCTGTTTTATACCTGGCTCGACCGCATGGCTGCCGCCGGCGAGAACTGGACGCGATACTGGATGGTGCCCTACGTCGGGCAGGGGATCGAGTGGGGCGGCGGGGTGAGTGGGGCGACCCTGGGCAGGTACTCCCAGTACCAGAGCCAGATGTTTGAC